>JAFOIV010000113.1 GCA_017420535.1 Eubacterium sp. | reverse complement strand
TAAAAAAACGCAACACAAAATCTGTATTGCCCTTTTTACGTAAAACATGTATAAAAAATGGATATGATATCTATTATTTAACGGTTGTTACGTTGATAGCCTGTGGTCCCTTTTCACCATCAGTTACATCGAATTCAACTTTCTGTCCCTCTTCAAGAGTCTTAAAGCCTTCCATGTTAAGTCCAGAATAATGTACGAATACATCTTTTCCAGCTTCATCTGTGATAAATCCGTAACCCTTCTGATTATTGAACCATTTTACTGTTCCGTTTGCCATTTTAAGTTTCCTCCAAAAACATCACGCAATTTTCGTGCAATTTCACGCACTATGTAAATTTATCACACTTCAACACCTCAGTCAAGAAAAATGACTCTTTCCGCCCCCGGAAACTATTTCTTCTTAAGAGTTCCCTATAGCAACCACAAGTTTGCTTATTTTCTACATTTTTAAGGATACTTGTTTATCAATATGTGAATAGTAGTAGAGCGAATTTGACAGAATTTGACCGTTTGGAACCTCTTCTTCATTGACTCTTTTTATAAGTTGTTTAACATCTTCTTCATCATATACAAATTCCCTCGGAACCGCTATCACTTCATTTACAGAGGAAGGAATGATATAGTAGTCGTCTCCTATTCTGTTATAGGCCTCTTCTAAAACCTTCTCATCAAGCAATGCAACTGCTCCATAAACTCCGTCACAATTGGTCATAAGCAGGCTTGGATTAATATCATCCGGGTATAAATCTATAGGCATTGGAATAGACTCTTTCTCACAAAAACTTCTTATAAATGAATCTAATTTTGAGATAACAGGAGCATAATTTTTCATGGTATTTTTCATTGCCATTTCATACAATTCCTCTAAAGATAACCCCCAGGGTGCACCTATCTTTTTAGTTACAAGGATATCTCCTTTGTTTCCATTTATATCCACCAGCCATCTGAATGTTATGGCCAGATCCAGAAACCTTATATATATGGCATCCTTAAGCAGTTCCTTATTCATCTCATAATTAATAAGCCTTACTATCACTTTTTCTCTTGCTTTAGCCTGATTAAATTGAAGATCCACATCCTCATCTTCTATCTTTTCAAAGGCTCTTCTTACTGTTTTATCTATACTGTCAACGGCAGAATATAAGTCATAATATGGATCCATCTCTAACCTGTTTATGTAATTATCCAGGTAGATACAAGGAGCTATAGTCTTATTCTTTAACTTAATCGAAAGTCCCGTAAGGCTTATGCTATTATTCTTAATATTATTTACAATGCTGATTTTTTCAACTTCAAGATCTTTAAGTTTCTCTGAAACTCCTGCTAAGATGTCATTTACGATTTTTTCCTTTTCCATAAATAATTTCAGAAAAAATCAAAAGAAAATAATAAAGGATATGAAAGTAATGTGTGCGAAACATCTCTTCCATATCCTTATAATAATTTGAGTATTATATTTTGTCAATCCATAAGATAAGTCTTAAAGAAGTCTATAACCTTATCCATTTCCTCATCAGTACCGATTGTTATTCTTAAATAATCTTTGATCCTGTCCTGATTAAAATATCTGAAATAGATACCATTTTTCTTTGCAGCTTCAAATATATCCGCTGCATCTCTGCCAGGATATTTGGCAAATACGAAATTTGCTGCAGAAGGCAATACCTCAAAGCCTAAATTCTTAATCTCACTGACAAATCTTTCTCTTGTATCAACAATCTTTTTAACTGTCTCTTTAAAATATGCATCATCTTCAACAGAAGCTACACCATAAAGAATAGAAGGAGTATTCATAGTGTAGGAATTATATGAATATTTTACATCATTCATATATTTTATAAGCTTTGCATTACCTACTGCATATCCGATTCTCATACCTGCAAGAGATCTGGATTTTGAAAATGTCCTTACACAAAGAAGGTTTTCATATTCTTCTGTAAGATCAATGATAGAAGACCCTTCCTCTGCAAAATCAATGTAAGCTTCATCGATTATCACTACAGAATCTTTATTTGCTTTAAGTATATCAATGATAAAATCTCTTGAAACTATCTTACTTGTTGGAGCATTAGGGTTTGGGAATATTATTCCACCATTTTCTCTATGATAATCTTCTTTTACTATATTAAAATCCTTATCCACAGGAATAGTTTCATATTTAATTCCCAGCATATTAGCCCATACAGGATAAAATGAATATGTAATATCCGGGAAAAGTACCGGTTTAGTTGAATTAAAAAATGTCATAAATGCCATAGCTATAACATCATCTGATCCAACTCCAACAAAAACTCTGTCCTTTGTTGTATGATGATAAGCCGCCAGTTTCTCCACCAGAAGTGTAACTGCAGGATCTGGATATTTTCTTAAACTATCAAAATCAAAAATCGCTTCTCTTACCTTTGGAGATGGTCCATAAGGGTTCTCATTAGTATTTAATTTAATGATGTCTTTTACCTTTGGCTGTTCTCCAGGTACATAAGGTTCTACTTTTCTAACATTTTCTTCCCAAGATGCCACTTTAATATCCTCCTAAAAAAACCGGTCATACTAAATCACAATGAGTTAATCGTGATTATAGCATAACCGGTTGGATTAGTTAATTATTTTCTTTAATTTATTATTATTTAATAAATTCTTCTAAGATTTCCATTAACTACTTCATATTCTCCTGCTGTAATATGATAATTCTGTCCATTATTACTGTCCCAATTATTACCATCATTAAAGCAGATATCTGCAGTCTGATTATCTGGAATATCAAGAATATACATCCATGTATATCCAGACTTATCACTATTTTTCATGGCAACACCTGGCACCGTAGTCCACTCTCCATTACCTATAGAATAATGGATATTTGCCTTCTGCCATGAGTTATTATAGTAAATTACAGCCTTATTTGTAGATATAGCCTGTACTCTGCCATTACTTACCGCATACTTTCCCTTTGCTATATGGTAATTCTGTCCGTTATTACTATCCCAGTTACCCTTACCATCATTAAAGCAGAAGGTAACACATTCTGCGTCCTGCATATCGATCTTTATCATCCATTTATGACTTACGGTATCACTTGCCTGCATTTTAACTCCAGGAACAGCAGTCCATTCTCCATTATCTTTTTTATAATGGATATTAGGATTATCTATCGGACCATCATAATAGATAACTGTTTCTTCCTTTGAACGAACTGATAAGTCAATGATCTTTTCTGCTGTCTGTCCAACGGTATCCTTTACAAAAAACTTGATTTTGTAATTTCCAGCTTCCTTAGGAGTAAAATAACAAGTTGAAATTGAATATCTGTACCAACTTGAGTCTTCAACCTCCTGGTAGGTAACGCCACCATCAAGGCTATAATAGAATCCGCCTTCGGTTTCAGTATAATACGCTCCTTTGACTGATGCATTAAGATAAATGCTTTCTCCAACGAAATGTTCGTTATCGTTATATTGTATGTCAACTACTTCTAATCCCTTAAGATCATGCTCCTCAGTAGTCCTTATAACATCTCCAGATACTTCATCCTTCATATCAACAAAGAAAGTATTATTTCCAATATTTAATATTTTTTCATCTGTGTCCTCATTAATCAGATCTGTTGTATTAAAGTGAGCACTTGCACTTTTATCAAAACCATCCTTATCGCTTCCAAAAGATCTTCCATAGATATATTCCACCCCATTAAAGATTACTCCAAAGCGATATTTATACTTACCTGAACCATACTTTCCACTTGCATTTAAAGTAACATAATTATTTATATGATCAATATCATACGACTCACAGGTAAAGCTCTTTAATTCTAATGGTTTTTCTTTATCAATAATAATATTACCTAAAGTTACTTCATTAGTATTACCCTTTGAATCCTTAACTGTGGCAAACATTTCATATTCACCATCCATATCAGGAGTCCATGAAGCTTTATTCTTATTAACTGTTAAATGTAATGTCTTCTTTCCCTCAGGATAATTACCACCTGTTACGTAAATATCATCAAAGCATACTTCGCCAAATCCACCATCGAATTCAGCTTCAAAGTTAATAGTAAAGTTACGAATGCACATATCTTTATCGTAATCTAACTTCTTAACATATGGTTTTTTAGTTACTGTGATCTTCTTTTCAAAATCAAAGTAAGAAGAATCATCTGCCTTAACATAAACCTTAATAGTATGCTCTCCTGCATTATCAATTAAGTACTTTGTACTATTATCTGTATCATAATCTCTTATAAGATTCTCTTTTCCATCAAAGATATCCACAAACTTATATGAGACATTTCCATCATCAGATGCAAGTTTTGATGTGATATTTATCTCATCACCTTCAAATATGTCATCCTTATCCACACAGATTGAACCACTCTTTTTAAGAGCTAATTCTCTTTTCTCTTTATTAAGTAAAACTCCTGATTCCTTTAATTCCAATAATTTCACGTCATTGTATTCAATATAAAAGTCATTTATCTTTGTAATATTATCATTTTCTTTGGAATCTTCTACTTCTACTGACCAGTCATATTCATTAAATTCATCAATGGAATTAATGTCAAAAGCCTCATCAAGATCTCTAGCCAGTTCGCCATCCTTTGCCTCACTGCTTCCATCTAATGAAACCGCATAATGATTTAAATAGTCAAATGGAGCAAAGTTCCGGCTAAGTATCTTTCCTGAAACTTTATGTCTTGCAATTACAGTAACCATATTTTCAGATCTATCAGCTGTATTCATATTAATAACAGCAAAAAATTTAGGATGATAATCATTTTTTTCAACAGTCATAGTTGAAAAAGCTTGCATTGTTCCTGGCCTGTACTCTGGTTTTTCAAAACATGAAGAATAACTATTTATGGAATCATACAAAACCCATCCAAAACCATGATTTGACCAAGTATCTCCATGAGAATTTGCTATTTTAAAAGCACCTCTTTCAGTTTCCTCAATAGTGCCATTTCCATTAATATCGTAGCATATATTATCATCATATCCTACAATAGTCATTTCATGTCCAAATTCATTAAGATTATTACGTGAATTATATATACACTTTTCCCCTGCATGAGAAGATTCAGCTGGAAGAGTTCCATATATATAATTATTAAAAAGAGCCGAAAAATTTATAACATGCCCCTCGTTAAGATAGCTCTTCATTTCATCAAGATCTGAATCATATGGTGAAGTGATCTGACCTGGATGTCTCAATCTTTTATAACCACTAATTTTATGTAATGGCGAATCTTTATATATTTCCTTCTTTGGAAACCATGTCATGGCGTCCTTATCAGTCCATAAACGTTCACCATCTGCCAGTATTTTTCTTGGTGCACCATCATAATAAAGGTAATTTAGTGCATCCTCCGGTCCGCTTGAACCAGTCTCAGTAAATTTAATCTGATCATAAACAAAAAGTGGAGACATTTCATTATTTATATCTTTTGCTGAAAGATTATTAGCCCTGCAATATTCATAAGTAAAACCATAATAAACTATTGCCCAGCATACACATGAACCAACAGCTCCCTGAGTTCTGATCTGAGGAAAATAATCACTATCACTTAAATCTATTGATTCAGGATACTTCCCTTTATTAGATTCATTATCATCATAAGACTGATTCATACTATATGTAAGAGCTCTGCTGATACTTTGAATATCTGTTTCATGCAGATCAGCAAATGGTATCTCTGCTCCGAGTCCGAGTTCTAAATCTTCACTATTACTTGTGCTATTGTCATCGCCGCCATCATAGGCTGACACATTAAGTGTCAGCCCATTAAATACTGATGCAGCGAGACTGGTAGCAAGAAGTAATGATATTATTTTTTTATTTAAAAACTTTTTTATCATTTTTTACTCCTAACTTAAGTCTATCTCTTTCTTGTTACTTTACCGTTAACTATCTCATATTCACCGTTAAGAACATGATAATTCTGACCATACATACTATCCCAATTATCATTTCCATCAGCTTTAACTTTTTTTATATTTCCAAAATTACCTAATATAGTTGAGACTGTAATAGCTGCTGTTAGAGCAGCTGCAAGTCCCTTTTTTATCAGCATTTTTTTATTAATCATTATTAAATACCCTTTTAAATTATTTTGCTCCCGCAGTTATTAATACTTCTTTACGATATTTCCATTAGAAACTTCATATTCTCCAGCTTCAAAATAATAGTTTTCACTATTTTTGCTGTCCCATCTTCCATTTCCATCGTTAAAGCAAGCATATCCGCAGTTTGAATCCTTAAGATCTATAACATACATCCATCTATAACCAGTCTTGTCACTTGCTTCCATTTCTACACCATTATCAGAAGTCCACTGACCTCCATTGACAATATAATGGATCTTAGCATTACCAAAAGAATCATTGTTATAGTAAATTACCGCTTTATCTTTATTAAAAGCTTCAATGTTACCATTCTTAATTGCATATGTTCCCTTAGTTACATGGTAATTTGAATTATAATTATTATCCCAGTTACTATTTCCGTCGTTAAAGCAGAAAATCACTCCCTTTTCATTAGCTAAGTCTATAACTGCTTTCCATTTGTATCCATCAATATCGCTTTTCTCCATCTTAATTCCTGGTACACTAGTCCATCCATTGTTTCCTACAGCATAGTGGATGTTTGCTTCATTCCAGGAATTATCATAATAGATCACTGCAACATTTGAACTCATTGCAGGCTTAACATTAACATCTATTACCTTTTCTGCAGTCTGTCCGATACCATCTGTTATCATAACTTTAAACTTAACATTACCTGTTTCTTCACCGAATTCGAAGTAAACTCCGCTATCTTCTAATGAATCATTACCATTTTCAATTTTAATATATGTATTTCCATTGTCAGTGCTGTAATACATTTCACGTTTAGCATTGTAATAGCTTACGAGGTTTTCAAACTTTGTGCATAAATAAAGCTTATCTCCAGGATGTATCTCATCCACAGACTTATTTCCATATCGTGAATCAGAAACAAAAATATTACTTATCACTAATCCTTCTACATCTTTCTCTGCTACGATCTCTCTTACGATTTCGCCTGTAAAATTATCTTTTACATCTACAAAGAATTTATTTTTACCTGTATTTATAATATTCCTATCTGAAGATACAAGATCCATGGCCTGATTATGGTATGTACCATAAGATGAAAAATAGTCCTCAGAATTATAATAATATTCCTTACCATCATAAATTGAACCGAAACGGTAACCATAATTACCTGATCCGCCCTTGACATTTGCTTTTATATTAACAAATGTATTTACTCCGATCTTATCTGAATTCTGAGTAAATTCCACATTATCAATTTTAAGTGGCTGCATCTTATCAATTACTATTGTACCAATCTTTCCTGTATAGCAATTATCCTTTGAATCTACAACTGTACCATAGAAATCAAAAGTTCCATCCATATCAGGGGTCCAGTCAATAACGTAGCCATATAAAACTTCTAAATCTTTTCTTCTTGGTCCATCAGAATAATTACCACCAACACAGTAAACATCTTTGATAGATTTTTTATCAACACCACCATCGAATCGGAATGATAACGAAAGCTTATTATTTGCAAAACATCTTGATTCATCATAATTAAGCTTTGAAACATAAGGCTTTTTAAGTACGGTAACGTTTTCATTTATGACAAAAATTTGAGAACCATAAGTCATATAAACGCGAATTGTATGATCGCCTGCTTCAGAAGCTGTCCACTGACAAGAATTATCTGCAGAGTCTTCTTTTAACACAACTTCTTCATCACCGTTTACTTCAACAAACTTATAAGTAACCTTTGAAAGATCTACTCCCTTTGGGTTAACCTTTGCCAAAAGACTAACCACTTCTCCTTCTGTTATAGGCTCTTCTTTTAATCCCTCAATCTTTCCGCTGAAGTAGAAATTAACATCTGCTACCTTACCATTGATCCAAAAATCATTTCCGCAGTAACCATCAAGTCTTTCGCCATTATACTCAATGTACGCATCTTTAAGGATTGTATGATAATTATCGTTTAAATAGTCTCTAAATGATATTGACCAATAGTAATCATCAACTTTTTCAGGAGTAATGTCGCTTATAATATTATTAAGATCGATAGCAAGTTCTCCATCTTCAGGACAATCATTTCCGTTAAATGATAATTTTTCATGATTGTTAATGAAAAAGCATGGGTACTCGCATTCAAACTCTTCATTTGTTTCTTTGTTTACAGCCTTGATCCATACCAGATTTTCATATCTTCTCTGGGTATTGATCTTTATAACCATAAATAAACCAGATGACTGATCCTCGCCCTTATCTACAAATAGAACACAAGGCTCTGTAATAGCTGAGTATCTTACTCTTTTATCGGCTAAAGAAACTGATACTGTATTGATAGAATCATACATATACCATGAAAATCCTTCATTTCCCCAGGTTGTTCCATGAGAGTTGGCAATCTTAAAGGCACCTTTTTCTGAATCTTCGATAGTTCCATTACCATTAATGTCATAGCAGATATCATCATCATAACCTACAATGGTCATTTTATGGTTTCCTTTAGCACCAGCCTCATATACTACCTTCTCTCCACCGTGGTACTTATCTTCTGGGATTGTTGCTTCTTTTCTACCTTCAAATTTAGTAGAAAATGGAATTACATAACCGTCATTAAGATACTGTTTAATTTCTTTAAGATCACTATCATCAGGTGAAGTAATCTGTCCCGGCTGATGAAGCCACTTAAAATCTCTTACTCTATGTTTGGCTGCATTTTCCCAGATATCCTTCTTAGCATACCAGGATACATTAGGTTTTTCTGAATAGTATGAAGCGAAATCAGCTAATTTAAGATAAGGAGTACCTTCTGTTTTAAGTATATGAACAAGATGTTTTTCTGAACTTGAACCCTCTACATTATCATGCTTAACCTGACAATATGGAAAAGCAGGTGACATATAATTGTCTCTAGTTGCAGTTAAGTCATTAGCTCTGCAATATTCATAAGTAAATGCATAATAACATAATGCCCATGCATTACATGAACCAACATTTAACTGACTTTTTATTTCTGGGAAATATTTCTTTTTACTATTATCAAGTGATTTTGGAAAACTATTTACGTTACTAGATGTATTATTAGAATCAATACTATAAAGAATGCTGCTAACACCACTAATTCCATGAGATGACGCATAAGAACTATAATCGTCATCTGAGTATGTACTATCTGTTGATGTTGCTTCAATCGGGCTTCCATAATTACCAGAATCATCAGCCTGAACATAACTAATCATTCCAGGTACGTAAGATGCTGCAATTGAAGCGCTTAACGCTAATGAAACAATTCTTGTTTTAAACTTACTATGTCTATAAAACATTAAACTTTCCCCTTTCAATTTTTATCTAAACTTTACGTTTAAAAGTAAATCACCCACAAAATGGCACTCAAATAAAGACATACAGAAAAAAATATTTCCGGAATGCCAAAATACAATTATTATTTTTTAAAAAACAGTTTTGTGAATCACAAAGCCCCAACCCACTTAATAAAAGTGGTGCTCATAATCTGACTTTTCCTTAAAGGAACGAACATATGTCCAAATGGTTCCAAGAGAAAATGACATTGTTCATAGATTGTCAGATTTACCTTCTTGCGAAACCAAGTTACCATTTAGTCACCTAAATGTCAATCCAAAAAAAAACAAAAGCATCAAAATTGATGCTTTTGTTTAAAAATCACATTAAATTTTTTTAATGTCTGTCATTTTACTTTCTTTTTTTTGTTAAAACAATGATCCCGCCAAAAATCGCAAGTACGATAATTGTAATTCCCCCTAAAACAATAGGTAATATCGGTTTTCTGTTATTCTTAGCATTCTCAGCCTCTTTATAACCAGTTGCCTCATTGGTTTCCTTGGGTTCATCATTTTTCTTACTGTTTTCAGTATTTTTTTCAGTATTATCGCTATTTACAACTTTGTCTTCTTCTTTTTTATCTTCTGTCTTCTTTTCTTCTGACTTAGTTGTAATTCTTTCTTTTTCCTGATCTGTATTAGATACCCTTACTGTATTATCAGGAATAACAGAAGCAACCAGTGTATCTTTAGATTCTACTTCTACTGCTGGCTTTGCCTCCTTTTCTACAGGCTGATCATCATTTTTATCTTCCTTTTTTCCATCAGCCTTTCCATCATTACTTCCATCATCCTGCTTTTCTTCTTTGTTATCACCATTATCATCTGTTATTTCAGGATCCGCATCCTCAACATATTCATCAATTTTATTTAAATAAAAATCATCAAAATTGCCCCAGCTGCCGGAAGTACCTTTTACTATAACACCAAGTCTTACCTCAGTATTATCTTCCTTTACAGTAAAATCATTAGCTTTAACATCAACCCAGTTGCGCCAGCCTTTTAATTCTGTATTATCACCCTTAGACATTTCACTGCCTATCATTACATAAGCTCTTACCTGGTCATTGGAATCACTGTCTCCATATTCCCCTTTCATCTCTCCCTGAACCTTGGCACCAAAACTATAAACGCCCTTATTTAAGGTTATAGTCTGATAACCATCCAAAGAGAAATCCTTATCTGACCAGAAATGAAGCACATTAGTTCCTGATTTAGCATTGCTTTCATCAGTCTTTATTGTTCCATCCTGCTCATTACTAAAACCACTGATTCTTTCTACTGTCCAGCCTTTACCAATTGGGCTTTCCTCAAACTTAGGATTAACCAGCAGGTTTTCTTTTTCAACTGTGATATATGTCTTGGTTGTATAAGTGCTGCTTATCTTTTCTTTATCAGAATTTTCTTCCTCAACTGTAAATGTACCAGTAACTTCATATCTTCCGTCTTTATTTACATCTACTTTAGCCTTATCATTCCAGGTTACATTTACATTTTTTGTTGTATCATCGTTAAATGTTGCCTTTAAAACCGAAGGAAGTGTATAGCTTTCACCAAGTTCAATTACCTGTTCCTCCACTTTTTCAACAGAACTAAACTTAAGTGGTGCTTTTGCTCCAGTTCTAAGATAATGGTAAGCTTTTAAACTTGCTAAAGGATGACCATAAGCATCAAAGAGGGCTTCATTTTCAATAACATCTCCACCCCACCAGATTTTTGCATCTTCCTGGTATTCTCCTGCATATGAAGTTGCCCAGCCAGAGCCATATTTCTGCCATTTTCCCTTGTTTTCAGCAAGTTTTTTCTCATAATCCGGATCATTTTTATCTATAACACTGACTGGAAGCCAGGCTGGTTCCCAATAGAACATTCCGATTCCAGCCATTGTACCATCATTAAGTGTGCCACAACTTGTCACACAGTTAGCAACATCACTTATAAGATCCACCTGTCCCTGGGTGCTTACACTGTAATAATAAGTATTAGCATCACCTTCTGTACGTGAATTGGTATTTCCATCAAACTCCTCAAGCGTATAAGCATACTGGGTTTCAGCCACCATTACTCGCTTCTGATAAGTTGATGCCACCTGAGAAAGCACGCTCTTAAGATTTGATACAGTACCGTGGAAATATGGATAGTAAGAAGTAGCAAATACATCATAATCCACATTATTATCTGCTAATTTTTTTGCATAGCCTGCATATCTTCCCTGGGTTTCAGGATTTGCAAAATGTAATGCTACTAAAGCATCCGGGTTTACTTCTCTAACAGCCTTACTTCCGGCTTTGAAAAGCTTTACTATATTATCCCAGTTTGTCTCTCCACAAATGTAACCATTTGTTTCATTTCCAACCTGTACCATGCCAACGTTTACGCCGGCATTTTTTAATTGGGTAAGGCTTGTCTTTGTATAATTATAAATAGCATCTTCTTTTTCAGCCAATGAATAAGAAGCCCACTGTTTTGGTACATTCTGTTTTCCAGGATCTGCCCAGAAATCTGAATAATGGAAATCGATAAGTACTTTCATGCCGGCACTTGTTGCCCATTTTCCGATCTTAATCGCTGTAGCAAGGTCATTATTACCACCGCCATAACCATTGCCATTAGCATCATATGGGTCATTCCAGATTTTAATGCGGACATAGTTTACATCACATTGTGAGTAAAGGAAATTGAAGAATTCCTGATCATTCAATTCATTTCCGTCATAATCATAATATTTTACGCCGCTGTCCTTAAGACTAGCATAAGATGAAAGGTCAAAACCTGTTATGAATTCTGAATTCTTAGCTATAGTCTCATTCTTTTTAACATTTACTTCTGAGTCTTCAGAAGTATCCGCTCCTTCACTTTCACCTTCACTTTCACCTTCAGTTGAAATGGTACCATTGCTGTATAATCTGAAATTATCAAACTTGCCCCAATACTTTTCCTCAATAGTTCCATAGATCTTTATCAATACATCTTTTTTCTCAGAAACAGTAAAGATGATCTCCTGATCATTCCAATTATCCCATCCAGTTGTTGCCTCAAGCTCTTTTTTTGTGCCGTTACATTCGATACTGAGGCCTGAACAACCAGTTGCGCCCTCCTGCTGGAAAACCAGTTTATATGTTCCCTTTGGTAAGCTTTTTATCACCTGACTTAAACTAATATTTACATCTTTATCATTAGACCAATAATTAAAATAAGTTGTTGTATTATTCTCAGCCCACTGGTTACTTTCAACAGCCATACCACTATCAGCTGAAGTTCCGATCTCTGCTGACCAGTCAGTTAAATCCTTAGTTTCAAAATCCCCATTGCTTATCAGCTGTGTTTCTTTCCAGTCATAATCATTTTCACCACCATCTGATACATTTTCGTCTCCCTGATTTTCATTCTGATCATCACTCTGGTTTTGCTCCTGATCATCCCCCTGGTTTTCATTCTGATCATCACTCTGGTTTTGGCCCTGTTCAGGTGCATCACTTTCTGTTTCTTTACCATCAGGATCAGACTCTGTTTCCTTCTTTAACAGACGGATATTATCTATCTTGATCCATGTTCCATTTCCGATATCCCCTTTTAATCCCAATGTAATATCACAATCTTCTGAAACAGAAAAATCCACATAGGTTTCAGCTACTTTCCAGCTCCATCCCTCACTTGGCCAGACTTTAGCTTCTGAATCACCTGCATAGATCTTAAGTCCTGTGTCTTTTGCATCTCCACTATAATCAAGAGTAAGCCTATAATCTCCCTTACTTAAGCTTAATGTCTGATATAGATCAGCAGATGCTACAGTACCTGAATCACCTCCACAATTTAAATATCTGGATTGTTCCCCACTATCAGTTACTGATACACTGCCTTTAAAATCATTTGACCAATAAATGTCATTTGAATTCCAGGCAGAAAGATCCCATGATTCTTCAAAATCACCATTTTGAACAAGTCCCGTATCTATCCATGAGTCTTCTGCATCCACCTGATAAGCCCCTATTTTTGCCAAACTTATACTTCCAATAACAAATGAAGTTGCTAAAGTATAAGCTACAGCTTTTTTCCAGGATTTTACAACTTTCATATACTACCTCCTAATAGAATCTTCACTTAACAAATGCCAGTGATAATAAATTCGCAATCCTCAACTTGCGCAATCGGTTGCCTGTTTATATTATATAAGAGGTGTTTATTGTAGACAATAGTGATAAAATCCAACTTTCAACTCTGATTTTATAGCATATTGCACAATTCCGTGTGATCTCAAAGTAACTTAAACAATTAAATTCAAAAATCCATTCATTTTCAATTGTGCAACCGTTTGTCTTTTAACTTAACATTTTTTATTTGTATAAAAAATCCCCGTTACCATTTAACAGTAACGGGGACAAAGTATTCATTATTGATATCTTTCTTTAAAGGATCCCTTTTAAGAAGATCTCTATACCTATAGCAATAAGTATGATGCCTCCTAAAAATGCCGCCTTATCTTTAAGATGATTTCCTGCTTTCTTTCCTATACCAAGTCCGATAAAGCAGATGATAAAAGTTACTACAGCTATTATCATAGAGGAAACAAATGCCATTAAAGCATTGTATTTTGCAGTAGTAAATCCTACTGATAAAGCATCTATAGCAGTTGCAATCCCCTGAATTATAAGAGTTGAAAATGCAATCTTAATAATAACTGAGTCACTCTCACTTTTACTCTCTTCTTCACTTTCTGGCTTCTCTTTATCTGCTTCTTTCTTCTCCTTGATTCCTTCAATGATCATCTTTCCACCTATATAAAGAAGAAGGATCAATGCTATCCAAGGAATTAAAGGCTGAAATTTCTTAAAATATTCAGCTATAGAATGAACAAGAAACCATCCCACCATAGGCATGAAAAACTGAAAGAATGCATATATTCCAGCCATAAATGACATTCTGGATTTCTTCATATTATTTTCTTTAAGTCCATTGGCTATAGAAACAGAGAAAGCATCCATAGCAAGTCCAACTCCAAGCATTATACTATTAATAAAAAAAAGATAATCGTACTTCATTACTAACCATTTTCTCCTATTCACATAGTAAATCGCATTATGTATCAAAACTATATCATTAGTCAAGTCTAATAATGTTTTCAAGTCAAAATAATGCTATTTTATTCAATAAAATCCAACAGACAAAACAATAAAATGATGTTATAATTAAAAAGTACTGTGAAATTTGCACAGAATATTAAGAGAGAAGGTACATTAAATGAATAATTTTTTTGATCTTACAGGACAGGTTGCTGTTGTAACTGGTGCTTCAACTGGACTTGGCGTTCAGATGGCTAAAGCACTTGCCAGTCAGGGAGCAAAGATCGTATGTCTTGCTCGTAGACAGAATCTTATCGATGAGGTTGCAAAAGAACTTACTGACACATATGGGGTTGAAGCCGTTGGTATCAAATGCGACATTACTGACACAGAAAGAGTAAATGAAGTTGTTGATGAGATTCTTGCCAAATTCGGCCGAATCGACATTCTTATAAACAACGCTGGTACAGGTGCTGTTGCTCCTGCCGAAGATATTACTGACGAGCAGTTTGAAAATGAACTTAATATCGATCTTTTCGGTACATTTAAAATGGCAAGAGCTATCGCAAAGAAAGCTATGATCCCAGCTAAATATGGTCGTGTTATCAATATTGCTTCAATGTATGGACTTGTTGGTAACAAAGTTGCTCCTGCTTCACCTTATCATGCAGCAAAAGGTGGTGTTGTTAATCTTACAAGAGCTCTTGCAGCTGAATGGGGTAAATATGGCATAACAGTAAATGCTATCTGCCCAGGTTACTTCTATTCACCACTTACTAAAGAAACTCTTGATAGTGATTTCTTCCAGGCAAATGCAAAAGCATTTATTCCTCTTGAAAGATACGGAAATGAAGGAGAATTAGACACAGCAGCTCTCTTCCTTTCTTCACCAAAGACAACCTATGTTACAGGTGTTGCTCTTCCTGTTGATGGTGGATATACAAGTATGTAAATTATATTTTCAGGATCTGTTATTCAGATCCTGATTTTTTTTGCAATTTTTACCCACATTTAAATATATGTGTACTGTTTTATTTCCTATTTATAGATATAATAACAATGGCGATACATAAAAAACACAAAAAAGGAGTATAGCAAAATGAAAGCATTTTTAATTTTACTTTTAATTGCATTGATCGCATCATCTATAGGTTTTAAGAAATATGTTTATTTTATTTCACTTGGATATGGATTTTCCATTTCCGCCATTGGAATAACCCTTTTGTTACTATTTTCCAAGGAACTTACTGTTGGAACAGTTCTTCTTTCAGCTCTCTTAATAATATATGGAATCCGTCTCAGTGGATATCTGGCTTTACGAGAGATCAAAAGTGCTTCATATAATAAAAAAATGAAAAAGGAAATTAAAGACGGTAAAGGAATGTCTTTTACAGCAAAGTCAGCAATCTGGATTACATCAGCTCTTCTCTATGCCTGCGAAACAGCTCCTGTTCTCTTTAGATTAAACAACAGAAAAGGCACTGACGTTTTCGCAATAATCGGACTTATCATAATGGTCATTGGCCTTTCACTTGAAACTATCGCTGATCTCCAGAAGAATAAAGCTAAGAAGATTAATCCAAACCGCTTTGTTGATACAGGCCTTTTCAAATTAGTTCGCTGCCCTAATTATCTTGGGGAAATGATCTTTTGGACAGGGGTATTATTCTCAGGATTAAACGTATTAAACTCATTTGCCGCATGGCTTCTCAGCCTCATTGGTTACATCGGTATCATTTATGTTATGTTTGGTGGTGCCCGCAGACTTGAAATGAGACAGAACAGAAACTATGGCTCTGATCCTGAATATCAGAATTATGTTAGTACAACTCCTATCATGCTTCCATTTATCCCTCTTTACAGTGTAGAAAAACATAAATGGCTTGTTGCATAATAAATAAAGAAGAGAAGAAAAATGTCAGATAAAGATAAGATTCCTGAAGGTTTTACCCTTCAGATGGCTATAATGGACGCCCTTCCTGTAATATTTTTTACTATAGGTGTTTCCCTGATAGCATTAAAGTTTAAATCGCTTTTATTTTTTATTGGTTCTTTCCTGATCATTACGGCAGGACTGCTTAAAGTATTATGGAAAGTAATAATTGCCGTCAATAAAAAAAATATCCGCATCTTAAATATACAGCTTAGATATCTAATGCCAACAGGTTTCTTACTTGTTATCATTTCATTATTTATCTATCCTGATAAATCCAAGTATAATATGATATTACCTGCGATACTTAAGATGCCTCAGCTGCTGCTATTTATCATCACCTTCATTGGCATGGTATTAATGTCAATATTTGCTAATGTATATGATAAAAATGATCCAAAAGCAAACTGGATTGAACAGACCACCAACCTAATGGCCCAGTTAGCCTTTATGCTAGGAATCATCTTCACAGTCATATAACCCCTCCCCCGGCAAAAGAATAAAAAAGGATAAAAAAGGATAATTAAATCAACGCAAATTCGGTTGACTCGAAAACGAGAAAACAACACCTCCACAAAAGGACATGTTTAGTCCGCTTGTGGAGGTGTTGTTTTCGCATCTTTTCGCCTATTCACGTTTTTTGCTTTTTTATTTTTTTACAAAGTATCTTTCTTCCTCATCAATCTCCATCGTTCTTGTCTCCATCCCCTCAATAAGGATATATCTATCTTCCTTAAGCATTTTTATCATGATATCTATATCCCCGTCCTTTCCCTGAACTTCCATTTCGACAGAACCGTCATATAGATTTCTTACATATCCTGTAAGTCCTCTGTTATTTGCTATATAGTAAGCTTTATATCTAAAACCTACCCCCTGGACTCTCCCAGTAAATATAAAATGTTTTCTTTTCTTCATGATCTGCTTAATTTCTCACTCCCGTAAGATCCTTTATTACTTCTCCTGCAATGATAAGTCCTGCACAGGATGGAACAAATGCTATTGAACCAGGTGTAACCCTCTTCTTATTGATCGCACCTTCATCCGTATCAATCTGGATATTAGGCTTAATCGGTAATTCTTTAGAATAAACACATTTAAGTTTCTTTATCCCACGTTTCTTTAATTCTCTTCTCATTACTTTAGCAAGCGGATCCACGGAAGTCTTATAGATATCCGCGATCTCAAACATTTCCGGATTCAGCTTATTTCCAGCTCCCATGCTGCTTATAACAGGAACATTCTTTTCATTACATTCTTCTATTATGCTGATCTTTGCAGCTACTGTGTCCACTGCGTCTATTACATAATCATACTGGGTAAAATCAAATTCCTGCTTATTCTCCGGCAGAAAGAAACAGATATGTTTATTTATCACAACCTCAGGATTAATATCCTTACCTCTTTCATAAGCTACATCACATTTAAACTGTCCTATAGACTTAGTGGTAGCGATGATCTGCCTGTTGATATTGGTAAGACTTACTTTGTCATTATCTATTATATCAATAGTTCCAACCCCAGATCTTACCAGGGCTTCAAATACAAAACCACCTACACCGCCTACACCAAAAATAGCTACTCTTGATCTATTAAGTTTTTCCATAGCTTCTTCTCCAAGAAGAAGAAGTGTTCTGTCAAATATATTCATAATATTATACCTAAAAAATGAAGCCGCTGAACTATCGGGAATGTAATACAGCGGCTTCTCTATCTTTATAAGTGAGTTAAAAAGGATAGACTAATTAATAAATAATTGATACTTGATAGCAAAATTTTATTACTATCACGATATATAATACCCTAAAGTTTATTATTAATCAACCTTTATTTATCTAAATTTCTGTGAAACGCATCACATAATTTATTAAGGTTTTAAGCCAGTTTTTAGTCAAGATGTCCACTGATTTCAAGATGCTGATATGCAAAATCAATGCCTGCCTTATTAAAATCTTTAAGAAGCCTTTCCTTAATCTGACTGCAGGCCTTATAATTATCTTCTGCAGATCTGGCTGTAATAAAGCATGTAAGATCCACACTGCTTTGTTCAAGAGATACCTTTATAAACAGTGGTTCTTCCTTATTACTTCTTGTATCAAAAGTAAGAGGATTATCTAAAACCGCTTCATTCATAAGTTTTTTAGCCAACTTCAGCTTCTTTTCGTCCATTCCCATTTTATATGTAATGGAAACAGTAAGGGGATATTTATTACCCGCTGGCTGATTTGAAAGATTCTTAATGGTATTCTTATCCAATAATGAATTAGGAATGATATTTACAGAATTATCCATGATCCCTGTAATAACAGTATGCCTTAAGGTCATGGATTTAACATATCCGGATATGGTCTCTCCATTCAGCTGGATAAGTAATCTGTCTCCAATTTCAAATGGCTTAAAAAGCGTAATGATAAATCCGTGGATTATATTACTAAGTCCTTCCTGAAATACAAATCCAAGTACTACCACTAAAAGTGAACTAGACATTAAAATGGTATTTGAAAACTTCGATAAAGTATCAGAAAGAGATGCGATCTGAATAGCTGTTATTATTATCACTAAAGCTTTGATAGCTCCCTTGGTAAATGAGCTTTTAATACTCTCTTTTCCAAGTCTTTTTTTCTTTGCATTATAAAATATGTTTATTATCTCATTTATCAATATACATGCTATTACATACAGTGCAGCACGTACTATTTTATGCGATAAGAGTTCTTCTATTACCTTTATCATAATAATCTCTCCTAATTAAATGGATTATTTTCTAAAATTCTTAAAGAAATGTTCCATTTCCCCAATATTATCTGTAAACATCAGTTCCCTTGCAGCTTCATTTTCAAGGAATCCCTCTTTTATCAGCTTCTCATAGAATTCTTTAATCCCATTATAAAAGCCTAAAGTGTTAAAAAATACACAAGGTCTTTCCTTAAGATCAAGTCTGGTCCAGGAAAAACTTTCCGTTATCTCTTCTAGTGTTCCTGAGCCCCCAGGAAGGGCGATACAAGCATCTGAAAGTTCAAACATCTTAAGTTTTCTTTCAGACATATCTTTTGTGATATAAAGCTCATCTATAGCCTTATGAGCATTATATTTTTCATATAAGAATTCCGGTATCACTCCAGTTATCTTTCCGCCGTAGGTTTCCATGGTATCACACAAGATTCCCATCATGCCTACTTTTCCTGCTCCATATATAAGTCTATGGCCATTATCTGCCATCCATCTTCCTAACAATATGGCAGCTTCTTCATACTCCTTATGAATCCCTGTATTAGCGCCACAATATACTGCAATATTCATGTATATAAACCTCTAAATCTTTAATAAAAAATCCCTTTAAAAAAAAGCATTTCCAAAAAAAGATTATACACTATTTAAAATTCTGTGAAAAGCTTTAAAACTATTGAGAAACCATATGTTATTTTATATAATATACTTATATTTTACGGGGTTTTTGGGTTTTGAGGGGCCAATCATGAATAGGATTATATACTTTGATATATGTGCATTGATACTTCAATGCATACTCATATTTTCTTTATACTTTAGAAAAATGACCAGTGGAAAGATTAATAAACTTTTCATTTCTTTTATGTGGCTTATTTTTATTGATACCGTATGTGATTTTTTATCCTGCACTCCGGAGAAACTTATTGGTCCACTGGCAAAGAGCCCACATTTTCTTTACCTTTCGAGTTCTTTGTATTTTTTATGTCGTATAATAACTCCTCTTTTATATACTGCATTCATAGGAAATGCTGTGGGTAACTGGTATCTATTCAGGAAGCATAAAGTCCTGTGGGGATTATATATCTTCCCTTATGCCATTGTCCCGGTAGTGATCATTCTGAATACTTTTAAAAAGATCATATTCTATTACGATGAACAATGCAATTATCACCGTGCTAACGGCATTTTTATCCTTTATATCATTGCAGGTTATTATATAATATTTGGAATCGTCTACCTGTTTAAAGTTGCTAACATGCTTTCATTTGACAAATTTCTAGCAATGTTCTCACTGTTTCCACTTAACGCCTTTGCAACAATCATTCAGTTATTACGTCCTGAATATTTAGTTGAAATGTTTGCCATGACTATCACTTCTTTACTTGTTACTATGTTCATCCTAAGAGCTGAAGAAACTCTTGATATGAACAGTTCCACCAGTAGTTATACTGCATTTTCTCAAAGCTTAAAACGTTACACAGATTCAAAAGTTCCTGTATCAATAATATTTATTAAGATCAAAAACAGTACCTCTCTTTTAAATTTCCTTGGAAATGATACCTACACAGCATTACTTCAGGCTTTTTCAGACAGGATAAGACCTGCCAGTGATCAGACCACTGATATTTTAAGCATTGTAAATGTTTTTGATTATTCAGAGCAGCTGTTCTATATAACAAATGGTACTTATGCCATAATCTTTGAAGGTAATTATACTGAGGAAACACTTATAAACGAAAGAAACAGAGTATTTACTGCAGCCAATAGAAATATCAACATCAATTGTATAGATATTCCTCTTGATATCTGTGTCTGCTCAGTTAATATCCCTAAAGACCTGACTACATACGACGAGATAATGGATTTTTCAGCTACATTTGATAAATATATCATTGGTTCTGCTTCCTATGCCTTATCCGATCTCTCAGAAGATAAGCAGCAAATGATAAAAGAAAATATCGATACTATCATTTCCGAAGCCCTAATACACGATCGTTTTGAGATGTATTTCCAGCCAATATATGATATCAAAGAAAAGAAATTCACCTGCTGTGAAGCCCTGATAAGACTCCATGACAATGGTCATTTTATACCACCATCAATATTTATACCGGCGGCAGAAAAATCAGGAGCTATATATAACATTGGTGACTTTGTATTTGATAACACTTTTAAATTATTTAAGGAAAATAGTTTTAAAGATATCGGTATAAAATACGTAGAGATAAATATGTCTACTATTCAATGTATGAAAGATAATCTCAAGGATAGTCTTCAGGAATTGCTCTATAAATATAATATCCCTACAGATTATATCAACTTTGAGATAACAGAAACAGCCACAGATTATATTCAGGATATTGTTACAAAGAATATTGAAGAAGTTCACCGCCTTGGTTTTGAGATAACCTTGGACGATTACGGAACCGGCTATTCTAATTTAAGACGACTTACCAGCTTCCCATTTAAGATAATTAAGCTGGATAAGAGCTTTGTAGACGATCGTAACAAGCCTAAGATGAAGGCTGTTATGAAGAATACCATAAATATGATAAAAGACCTTGGCGGTAAAGTCGTAGTAGAAGGCGTTGAAGACAAAGAAACCGCAGATTGGTTTATAAATAACAAATGTGACTTCATACAAGGTTTCTACTACGCAAAGCCAATGCCTGTTAATGAATTCATAGAATTCATTAAATCTAATAATTTTAAAGCTTAAACAATATCTTTAACTACTTCAGTGAGATGCATACCGTTAGATGCCTTAAGGAGGACTACATCGCCCTTCTTAAGCACTGAATTAAGATATTCAGTAACTTCATCAAGTTTAGCTGTATGTACAGTTTTTATGCCAGAGACTTCTCTGGCTTTTTCTTCGATATGAAGAGACAGCTGACCTAAAGTAATAAGTTCATCTATATCTTTATCTTTAAAATACTCACCTACAGTTTCATGGAAAGATACTTCATTTACACCTAATTCAAACATGTCACCAAGAACAATATATTTCTTACCGTTACATTTGAAATTAGATACTACATCTATTGCTGCCTTCATAGAATCAGGGCTGGCATTATAAGTATCATCAATAACTGTATATCCCTTATCTGTCTTTAAGACATTCTGTCTTAAACCATGGAAATTCTCTAACGCACCTTTAGCTGCATTAAGATCCATACCTAAATGATCACAGATTGCCATTGCAACCAGTGAATTAAGTACATTATGCTTTCCTAATACAGGAATCTTTACTTTAAGTCTAAGATCATCATGAACAAAAGTATAAGTATAATTACCATCTTCTACTTTTATATCTTCTGCTCTATAATCTGCATCTTCACTTGTACCGTAGAAGAAAGTCTTAACTCCGGTCTTTCCTTTCATTTCAGCAAGAAGAGGATCATCTCCATTTAGGAAGAGAACTCCATTTTCATTCATATTCTTGCAGATCTTAATCTTCTCATCTCTGATTCCTTCCTTAGATTTAAGGAATTCAATATGAGCAACACCTATCATTGTTACAACGGCAATATCAGGTTTTGCAACTCCCGCAAGAATATCCATCTCATTTGGAGCACTGATACCCATTTCAAGAACAGCTATATCTGAATCCTTATCTAGCATTCTTGAAGTTGTGATAGGTAAACCAATTTCAGAATTAAAGTTACCTTCAGTATGGAATACTTCCTTTGCACTTGAGAGAGCTGTTGTGATCATCTCTCTTGTTGTAGTCTTTCCAACACTTCCAGTAACACCGATAACAGGCTTAGTATATTTATCTCTAACATATGCTCCTAAATCCTGAAGAGCTTTAACAGTAGAATCTACCTTGATATAGGCCTTATTCTCTTCAAACTCTGTTATATCTTCCTCAGTAAATGTAGCACTGCCCTTCTTCATTACATCAGGTATGAACTTATGAGCATCTACCTTCTCTCCCTTAATAGGAATAAAGATATCCTCTTTCTTCATAAGTCTTGAATCTATACAAAGGTCACTTAATACCAGATTCTCTATATCACTATCACCATTAAGCAACTTTCCCTTTGTTGCTTCTAAAACATCCTTAACTCTAATGTCTTTCATCCCGCTTACCTCTTATATACAACTGCTTTAGCTATCTCATCTGCCTTTTCCTTTGAACAAAGAATCTCAATCAAAGCCAGTGAGAAATCAATTGCCGTACCAACACCACGGCTTGTGATAAAATTTCCATCTACTGCAACACTTGCATAATCGCCTGTAAATGTTGCTCCCTTTAATCCATCTTCCATTCCTGGATAACATGTAGCTTTCTTTCCCTTAAGAAGGCCCATTTCTCCATAAATAGTAGGTGCAGCACAGATTGCTGCAAGATACTTACCCTGCTCATTATACTTTAAGATTGCATCTCTAACTTTCTCTGAGTCCCTGAGATAATTAGTTCCAGGCATTCCACCTGGAAGAATAAGCATATCTCCATCATCCTTTAATTCATCTATTCCAATGTCTGAAATGACATTAATTCTTCTTGCGCCTCTAACTTCAATCTTCTCAGTAATTGAAACTAATACAACTTCAATACCTGCTCTTCTTAAAAGATCAACTGGTGTTAAAGCTTCAACCTCTTCAAAACCTTCTGCTAATAAAACATATACTTTACTCATATCAATCCCCTCCATACAACAAACTATATGTTTAAAAAATACGCACGAATAGTATATAATAATACCAGAGTTTTTTCAATTAAATGGAGGAATAATCGCGTGGAAATTGAACGTAAATTTTTGGTTAAAATGCTCCCTCACGACTTAGAAAAATACGAAAAAAAAGAGGTAACCCAGGCCTATATCTGTACAGATCCTGTTATAAGATGCAGGAAGTCTGACGATAAGTATTATCTTACTATAAAATCAAGTGGTCTTCTTAAGAGAGAAGAACACGAATTTATGATCACTGAAGATCAGTTTAATAATCTTCTAAAAAAATCCGAAGGAAATGTCATCGAAAAAACCAGATATAAGATTCCTGAAAAAGACGGTCTTACCATAGAATTAGACATCTTTCATGGATTATTTGATGGACTTATCTATGCAGAAGTAGAATTCCCTACTGAAGAAGCTGCAAACAAATATAACCCCCCTGCCTTTATAGACAGAGAGGTTACAGGTGATGGTTCATATCAAAATTCATCTTTAAGTCGTATGGACAAATCCTTAATCCTGGATTTCATTTCTAACATAAGGACTTGCACTGATACTGATAAATCTTAAAGATATAAATATACCGGCAATAAAGATTAAAATTGGTGGGATGATATAACCTAATGCCATATTGACATTTGGAAGTATCATACCCCAGGTGCCGGCATAAAATGCCAGTCTAAATGCATCCCAATAATCAAGATGCAGATCCGTTCTCTTTACTAATGCCCAGGCAAATATTGAATATATAAATGCCCATATCAGATATTTTAAGATATTTAATACAGCCATAAACAGGAAGCTAAATCCTAATACCATATATATCTCAGGTATTGCCTCAACAAAGGTATCATTTGTAACACCATTATAGAATATCACTCCCACTGGATATGTGTAGATTTTCTGACTCATACCACTCTGAAGCAGGATCATTTCAATATTCTTACTTCCAATGGTTATATAAAGTCCTGATCCATCTAATTTTTTAACATCTACTGTAGGTTCTGATGTGTCCATAACTACAGTAAACCCTGACAGATTAAGCTTAAATTTATCATCCGCAGTAAGAGTATCATTTTCTGCCTTAAATTGAGGCATGCTTTCTTTAAAAAGATGATTAAATCCCTTAAATCCAGTAATGGTAGCAGCCACTGGGACAACATAGGTCATAAATGAAAGGAATAAAGCCATCACTACCAGATATTTGATGAATTTACCAGCTGAAAGCTGAGCTAACCCCAGGAGTTTTTTAGGTTTTATCAGGGAAGTAAGAAACTGGTCCAAAAATCCCATATCTTTACTTACTTCAAAACCCAGGCCATAAGGTGAATCATCTTCTCCTCTGCCATGGTTTTTTCTTAATTCAGCCTCTTTTAATTCCTCGGCTCTGTCCATCTCTTCTTTTTTTCGCTGATATTCTTCTATAAGCCTTCTATCTTCTTCGTCTTTTCTCTTTTGCTCTTCATCATCATATATTTTCATATTCCACCCCTCATCATATAAGCAAGTATCGAATTAATCAGATAAGGCCAAAATGTTTTAACGCATTGGAAATTCCGCCACAATCTACTTTAGTTGTAACATATGAAGCTATCTCTTTACAAGCAATAGTAGCATTTCCCATTGCAACTGAATTTTTAACTGTTCCAAGCATCTCCAGATCATTATTGCTGTCACCAAAAACATATACATTTTCTTCTGGAATACCAAAATGCTCTGTCAAAAATTTTATACCTGAAGCCTTAGAAAATCCCTTAGGTTCTATCTCACAGAAATTTCCTTCTCTATCAATATAAGTCCATTCCTTTTCAATATATTCTCTAAAACCCTTAAGATCACTACTGGCACCATAAAATGCAGATAATTTATCAAAGATAAAGTCCGGGCTATCGATATCATCAACAACCCATCTCTTATTATCTTTAAAGTATCCTATAAGATCCTTAATGTAATCCATTTTCAGAGTTTTGTCATAACAGGATCTGTCAGCGTATTCAAATATAGCCTCCATACCCGTTTCTCTACACACTAAAGCTATTTCACGACATTTCTCTATGGTCTGTTTATGATGCAATAAAACTTCATCATGATACACAATATAGGTTCCACATCCACAGATAAGACCATCAAATCCTTCTTTGATATAGTCTTCTACATTTGAGAATACCCTGCCTGTATTGATAAATAATAAGCATCCATTTTCTTTTGCTTTTTTTAATGCTTCTTTTGTATCTTCCGGCAGGATTCTTCTTTCATCATCCGTTATAAGAGTGCCATCAATATCAAAAAATAAGATTTTTTTATCCTTCATATTACAGCTGTCTCATGAGATTCACCATCTCAATAGCTCCTGTAGCGCAATCAAATCCCTTATTTCCAGCCTTTGTACCAGCACGCTGTACAGCCTGCTCAATATTATCAGTTGTAAGGATTCCGAACATTACTGGGATTCCTGATTCAAGTTCGATCTGAGCGATTCCCTTAGAAACTTCGTTACATACATAGTCATAATGGCTTGTTTCACCACGGATAACACATCCGAGGCAGATTACAGCATCATAATTTCCTGACTTAGCAAGCTTTTTAGCTACTAATGGAATTTCAAATGCACCTGGTACCCAGCAAAGAGTAATATCATCTTCTCTTACGCCGTGACGGATAAGTCCATCTTCAGCACCACCGATAAGCTTTGAAACTACAAATTCATTAAAACGAGCAGCAACAATCGCAACTCTCATTCCTTCTGCTACTACATTTCCTTCGATCTTCTTCATAAAATTTATTCTCCTTTTTTACTTTTCATCAAGATTATCAAGTATATGTCCCATCTTATCCTTCTTTGTCTGAAGATAGAAAAGATCATAAACAGATGGAGCTACCTCAAGCGGAACTCTTTCAACTATATCCAGGTTATATCCCTGAAGTCCGTAAACCTTAAGAGGATTGTTAGTCATTAATCTCATCTTTCTAACCCCCAGGTCTACAAGAATCTGTGTTCCGATTGTATAATCACGGGCATCCTCAGGGAAACCTAATTTAAGATTAGCTTCTACTGTGTCATATCCCTCATCCTGAAGGGCATAGGCCTTGATTTTATTAATAAGGCCAATTCCTCTACCTTCCTGTCTCATATAAAGAAGTACGCCTCTTCCCTCAGATGCGATCTTCTTCATAGCTGCGTCAAACTGCTGACCACAGTCACATTTAAGAGATCCAAATGCATCTCCTGTAAGACATTCAGAATGAACTCTGACAAGAACAGGATTTCCGTCATCTATATCACCCATTGTAAGAGCCACATGGTGCTCTCCATTGAGCTTATTTACATATCCATGGATAATAAAATTACCGTACTTTGTAGGAAGCTTTGCCTTAGATACTTCTTCAACAAATATCTCATGTTCCTTACGATACTGAACTAACTTTTCAATAGTACTGATCTTAAGTCCGTGCTCTTTGGCAAATCCCACCAGATCCTCCATACGAGCCATAGTTCCATCATCTTTCATGATCTCACAGCAAAGTCCTACTGGCTTTAATCCGGCAAGTCTGCAAAGATCTACGGTAGCTTCAGTATGTCCATTTCTTTCTATTACACCACCAGCTTTACTAAGAAGCGGGAACATATGACCTGGACGTCTGAAATCCTCCGGCTTAGCCTTTCCTTCTGCAAATACTCTTGCTGTATATCCTCTTTCTTCTGCTGATATACCTGTTGTAGTATTTACATGGTCTATTGAAACTGAGAAAGCTGTGCAATGATTATCTGTATTGGTAATGCACATCTGAGGAAGGTTATAAAGGTCTGAATAGCTTTCATCCATTGGCATGCAGATCAGTCCTCTTGCATATTTTGCCATGAAATTTACATTCTCTGTAGTTGCAAATTCAGCTGCAAAAATGATATCGCCTTCATTTTCTCTGTTCTCATCATCCATGATGACAACAGGTTTTCCAAGTCTCATATCTTCGAGTATTTCATCGATACTGTTAATCTTATACATCTTGGTTCCTTTCATTAAAACAAATATTTATAAGAATCCGTTCTCCATAAGAAATGAAGCAGTTAGACCACTTTCCTTCTTAGAAGTACTTTCAGTTTTTTTCATTAGTTTTTCAATATATTTACCAACAATATCATTCTCAAGATTTACTATATCCCCAGGCTTTTTGCTAAGAAGAGTTGTTTCCTTACCTGTATGAGGGATAAGGGATACAGAAAATGATGTTTCATCCACTGCTGCAACTGTAAGACTGATGCCGTCAATAGCAATGGACCCCTTCTCAACTATTAGATCAAGAATAGAGGTGTCTGCTTCAATTGTGACCCAGACTGCATTATCTTCTTTAGTCATTGATCTTATTGTTCCTGTTCCATCAATATGCCCTGAAACTATATGACCTCCAAAGCGGCCGCCCATAGCCATAGCCCTTTCAAGATTGACTTCACTTCCGGCTTTAAGACTTCCAAGTGAAGATCTTCTTAAGGTTTCAGCCATAACATCAGCCGTAAAATAATTGCTTCCTACAGTAGTTGCCGTAAGACAAACTCCATTTACTGCCACAGAATCACCAATTCTCACATCATCTAAAATGTGTTCAGCTCTGATAGTAAGGACTGCTGACTTTGCACCCTGCTTTATAGCTTCTATTCTTCCTTTTTCTTCTATAATTCCTGTGAACATTCTTTACCTCATTTAAGAATATATCTGGCGTAAATATCTTTATCTAAAGCCTTTAATTCGATCAATTCGCCTAAGGCCGCACTGTCAACTTCTGAAATTCCTTCTCCATCAACAGGTGTTTTAGCTTTTTCTCCACCAAAGATCTTAGGAGCTGTAAATGTTCTTACTTCCTGAACTAAGCCTTCTCTTAACATTCCCCAGTTAAGAGTTCCGCCACCTTCAAGAAGGATACCATTTACCTTCATCATTCCAAGTTTTTCCATAAGGATTGAAAGATCTACATGACCATCTTTCTCTGGGATTAAAAGGATAAATACTCCTAAATCTTCGAGTCTCTTGATCTTATCTTTCTTTTGCTCCTTCATCTTTTCAGTAGTAGCAACAAAGGTCTTGATCTGCTTTGCTGTCTGAACCACCTTAGACTTGATAGGTATCATAAGATTACTATCAGCTATTATCCTAATAGGATTTCTGCCTCCTTCAATTCTACAGGTTAACTGAGGGTCGTCATAAAGTACGGTTCCAATTCCTACCATTATAGCTGGTAATTCTTTACGCATTTCCTGAACCATATTTCTGGATAATTCATTTGTGATAAAACGACTCTTTCCAGATCTTGTGCAGATCTTGCCATCCATTGTCATGGCATATTTAAGCACCACATATGGTTTTTTAGTTGTAATGTAATGGAAGAATACTCTGTTTAATTCATCACATTCTTCCTTCATAGCATGTGTGAAAACTTCCACACCCTGCTGTCTTAAATACCAGATTCCCTTACCTGATACTAAAGGATTAGGATCATCTGATCCCACAAATACTCTCTTTATCTTATTTTCAACGATTGCTTCTGTGCATGGAGGCTGTTTTCCCTGATGACAGCATGGTTCCATAGTCACATACATCTCGGCACCTTCAGCACTTTCCTTAAGAGACTGAAATGCATCTCTTTCTGCATGAAGATCACCATATTTATGATGATAACCCTCGCCGATTATTTTCCCATCTTTAACAATGACTGCACCTACAAGAGGGTTTGGATCAACAGCACCCTTACCTTTCTTTGCAAGTTCAATCGCCCTTTCCATATACTTTCTTTCAAAAGCCATATTAACATCTCCTTTTTAGCCTACACTTAAAGTCTTGAGACTTTACAACAAAGAAAACAAAAAAACCCCGAGACTAACCCCGGAGCACATAAAAAAACATGTATGGCAAGCCACACTATTCTCCCATCCAGACTTTACTGTCGGCTTTGGAATCTCACCAAATCAGATCACTCTCGCGGGCTTAAAGATCAAGTCTTAATACCGCCGGTCGGGAATTTCACCCTGCCCCGAATATTATTTAGTTTTTTAACAATAAAAATCTGAGGTCCATGATTTTCATGAACCTCAGTTATTATACACTATTTATTCGCTTTTGCCAAGTGAAAGGAATCCACCTTCATTAGATTTAAGCATTACAGAAAGACCGATATTTCTTCTTGTTCCATCTGATGATACATAAATCTCACCTGTTTCAACAAGAGATTTAGCCATCTTTGTAACTTCACCCTTAAACTGGATCATCTGACGACGGTCCCTAGAACTAAGTTTGAAGAGATACTGGTTATGAGCACTGATAAGGAGAATGCTGAATGAATGAACATTATCCTTAGATTCCTTAATACCAGAACCAATCATACGTGAATTAGCAATGATGATCTCTGCGCTTTCCTGTGGAAGATATTCAGAAAGGATCAGCTTGTAGATCTTAAGATAATCATCTTCTGAATCAACCTTTACTGGAAGTTCTGCAACTGCAAATTCAATAACTGAATCCGCCAGCTTGATGCTACCTCCGTCATCATCAATCTGAGCTGTACATTCTCTTGGAATAAGCATTCTGAAGAACTTATTCTCTATTACCTTCTGTCCATCAACAGGCTGAACGATAACAAGTTCAGGATATGTAAGCTCCAGCTTATGCATTGAAATAATAGCATTATCATCACCAGTCTCTGCAAGATCGATAAGTCTTAAATAAAGTTCTTTGATCTGTGGAGTCTGATATTTAACAAGTTCTACAATCTTATCAACTGCAGGAACATATGCCATGGCTGCGTTCTGCATATAAAGATTGATAAGTTCTTCTGTTGTAGCTCCCTTTGTTTCCTTATGCTGGATAACCTTGAAGAGATTTTCCTTATCGAAATCTTCATACTTATTATCAAAGGCTCTTTCAAAGTATGTCATACTCTTCTTTTCGCCTGTGAAATCAGGAGCAGATTCCTGTCTCTCATAAATCTTACCCAGTTCATAAGCTGCCTGAACAGAACCAAGTCCAAGTGCTTCAAGGAAAGCTTTTTCAATTTCATAATTTGTAGAAATATAGAACACCTGACTCTGCTTATAAAGGGCAACCTTTAAGGCTGTAGCAGCACTTCCTGCCTGAACAGCTCTTTCCCATTTATCAACAGATGCCTGAAGATCTTCACCATGAAGATTCTTGATATCATTGATATAAGCATCAGCTTCAAGGATACCATTGTTCTTAGCTTCTTCAAAATATTTAAGAGCCTTGATACCATCTCTCTTAGTACGAAGTATTCCATAATAATAGAATCTACCAAGATAGAAAGCAACTCTCTTATGTCCAAGTCTCTCAGCTGTTTCATACCAGGTAAGAGCCTTATCATATTCTTTCTGCTGCTGATCGTAGATATTACCAACTAAGAAGGCAAGATCTGGATCTTTAGTAGCTTCGAAAAGTTGCTGAGCATAACTTATTGTCTTTTCAATATCATAGTATGGTGAATCCTTATCATAATAAAGATCGATAAGAAGATATGAAGCTTTGATACTACCAAGCTTAAGAGCCTGCTTAGCAGCTGTCATGGCGCCTTCATAATCTTCAAGATAGTAGCAATATGTTGCTTCACTATAATACTGATTATCCTTACGGTTAAGACTTGTATCACTTACACGAGTAGGTGCTACGAATGCAAATGAATTTGCTGTTTCGAAGATGATCTCTTCGTACTGCTCAATGATCTCCATGGTAGCACATATGAATCTCATACATGCAAGACGTCTGCCTTCATAGAATGCAAATGTAACAACGCCCTTATTCATACCCTTATGATAGAATGTTGTGCAGATACCATCAGCAAATTCTGTAATATATGGCTTTAATGTTAATTCTTCATCAAAGGCATCATTACAATATCTAAGATAATTTTCAAGAGTCTTCTTAGAGTCCCTTGGAATACTGTCATAACTTACATATATAGCGAAATCCTTATATGTAATACTTGGTGCATAGTATTCTTCATCTGTTTCCTCATTGATTGTTTTTACCCAATCCTTAGGAAGCTTATGAATGAAACCATCAACCTGGTTATGTACGTATGTATACTGATACTGAAGCTTTGCAGGATCGATAGCATTATAACGAGGTTCCTTACCCTTTGCTCTTCTCTGTTCAGCCTTATCAGTATAAAGTCTGTCCTTTTCTTCAAATTCAAGACTATCAGTATGAGTTGAAGCATATTCAACTCTGTCATAAGCTGCTTTAGCTTTCTCATCGCCCATATCAGCCAGCTTCTTATACCAGAGCATAGCCTTGTCATAATCAACCGGAACAACGAATTCCGACTTATTACCATACTGATCTATTCTTGAAAGTCCATTTTCATAGATAGAGCCAAGATTCATATAAGATGCTTTGATTCCTCTTTCAGCAGCTTTCTCAAAATGTGTGATGGCCTTTGAGAAATTCTGAACATCCAGGTACATCTTAGCTACCTTGTATGTCATATCTCCATCTTTGGTAAGATTTACACATTTCTCATAATATGTAGCAGCCTTACCTTCGTCCTTATCTATGTGGGCATTTCTGTACGTTCCCTTTTCATAGAATTCTCCAAGAATCTTAAGGGAATCAATACTTATCTGTGTATATGTTGGATCCACAATTCCTGTGTCAACAACCTTTTCAAGAGTCTCAACTGCTTCTTCTGAGCTGGCATTTTCAAAAAGATTCATAGCTCTGTCAAATTGAAGTTCAACCTGACTTTTTTTAGGACCTTTGTTGCCAAACATATTAAAAAGCGGAATTTTCTCTTTTAAACTGCTGAAAAATCCCATAAAAATGTCCTCCATTTATTGCATAATTAATAAACTTATTTTACCACAACGTATAATTGTATGCAAAGATTTAAAGACTATTTCTATAGATTTTTATGCAACTGAACCCATATATTTCACAAGGGCTTCAACTGCTTCGTTCTCATCAGAACCATCTGCTTCGATTTCAATCTCTTCATCATTGCAAAGTGAAAGGCTCATCATTCCCATGATACTCTTTGCATTGATCTTCTTATTACCTGAAATAAGATAAATTCTGCTTTCATACTGACTAGCTGTCTGAACGATTTCTGCAACAGGTCTTGCTTCTGCATAATTTGGTAACTGAACTTTACACTTCTTTGTTGTCATTTTGTAATCTCCTTAATATATTATCATTAATTATTAACTACTTTATCTAAGAGAATCTGCGATCTCACTGATTCTTCTAAGTCTGTGATTTACACCGGATTTCCCAATAGGCGGTGAAACCATATCTCCTAATTCTTTAAGAGAAAGATCCGGATTTTCCAATCTTATAGTGGCTAATTCTAAAAGTGGTGCTGATAAAGATTTAAGCCCCTTCTTTTCTTCAATAATCTTTATATCATTTATCTGTTTTGCCGCCGCCTCAGTTATCTTACTGATATTGGCAGTTTCACAGTTAACTTCTCTGTTGATAGAATTCCTAAGATCTTTATATATTCTTATATTCTCGAATTCCATAAAAGCATTGCTGGCTCCCAGAATTCCGATTATTTCTGAAATACTGTTTGAATCCTTTACATATACAACAAAATGAGATCTTCTCTTGAAACTCTTTGGTTCGAGGCCAAAAGAATTAAGTATATGTATTAATTGATCTACTCTATATTCATTACTTACCACAATTTCCATCTGGTAAGATTTATTAGGATCATTTACAGATCCTCTGGCCAGAAATAGTCCTCTTAAAAATGCTTTCTTGCAGCATTCTTTTTGTATTATGATATCGTCACTGCTGAGTCTGGTGTCGTCTTCAGTCAGTTTCAGCTTCATTAATACCTGTCCTACAGCTTTATCACCAATAATGGTAACAGAAGCATTTTCACTTTCTTCCTCATCGATCATAATCTCTGCCTTGGTAAAATCAAAGAGCAGCCTTATCATCTTAAGGACTATATCCATCATGTAGGTTACATCAGTCTTAATTCTGATATAAGGAACATTTGAATCATTGTATAATCTGGCATTAAGCGAGAATATACCCGACAATTCTGCAATTCTGCAATGTTCTGCTTTATCTATCTTTGTACTGATTTCTTTTTTAAGATCACTTGAAAAAGACATCATTTATCCCCTTTAATTATAGCTTCCTTCTCTAAATCCCTGTGGATCAGCCTAACTGTATAATTCAGTGTAGACAGCCTGTTATATAGCATATTTGCTATAGTAACGGATCTATGTCTTCCGCCTGTACAACCAATAGCTACAACAAGCTGATGCTTACCTTCATTCTCAACATATTTCGGAATGGTATAGGATAAGACATCATAAATCTTATTCAGGAATTCATCCCCTTCTCCAGAAGACAGAACATAATTCTGAACTTCCTTTTCATTACCCGTATGACTCTTTAATTCAGGAACATAATAAGGATTTGGCAGGAATCTTACATCCATTACTATATCCGCATCACCAGGAATACCATTTTTAAATCCAAATGACATTATACTTACAATGATGTTGGTATAATCCTTATCTGCCTTAACAATTTTTGCAATCTCTCTCTTAAGTTCTCTGGATATAAGATCTGATGTATCCACATAATAATCAGCTATATTCCTAAGGAAAGCAATCTTTGTTCTTTCTTTTTCGATCCCATCCTCAATCCTTCCGCCGACTGCAAGAGGATGTTCTCTTCTTGTTTCTTTATATCTTCTAACAAGGGCTTCATCTTTTGAATCAAGGAAAAGCACCTCATAATTAAAATTCGATTCTTTAAGACTTGCAAATACCCTGGTAAGTTCGTCCAAAGCTTTGCCATTTCTGATATCTATTCCAACGGCTATCTTATCATAATTATAATCTTCACCTGTGGTAGTATTTACAAAATCCCAAATGAGAGAAACCGGGAGATTATCTACGCAATAAAATCCCAGATCTTCTAATGTTCTTAATGCAGTTGTTTTCCCTGCACCGCTCATTCCGGTAATTATGATAAATCTCATTATTCTTTGCCCTCACCAATTAAAATTCGCCTAAAAGTCTAACTTCCGGCTCTAATCTAACACCAAACTTATCAAATACTATTTCCCCAACTTCTTTGATAAGCTTATAAATATCATCTGATGTTGCACCGTTATCATTAACTACAAATCCACAATGTTTAGGTGAAACGCAAGCTCCACCGACTCTATATCCCTTTAAACCACTATCCATGATAAGTTTTCCTGCGAAATATCCCTCAGGTCTCTTAAATGTTGAGCCTGCACTTGGATATTCAAGAGGCTGTTTTTCACGGCGTCTCTGATTAAGATCATCCATTTTTTCTTTAATAGATGCTGCATCACCTTTTTTAAGCTTAAATGCAGCCCCGGTGATAATCATATTCTTTTCTGATGCTATACTGTGTCTATAGGAAAAATCCATGTCTTCTCCAGGAATTCTTACAGTCTTTCCATCCACTATACAATCACAATAAAGGATTATATCCTTCATCTCTCCTCCGTAAGCACCTGCATTCATAAATACAGCTCCACCTACAAATCCCGGAATCCCAGATGCAAATTCAAAACCTTCAAGTTCATTTTCTAAAGCTACTCTGGCAACTTTACTAAGAAGTGCTCCAGCCTCAGCATAAATAGTTTCGTCATTAACATCTATCCTGCTCATCTCTTCTCCGATATAAAGGACTGTTGCATCAAGTCCCTTATCTGAAACAAGAACATTACTTCCATTTCCAAGAAGGATAAGTTTCTCATTATTATTATCACAAAATGATTTTATATCTATAATATCTTGAACCGATTCAGCTTTAACAAATCTTCTGGCAGGTCCACCTGTACGAAATGTTGTGTGTTTCGCCATAGGTTCATTAAAAAATTCTATCATAATTTATTGTTGCTCCAAAAAAAGTAACTAAAAAAGACTCTGCTAGATTAAAATATAACTTACAGAGTCTTTTTTTTCAATCGGTATATTGTTAGAAAAGTACTGATAAATAGTGGTTTCTTAGTGTAAAATCACCATCAAACGGACACTATCACTTAGTGTCTGGTTTCCAACTACATACAATATATTGTTGTAAAGTCTAGTAAATATGCGCGTTTAACTGTTTAAATAGTTGAATATGCATTTTTAAACTGACAAGTTTCCTAAATCCCTTGAATTTATTCAAGAACTGACTTTGCCCCGCCAAAAATACCTGCATCGTTTCCAAGTTTTGCAAGTTCAAAACCTGTTTCACGGCATGCATGGAAAGAATACATTCTGAAATATTTTGAAACTGTATCAATGATAATCTGGCCAGCCTTTGATACGCCGCCACCAATTACAAATACTTCTGGATCAACAACTTCTGCGATATGTGAAAGAGCAAGTCCAAGTTTCTTACCAAACTCTTCTACAACCTGCATAGCAAGTTCGTCTCCAGCTTTAGCTTCATCAAAAATAGCTTTAGCTGAGATATACTGTACATCACGAAGCTTAGATGGCTTATCTGAATCATTTAAAGCCTTATTGGCAAGTCTTACAACACCTGTTGCTGAAGCGTACTGTTCAAGACATCCGCTCTTTCCACAGTTACATGTCTCTTTTTCTTCTGTATCGATAGTAATATGTCCGATCTCACCGCCTGCGCCGTGTACACCAGCTACGATCTTACCATTGATGATGATTCCACCACCAACGCCTGTTCCAAGTGTTACCATCACAACATTTTCATGACCTTTTCCACCACCCTGCCACATCTCACCAAGAGCAGCAACATTTGCGTCATTCCCTACTGAAACCTTAAGACCGATAAGCTTTGATAATTCTTCTGCAGCATTGAAAATGCCCCATCCTAAGTTTACGCATTTAACAACAGTTCCATCTTCTTTAACAGGTCCTGGAACACCCATACCAACACCGAGAACATCCTCTTTACTTATTGATTTCTCAGCCATCTTTTTCTCTAAAGACTTTGCAATATCTCCAAGGATAAATGCTCCGCCGTTATCTTTTCTTGTGGTGATCTCCCACTTATCAAGAAGATTTCCATCCTCTGTGAAAAGACCTATCTTTACTGTTGTTCCTCCGATGTCTACACCGAATGCATACTTTGACATTATTTGTCCTCCAATCTCGTCATACTTTTATTTTACCGCTTATTTATTATTTTCCTGAGATTTTTTCATATTCTCAGTTACTCTCTTATATAATTCCTGGGCAGCATTGTATCCCATCTTCTTCTGTCTATGGTTAACGGCTGCTGATTCAACTATGATAGCCAGGTTTCGACCAGGTCTTACAGGAATAAGATGGCTGGTGATCTTATTGCCAAGGAATTCCACATACTGATCTTCAAGCCTTAATCTGTCATAATTTGCATCTTTATCCCAATCTTCAAGTTTGATAACCAGATCGATCTGTTGTGAAAGCTTGACACATTCAACACCAAACATGGTCTTAACATCCACAATTCCAATGCCTCTAAGTTCAATAAAGTTTCTTGTGATCTCAGGAGATGTACCAATAAGCTGATCTTCACTGATCTTCTTTATTTCAACTACATCATCTGATACAAGTCTATGTCCTCTCTTAATAAGTTCAAGAGCAGCTTCAGATTTACCGATACCACTGTCACCCATGATAAGAACACCCTCACCATAAACGTCTACAAGAACTGCATGTATAGAAATTCTTGGAGCTAACTGTTCATGAAGATATCTAACTGTCTCATGTACAAATGAAGATGTGGTGGCTGAACTTGAAAGTACAGGAATACCATGTTTAAGTCCTGCCTCTATGATAAAATCATAAGGCTTAATATCTCTACAGAATACAAGACAAGGAATAGGGAAGCTGAAAAGCTTATCAAATATCTCAATATTCTCTTCTCTTGTATGCATATCTGCAAGGAATGCATGTTCTACATTACCGCAGATCTGAACTCTTGCTGTATCAAAATGCTCAAAGAATCCCGCCAGCTGTAATGCCGGTCTGTTAATATCCGGGTCTTTAATATAAATTTTATCTGTATCTATTTCTGGTGTATAATTTGTAAGATTCATCTTCTGGATAAATGAAGAAAGCTTAACACTGTATTCTGTGTCTGCCATATTTATACCTCCCGATCCCCCTTAAAATAAGGGTCATATTCATTTCGATTTTATCATAGATAGATTTATTTTTCTATGTTAATATTGATATATAAAAAGAAAGTTTCACGAGGCTCATATGGAAAAATACATTTCTGGAAAAAACACTGAATTTAATATCTCAGAAGAACTTAAAAAACTTCCACACAAGCCTGGTGTCTATCTAATGCACAGCGACAGCGAGGAGATCCTCTACGTTGGTAAAGCTGTGGATCTGCACAATCGTGTAAGACAATATTTCCAAAAAGGTCATGGTCATAACGGTTCCCAGAAGATTGCAAAAATGGTGGAACAGATCGATTATTTTGAATATATCATCACTTCATCTGAGATGGAGGCGTTAGTTCTTGAATGTAATCTGATAAAGGAACATCACCCCCGCTATAATACTATGATGCGGGACGATAAAGGCTATCCATATATTAAGATCACAACTTATGAAGATTACCCTAGAGTAATGTATTCTCATCAGATGCATAGGGATAAATGCAAGTATTTCGGGCCTTATACCGACGGCAAAGCAGTACATGACATAATTGAATTATTAAGGAAATTATTTAAGATAAGGAACTGCAACCGCAATCTTCCTAAAGATATCGGAAAAGACAGGCCTTGCCTCTATCATCAGATCAATATGTGTTCTGGTCCCTGCGGCGGATATATCTCCAAAGAAGAATATAATAAAAACATTTCTTCTGTAATATCATTTTTAAATGGAGATACTAAAGAGATACTCTCTTCTCTAACGGAAAGAATGAAGGAAGAAGCCTCTTCGCTGGAATTTGAAAAAGCGGCAGCCACCAGAGATCTTATTGAAAGCATAAATCATATCATGGATAAGCAGCGTATCACCGATACGGAACAGGATAACAGAGACATTATCGCCATGGCAAGAAATGACAGAGACTGCGTTGTGTCCATATTCTTTGTAAGAGACGGTCAGCTTCTCGGAAGGGAAAACCATCATATGACTATCGATGAGACTGGAGATGATGACTCTTCTATTATAACCGCCTTCGTAAAGCAATATTATAGCAGCACTCCATATATCCCTAAAGAGATCCTCTCTACTATTCCAGTTAATGAGGAGGAAGTTATCACTGCTTTCTTAAGCGAAAAAAGAGGCTCAAAAGTACATATAATAATCCCTAAGCGAGGTGACAAGAAAGGGCTTGTAAGCCTTGCTGAGGACAATGCTTCTCTTGTACTTGCTCAGGATATAGAAAGAATTAAGAGAAAAGAAAAACGCACAGTAGGGGCTGCAAAAGAAATAGCTGAAATTGTGGGAATTGAAAAAGCCACAAGACTAGAAGCATTTGATATTTCTAACATTTCCGGTTATAATTCAGTTGCTTCCATGGTGGTATTTGAAAATGGCTCTCCAAAGAGAAATGCCTATAGAAAATTCCGTTTAAGGACCGTGGAAGGCCCCAATGATTACGCTTCCATGAAGGAAGTACTTTCAAGACGTTTCAGTGACGAAAAGATTGGTCCTTTCCCGGATGTTCTTATGATGGACGGTGGTAAAGGCCAGGTTAATATCGCCAAAATGGTATTAGACAGTCTGGGTATAGATATCCCGGTCTGCGGCATGGTTAAGGATGACAATCACAGAACCAGAGGGCTTTACTTTAATAATGAGGAAGTGGACTTTAAAAAAGGTTCTGAAGCAATCCATATGGTCACTGCCCTGCAGGATGAAACCCATAGATTCGCCATCACTTATCATAAATTATTAAGAAGTAAGGAACAGGTTCATTCTATCTTAGATGATATCGAAGGAATCGGGCCTGCAAGGCGAAAAGCGTTACTGTTACATTTTAAGGATATTGAAGAAATAAAGGCTGCATCCCTTGATGAATTACTTCAGGTTGAAGGAATGAATAAAAAAAGCGCTGCTGCTGTTTATCACTTCTTCCATTAGTTTAAAGGTTAGAATATAGGAGTTTATATGAAAAGATTATTGTTTCCCGTAGAGTATTACAGATCAACATACAGTATCGATTTTAAACATTATTATGATCTTGGTTACAAAGGGATAATATTTGATATTGATAACACCCTGGTTCCACACGATGCCATGTCTGACGAAAGATCCAGAAAGTTATTAAGAGAATTACGGGAAATGGGATTTAAGATCATCTTCTTATCTAACAATGACGAACCTAGAGTTAAAAACTTTGCAAATGAGATAAATTCTGATGGTCTGTCAACCATTAATTATATCTATAAGGCAAAGAAACCATTAAAAGACTCATATTTAAAAGCCTCTTCTATGATGCAGATTGAAACAAAGAATATGATATTTATAGGGGATCAGATTTTTACAGATATCCTTGGGGCAAACAATGCTTCAATCCATTCAATCCTTGTAGATAAGGTAAATAAAAAAGAAGATGCTCACATATATCTAAAGAGGATTCTGGAATATCCTATAAAAGCTTTATATCTTATAAAACATAGAAAGAAATAAGAGATTAAATAGAGAATAGGCAAAAGAGAAAAATACAAAAAGAAAAGAGATTGTACATGGGACAATCTCTTTTCTTTTTATTATTAAATTGTTTAGTTATTACAGCATATCTGCTCTGAGTTTCTTTAATACCTGAAGGCTCTTTGTTCTAAGTCCTTCTGCCTCGAATAATGGAAGCATGTTGTCGATATCAAATTTACTCTTCATAACTGTATCAAGCCAATCATTGATATATGCCTTAACATATCCAACGTTGTCTTCTGACTTATCCTTAAGAGAATTCTCAATATTATTGATGTTATCAACAACTGTAGGTCCTGCAACCTTCTTATCTGCTGAAGGTGTACTTCCTTCATCTGAAAGTTCAATAACCTTACCAGTCTTTGTGATGATAACCTTCTTATTAGGTGATGATTCAGGCTTTGCTACTCCGCCAGTCTTTCTATCAATAAGCTTTTCAATAGCCTTGATGAGACATACACAGCTATATGTTGCCTCAAGTGGAGTCTGCTGTTCTTCACCCTTATCTTCATACTGATACCAGAGCCACTCAGATTTAAGGAGCATTTCTTCAATCTTAGAATCAGAAAGTAATTTCTGAAGATCTGAATCCATAGTAGGAGCTGCTGCTCTACCAAAGATACCGCCGCTCTTTGCAGCTGTCTCAGCCTTCTGATACTTAGGTGGAACCTGTGTATCTGCATATGTCTTAATAAGGTACTTCTCAGCCTTCTTAGGATCGTAGTTAGAATTGATAACTGCGATTCTTCCACCATTAAGACCATTGACGATCATATCCTCTGCAGCGAGGAATACGAGTGTCTTCTGACGATCATCGATCATCTGCTTAATTTCATAGTTTGTCTTTGACTTCTCTACGATAGCATTCTTTCTAACCTTGAATGCCTTGATCTTCTCTTTGATTGAGAAGAACATCTTAAGAAGTGATGGATTAGCATTTACGTAATCATTAATCCATGTGATCTCAACATACTGATGCTCGATCTTATTTGAAAGCTCATATACATTGTATCCATCGAATACAACGTTAAGTGTTGTATAGAGCTTATCAAGTATTTCATACTTCTCTTCCCAAGCACGTGTTGAAACATCTGAATTTACGATTTCTTTAATTCCGCATTCATAGAATACAAGGTTGTATTCATATAATCCTTCGAAAATATTAGTCTTACCATTAAGCTGTGCACCGGCACCAAGAACCTGAAGATTCTTCTTCATTTCTGGTTCATTTTCAATATAGAGGTAAACTTTTCTAACGAAAGATGAAACCTCACCGATAAGAGTATCAATTCTCTTATTGTAGATTTCCTGTTTTGAAATAGCTGTAAGTACGTTTCTGCTTAAAACTGTTGTATCCTGTGTGTTGTTAACATTACGGATAAGTTCCTTGAAGCTTTCATATACAGCCATGTTATCAATTGGAATATATTCAGCATTAAGTCCATAGAACTCAAATGCCTTTGTATAATCCTTATTAGCAATGAATGTATTGAAAAGTCCGATAGATAACTGTGTCTTGTAATTGTTATCTACATGTGGATCTTCAACTACATAATCGTAAAGAACTTCCAGATTACTGATATAAGCTTCTGAATTAGCAAGTGAAGTTGGAAGTCCCATCTCCATTACTACATTCAAGAGATCAAGATAACCCATAAGAGCCTTATCAAAGTTCTTTGGTCTCTCATCATCTTCAAGAATCTGATAGCTTACATTTATAAGTAATGGAGCGATTCGTTCACCGATAAGTCTCATAGCCTCGCCGAACTTCTCTCTCTGATAGAGATAGATCAGCCATATAGAATATCTGTAAATACCTGTTGTATTGATAGGAGCATCAATATCACAAGGATCGATATTTCCATATACGAAATTAAAGAGAGGCTCAATCCACTCATCAATTTCAAATCTTTCCTTTTCCTTAATCTCCCTATCTACGAATTCATCGAGATCGTAGAGTTTCTGGCACTGTGTCTTAGTCTCCTCATCCACTGCCATTGATTTCAGATCAAAATTCTTGTCTTTTAAATAGTCTATAACAAGAGCATAGAAACCGTCCTCAACCTGCTCGTTAAGGAATTTAATAAGCATCCCTTTATTGCTAGATGCAGCAATAGAAAGAACATTATTGTCTCCGCCTGATGTTATATTTGCTGGTAAAGCCATAGTGATTCCTCCTCGCCCATTTATTCCTGTATATATATACCAACTATGCCTAAATTCTATACTTTTTAAATTTTTAAGTCAATGTTATTTTGTACAAATTCTATAATTTGGCTTGTGCATTTTTTACAAAGTTTTTTCAACAAAAAAATTTGTGAATTTTGTCAATTTTTATCCAAATTATCCAAGTCAAGTAATCCCGCCATAGATAGAAGTGCTTTGGCATTTCTTGTAGTACATCTTCCTTCTTTTATCTTATAATCAAACTTTAATTCATTATCTTCATAGTGTTCTTCGAAATGATAGTTACTTACATCATATCCATTTTTCTTCTTAAGGTCACAAAGCTCAAAGTCATGGGTAGATACAATGACCATAGCGTTTCCACCTGAAAGATTCTTAATGGCTTCCTTTGCTCCATAAATTCTATCAGCAGAATTAGTTCCCTTAAAGATTTCATCAATAAGGCAGAGAGCCGGAACATTTCCCATCTGTTTAATGTACTGAGACATTTCCTTTATTCTTAAGATCTCTGCATAGAAAGTTGAAATGCCATTTGTTACATCATCCATAACTCTCATAGATGTAAAAATCTTCATCTTTGGAGCTTTGAAGGTTTTAGCAGTAACCCCTGCGCCGATATAGCCCATTACAAGATTAATGGCAACTGTTCTTAAGAATGTGGTCTTACCGGACATATTAGAACCGGTAATTACAGTAACCGAATTATCAAGAGTAACAGTATTTGCTATTACCTTATCGGAATCGATCATTGGATGGATAACATCGGACAGGATGATCCTGTTATCCCCCTCTTCTAACATTTCAAATGGAGTAACATCTCTGATAACAGATAATACTGAAAGAGAAAGATATTCCTCCATTGAACCTAATATAGTAAAGCATTCTGAAAATGAATCGCCATATTTATTATTCCAGTTAACCGCTGCAAGAGCGATGTAAAGGTCGTATCCAAAGAATCCTGCCAAAAGCATATGAACTATGGCATTATATTCCACATTAAAGGCCTGGCCAATGGCTCCAAGGCTTTTAACCGCCTTAAGCATTCCTCGTCCTGAAACTACTTTTTTCTTTAACTCCTTAAGCTTTTCAGACTTAAAGTCCTTCTTTTGTATCATTTCAAGAAGATCATAAAAGTCTCTTGAAGAAAGGCCGTATAAATATACCGGCATGATAAAACTTTCAATCTTTCTTTGAGGAGCAAAGACAGCTACGATTCCAAGGAGAAATGTAACTATTATCCATGTAGCCTTTATCTGCCCTGTAATTGTAAGAATAATAGCTGTAATGTTAATGATAGGAACAATTACCATGATAAGTCCCATCCAAAGCGGGAATTTCATAGGATGATAATCATATTTCTTTTGTTCCTCTTCATCATCCTTTTTATCATAGATCCTGCTGCTGACTGCTTCAAATTCCACAAGGAATTCCTTATCCTCTGCCAACTCTTTTACAGCTTCATATCTTTCTTTTGATTCATCAATATTTACATTCTTTAAACAAAGAGTTTCAGCCAGCTTCTTTCTTCCGAACTGAGTATGAGCAACCGAGATCATCTGATACATAGACCCCTTACCTAAAAGATCTATATCATGAGATAAGGTGTCTTCCTTTGAGATGAATTCACTGCCATCATCCGAAAAATCTCTCCAGCCCCCATTTATACGCGCAATATATCTGTCAGCACACTCAATTTCTTTATCAAGAGATTTCACCTTTACTTCTATCAGCCCATGAAATCTTATAAGAATTATAAATGCTACAATAAGAGCTATTCCAATGACTGTAAAAATGTCTTTTCCTTTTGTCATCCCCTGATAGATAAGTATCACGCCGGATATAAATGTAGCCAGCCTCAGATAGCTGATATGTGCGGATTTCTTATCTAATAATACTTTTTTCGCTTTAGCTTTTTCCTTTATGTCTTCAAAAAATTCTGTCATAAACCTATAGTCTCCTGCTGGTAATAAAAAAACCGGACTTAAAAATTTTAAGTCCGGCAAAATAATTATATATTATTCATCAATATCTGACTTATCATCGGCCTTATCTTCTTTTTCAGCTGACTCTTCTGTCTTTTCTTCTTCTGCCTTATCTTCCTCAGTCTTGATAGATACATAATCTCTTTCATTTGGAGTTTCGTCCTCATCAAGGATTATCTCGCTGTCATCTATGATCTCTTCTTCTTCCTTCATAGATTCCATCTTTTCATCTACCTTGCTCTTAACTGTTGCAGCAGTTTCTTTAACCTTTGCCTTAGCAGTTACGCCTGTCTCTTTAGCCTTGGCTACCGCTTTTTCTACTTTACCATCCACATCATATTTCTCATTAAGATCCTGGTAAGTCTTTGTTCCACGGATTTCATCCTTAAATGCATAACAAACACCTGCTACTGCAGCAGCTGCTACTGTAAATTTTGCAAGGCTACCAAGAAAATCATGTTTTGCCATATTAAATACCCCTCTTTCATAGCGATATAAAAACTAACTATTATTTTAATACGACATCCCTTAAAAATCAAGCAGACTTAATACCCTGCAAAAGCCTCTGATAATCATCCTCATTAAAATTTCTCACCACTGCTGAAAACAAGATATTCTTCTCCTTATTTATTATCTTCACTACTCTTTCAGCAAAGATAAGAACTTTCCCGAACCATTCATCATCCCTTTTTTCTTCTTTGACAAGTTCATGGTACAGTGAAAGAACTTCCTTATCATCCACAGACATAAAATCTGCCGGACCAATAACTCCGTACTTTTCTTTTAATGGTATATAAATATAATCGTTCTTAACCTGATAATGTTTTCTGATGATATCAATATCGCCCCTGTTAAAAACCTCCGTTACATATGACATTTCACCCTCACACAGCACCTGGATCATATTCATGCAAAGGATTTCTAACTTTTTATTTTCTTCTGTAAGGATATTAAGAGGATGTCCCTCTTCTTCAACATACTTTCTTGCAATATTTATATTATCTGAAAAATCAATTATTGGCATATAAAGGTCCTCGTCCTTCCTATTCTTCCACAACTCTTATATAATATGCAGCATCTTCTGCATCTTCTAACTCATCAAAATCATGCTGAAAATAGAAATTCTTTTCATCAGTTCCTGTAAGTCTGTATTTTTTAATCCTCCTACGAGGGAACTTTTTAATTATGACATTTGACACTATAGTATTCTTAAGATTATCAAGATAGATGATCTTAATCTTTGACAGCGAAACACTAATGGCATAATTAGTTGTTACAAGGAAACCATCAGAATTAAATTTCAGCTGATTCAGAGTCTCATCTTCAAGTTCCTTATATATCTCTTTTCCTTTAATTCCCCTGATCTTGCCAATCTCATAAACATCCCTGGCCTGAATATTAAACCTTGGGAAAAAGAAGGCCAATGTCCCATAGATTAAAAGAATAAGGAAAAGGATCATACAAATGTATTTAAAAGACTTAATGATGATAATAGCCATAGCAGGATATTTATATTCATTAAATATCACCGGGCAGAAAAAACTCTCCATTTCACTGGCATTTCTTTCCATTGAATCCGCATAACTATGCAGGATAAAATCCACAGTATTCTTATCATTATCAACTTTTAAGTTTACTCTTTCAAGACATCCTTTTTCTCTGTCTCTTCCCCTAATTTTTTCATAAATATTACTTTCATTCTTAACCAGGAAAAGATAAACTTTATCATTTGACATAAAGAAATAGTATTTACCTGATTCCTTTCCATCCACCGAATATCTGAATCCGGCAAATGTAAGCATATCTAATGGCACGCTGACATTTGCAGTCCCACTTTCGTAGGCCGCTTTAAGATCATCACCATTATTACATTCCACGGATTTAAAATCAGGAAGTCCCAACAGCATAAATACCGCCGCAAGAATCGATATCAGTATTATAAACTGAGGCAAAAGAATATTAACAATGTTTTCCCTAAGTATTTTCTTAAAAGTCATTTTCGTTCATCTCCAGAATATCTATACCTCTCTTACCGGCTCCTCAGTCTGATATATAGTATCAGCGATTCCAACGGTTGATTTTCTGTGGGATACAAGAATAACTGTTCTGTCCTTACTTTCCTCATCAATAGTCTTAAGGATCACGCCTTCTGAAAGAGCATCAAGGTTACTGGTAGGCTCATCCAATAACAGAAGGGGACTTTCATGAAGAAAAGCCCTGGCTACGCCGATACGCTGTCTTTCACCTGCAGAAAGCTCAACATTTCCACGGCCCAGGATTGTATCATAGCCACAAGGAAGAGCCATAATAGTATCATCAATAGCCGCCTTTTTAGCCGCTGCCCTTATTTCATCTAAGGTAGCATTCTTTTTGCCTATGGCAATGTTTGCTGCAGCGCTGTCATTAAATATAAATGTATCCTGAGTCACGTATCCTTCTTCCCCTCTAAGAGAATCCGTACTTATCTCACGGATATCCTGCCTTGATATCTTTACACTACCGCTCTTTGCATCCCAGAATCTCATAAGAAGTTTAAGAATGGTAGATTTACCCGAACCACTCTTACCAACAATTCCTATTATCTTCTTTTTAGGAAAATCATAAGAGATATTATTTAAAACATTATTTTTATCGTCATAACTAAAAGTTACATTTTCAAGAGAAGCAGAAGAAAATACCACATTATTTCCTTCCTTTATCTCCTTTGTTACAGGCTCTTCTTCCAACAAACTAAGGACCCTTTCTCCTGAAGCAAAGGTCTGATTAAGGTTATTTGAAAGATTTGCAAGGGCTGTAACCGGTCCAAAAGACGCTATCATAGTAATGGTTCCTATAATAGCCCTGTTAAATGATACATTCCCTGCCATATATGAATCAGCAAGGTACGTAAGCATAAGGCAGCTGAATATAAGGATTATTATTTCTGTAAAAGCACCCTGCCATGAAGCATTTTCAGAAAGATCCGCCTGTTTCTCCAGGATATCATCTGACATCTGATCCAGAGACTCAAGTCTTTTTTCTCCTGCATTATACTGTAAAACTTCATCTATTCCATCAACATTATCAAGCACATAAGAACTTACTGTTCCCATGTCATTTCTAAGATCCATACCAGCTTTTCTACCCTTAAGCCCTGTAAGATATGGAATAAGTATTCCAACCACACCATATCCTGCAAATGCAATAAGACAGGATATGAGACTTATATGAGCAAAAAATGCCAGCATGATGATACTGTAGATCAATGCAATAAGAACCGGTGATATGGTATGTGCATAGAAAACTTCCAGAAGTTCTATGTCTGATGTGACAATACTGATAAGGCCACCCTTATCTTTATTATCCAGCTTTGCCGGAGAAAGATCTCTAAGTTTTCTAAAGACTTTCTTTCTTATTATTGCCAGTATCCTGAAAGCTATATAATGATTGCAATACTGTTCAAGGTAATGCATCACTCCACGCAGTAAGGCGATGAATATGATGGTTCCATACATCCCCTTTATGGCATGATCTCTTACTACAAAATAAGCCGCCGCAACAAAAGGTACTGTTGCACATAAAGCACCTAACACACCGTAAATGACCGAAAGTACGATCACAGGTGAAAGATCCCTGATCTCTTTAAGAAGCTGAGTTACTATCTTAAATCCACTTCTTCTATTCATCACTCTCACCTCCTCTTACTTCTTCTTCCATAGTTTCAAGTTCTATAGAATCATCAAGTTTTTCTTCTCTTTGGAGGCGTTTACCATTCCCATAGCTTTCTAGTTCAAGCTGATATATTGCAAGATCATGGAACTTACTGCCCTTTTCATCCAATTCTTTATATGTGCCTGATTCGATCATCTCTCCATCCTGGAGCATTATGATCTTATCTGAATCAACTGTATTCTTTATTCTATGAGAAATAAATATCACAGTCTTTTTAGGACATAATTCCTTAAAAGCCTTCATTATACATTCTTCTGATTCGATATCTACGTTAGATGCCGCCTCATCAAATATATAAAACGGAGTATCATGAAGAAGAGCTCTTGCAATGGCAAGTCTCTGTCTTTGTCCTCCTGACAGATTTGCAGCTTTCTCACTTATATTAAAATCCAGACCTTCTTTATTTCTTTTAACAAAATCATAAAGTCTGACTTTCTTTAAAGCTTCATACATAGCTACTTCCGTAGCTTCAGGATTTCCCATTAGGAGATTGTCCCTTATAGTTCCTTTAAATATATAACTGTTATAAGTACAGTATGTAAAAATCCCAGTTAATCTCTTGCTGCTGATATCAGATAATTCAACATTTCCAATCTTTATAGAACCAAGATAGTTTCTGTTTTCTCCTGTAAATATCTTAGCAAGGGTACTTTTCCCACAGCCTGAAGGACCCACAACCGATAAAAATGAACCAGCCATAATATTAAAGCTGATATTCTTAAGGGCTTCATTTTGTCCTTCATCATATGTAAAAGAAACACCCTCAAGGCTGATATTAGTATCATTTATATCAATATCCGCAGTTTTTTCTTCTTCCTCAGGAATATCAAGAAACTTAAATATCCTGTCAGATGCAGCCATTCCATTCAAGGCAATATGAAAGTAAGATCCTAATTTTCTCAATGGAAGGAAAAATTCTGCCGAAAGAAGGATTATCATAAGTGCTCCCTGAAGAGTAACCTTACCCTTAAAGAATTCACTTAACGCAACTGCTATACCAACTGCAGCACCACCATAAGAGAAAGTATCCATTACTATTATGGAATTAAGCTGCATTATAAGGACCTTCATTGTTATTTTTCTAAAGTCTTCAGCTTCTTTATCAAGAAGGTCCGCTCTTTCTTCATCCCTGGAATAGATTTTCAAAGTAGTAAGTCCTTCAACGCTATTAAGGAAGTTGTCTGAAAGCCCTGCATATTTCTCCCAGTATTTTCCAAGGAGTTTATTTGCAATAGTCTGAACTGCAAATATCGATAACGGAAGCAGCGGTACCATCACAAACAATACAATAGAAGCTTTCACATTTGCCCTAAGAAGAATGATAAATAATACAACAGGGGCAGATATACTATAAATAAACTGTGAAAGATATTTTCCAAAATATATCTCTAACTGTTCTACACCTTCTGTTGAAAGCTGAGTAAGTTCTGCCTTGCTGATATGTTTCTTATATGAAATCCCCAAAGAAAGGAGCTTTTCATATATCTTTTTTCTAAGAGCTTTCTTTACATCTGCACTGGCAAGGAAAGCATCTCTTGCTTCCATCTTAAAGGCAAAGAACCTTATTAAAGCCATTATGGATATTGGCAGCATGTAGTTATTCACCATTCCGCCCCAGTAAACTCTGTTACTGTCAGAAAGAATATCCATAAGGAGTCCTGTGATCATATAAATTATAAGTACATGACAGATAAACTGGAGATATTTCCAGATTACCTGACCGTAGATATATTTCTTCTCTTCTTTAAGAAGATCTAAAAGTCTCTTTTTTATCATTATGTTTCCCCGTATAAAAACTAGTAATTATTTATAAAGCCTTACCGGAATGCCGTTAACTACAAGTCCTTCTGAAAGTTTAATAACAAGACACTTCTTTCCATCAATAATTCTTTCTTCCACAAGATCAGTATTATCAGAGTTGATCTTTACTATTACTTCTGGAGTTTTAATATCAAAAGTCTTTGCAGGCATTACATTTGTAGCTCTAAAAACCTTTTCTTTCTCTTCCACCGGAGATATATGAATATCTTCAAGATGCTCTTCTCCAGCTTTAAGAGCCTCATCTCTTTTCTTCTCTAACTGTCTTTCCTTAACAATCTCAAAACTCTTTTCAAATGTCTCATCGAAATTGGTAAGCTTCTCATCAGGAACTCCACTTACCTTAAACAGATCTTTAACCCTGTCCTTATCAAGGATAAGTTCTTCTCCTTCTGACTTCTTTTCTCTCTGCATAACAGCCAGGTTCTCATGAATATGCTTGATAGTATCATAATTACCATCATCACCAAGAGTCTCTTCAACTATTGTCATAAATGTTTCCTTTTGCTGATTTGCAGCAAGTGGTACATGACATTTAAGGAATTTATCTATGAAATCCTGCTGCATATCGGCAGTATTCTTTGTATAATAAAGTATTCTGTCAATGTCAGCACATCTGTCTGTAAATGCAGGGAATAAAAATCCTGTTTGAGTAAGCTCAACCATATTATTCTGCTGAAGATTATGGAATTCATTAGAATATGCATCATATCCTAGTCCCGGTTTTGATAACTTAACTGGGCAAATGCTGCATAAAAGATAATCATAAACCTCATCTGAAGCATCTTCCATCTCAATATTATCTGAGGTTATACCTGGAACATCATAGCTCTGGAATATAAGGATGATGAGATAATTCCCGACATAATTATATGTTTCTATAACCTTATCGTAGAACTCTTCCACAAGTTTCTCGTCTTCAAGCTTGCTCATCTTAAGATCCATAAGGAAATTCTGAGCATCATTTTCATAGCTTTCCTCACGGGAAAATTCCATATCAAAAAGGTTCTTTCCAATAGAACCTGACATTGTCTTTCTAAATATTTCAAGATATTTATACTGTTCTTCTTCTGGAAGAGTAAGAAATGAAGATGAATAGCTCATAACCTTCTTCTTATCTCCATTTACATAGCATCCTGCTATACGTGATATTCCACAATCAGTAAGATTGCCAGAAAAAAGTGCTCTAATCTCATTAATTTCTGCCTTGATCATAATTATACTACCTGTTCTTTCTTACTATTTTATTCTTCTCGGGACGGACAGTAATATCTGTTATCACTGCCCCCTCTCTCATATTAATTATCTGTTTCACACATTCTGCCACATCTTCGGCTAAAAGCCTCTCGTTATAAACATCTGAGGTTTCAAAATCAGCATTTCTATAAAGATCAGTATCTGTAAGATCCGGCTCTACATTGACCACTTTAACTCCATATTTTCTCACCTCACTAAAGAGACTTCTTGAAAATGAAGTAAGGCCGGCTTTTGTGGCTCCATAGCTTACTCCATGGGTATTGTTCCACATTTCTGCAGTAACTGAAGAGATATTGATTATAAATCCTTTATTTTCCTTAATATCCTTCATCAGAAGTTTAGTGATCACCATAGGGGCAAGGAGATTTGTATTTACCATCTCGCTTATCTCACTTACTCTTATATCTTCAAATGGTCCATAGTAAGCTACTCCTGCGGCATTAACCAAAAGACTTATCTTACATTTTAACTTTATCGCTGTGAGAAACGCAGTTATCTCATCTGTTTTTAAAAGGTCCAGCTGAACAGAATGAAACCTTTCTTCTTTTTCAATCCCTTCCTTTACTTTGCTGAAATCTCTTCCTATTCCATAAACAAAGTAACCCTGATCTAAAAGCATTCTGGCCACCTGATAGCCTATACCGGAAGAGGCCCCTGTTACAACTGCATATTTTATCTCGTCCATAATCTACCTGCTTTTCCAAAGAAAAATCTTATCTTCATCAATATATTTTTTTAATTCATCTACTACAGTCTGTGTAAGTGAATCCTGCAAAGCTTTTGGATAATGGTAATAACCATCTGAATTTTCAAATGGATATTGCACCACAGAAGATGATGGTTCCTGTTTTCTTATATTCTTAAGGAATTCCGCCGATATCCTGAAAGTACCAACACTTACATCCTCTATTCTATCCATGTCCACCATAGAACTTATCTTACTTATAAGATCTCTATATTTAATTTCATAATCCTTCACATAGATGATAGGATCAAAGCAAAGTCTTACCTTAAAACCATGATCTAAAGCACATGCAGCAGATAAAATGCGGCTGCTACTAAAAGGAGTATATCTTTCATTGTCACGTACCACTTCATCTAAGGAAATAGTATATGCAAATATCACTCTGTCACATTTGTTAAGGTCTTCCCAGATATTTAATGGAGCCGCCTTAGTCCGTATCTCAATAGATAAATTCTCGTGGCTGCTAACGAATTCTATCCATTCCTTAACATACCCGGTAAGTCCTTCAAGACTGAGAAGATCAGAATCATAGGAAATACTGATATACATAGGATGTTCTTTTAATATTTCTTCAATCTCAGAAAAATAATCTTTCAGATTTACAAAGATCACCATATGCCCCGAAGGATACATCCCCTTTAGATAACAGTACTTACAATCATACATACAGTTCATCATAAGAGATGTATAGTAAAAATAGTCATTTCCGAAGCTCTGACACACAGGCGCCCCATCATAGATAAGCCTTCCCTCTTTCTTTGCTATTATCAGGGACTGGCACTTCTTTTCAATATTTACACTCTGGTGAGGTCTGTTAAATATATCTTTGTAATGATCTATATATATGATATTCCTATATTGGATCTTAGCAAGAATTTTTTTAGTTCTGTCAAGATCAGCTACGGCTTTTTCAACATAGATATGATCAAATCTATCGTGTAATATAGTCTCCAATTTCCTTCATCAACTTCTTTCCTGCTAACTTATCCTTGCAGGGAAGCTTCCCCTTTTCATATTGTAATTTAATGATATCTTCGGCCTTTTTACCTTCTGTTTCAGCATATCTGAAATATTGCAGCATCTCATTTTGCATAGTAACGGAGGCATGGCAATCCCTAAAGAAGCCTTTAAGGATCTCATCATCAATACTAAGGACTTCATCCTCGTTAAATATCATATCTTTATTATCTTTTATATCATCAATAGCCTTAGATAATCTGTCTTTAGACTTATCCATTACATTGATAATCTTTTCAATGGTAATATTATCCCTGGTAAGAGAATCATCTGAAACCACCTTAAGGAATATAATGCTATGCTGCTTTAAAAACCTGGATGCAGCAAGGTAGATCCCTGAAGCTTCCTCATCATGAAGTATCACTTCAGAACCTGAAATACCTAAATAATCCTTATCATATCTAAAGATCTTATTATCTGAAATGATTTCTGCCTCTTTAAATCCAGTGTTAATTATCATATCCGGATAATAGGACTTACCTTCAATAAGATCGTCGATCTTATTTATTCTATATATCTCTCCAACAACGCTTTTATTTATACATTCAGCGCCACAACTTCCTATATTGATAAGAATATCAGAGGACAGGTCTCTTCCCTTATCTAATCCATATAAGGCGGCAACACTTATAGCCGCTCTCATAGGTCCTATCCCGGTTATAAGAAGTCTTATGTCATTTTCTTCAGAATAATAGAGATTCGCTTCGACTTTATTCATATTATATCCGGCTTTCAGCCATGAAACCTCTGCCTCTAAAGCAGCACATACAGTAATCATAAAATTCTCCTTTTTCTGAAGTCACACGTTGACTATTATATCATAAAACAAAAAGAAAATGCACTTTCAGACCTTAATCTGAAAGTGCACCTTTAGAAATTATATAAAATCATACCTTTAAACTGTTTGCCTGTTTTTGTTTTGACAACAAAACCTGCAATTTTTCGTATGTGTCCGCCAAACCTAACAATTCATTTGCCAGCTTATCTCCATCATTCCACATATCATTTATCATATTCTGAAAACTAAGCTTTGCATCCCATGTATCAATAGTCTTACTTAACTCATTCTTGATAAAGAATAACTGATTGATATTTCTATTGCTGCTGCCATCTCTAACTCTCTGGATTTCCTTCTCAAGAACACTCTGCATTTCCATGCTTTTCTTCTTATAATTATCTTCTAATCCCATAAGTAAAATCCTCCCAAAATTGCTGGCCCCATAACGTCAGTAATACCAGAAACCGAAAATGATGATAATACCTTCCATTATTGAAGTCAACCTTAATCCGTCACTTTCCACATATTTAACAGCTATTTTTGTATAATATGTACAAGGTTAACCGATTAATTTTAATTCATATAATTTTAAAAACCTTCAAATTCACTTAAAAAAAACTAATCTTATGGCAAAAAAAAGCCCTCCTTGCTGGTATGTCCAGCAAAGAGGACTTTGTAGATTACTGTTAGAATTTCTTATTTTGCAACAATGTTGATGATCTTCTTAGGAACATAGATTTCCTTGATGATATTTAAGCCATCAAGTCTGTTTCCAAGAGCTTCCTTACCTACAGCGATAGCGCTGTCCTTATCAATATCAAGGGCAACATCAACTGTTACTCTTGTCTTACCATTGATCTGAACAGGAACTGTTATTGTATCACTTACAAGCTTTGACTCATCGTAAGTTGGCCACTCCTGATCAAATACAGAATATGTACCGCCAAGCATCTCAAAGAGTTCTTCACCCATATGAGGCGCAAATGGAGCAATGAGCTTAACCATAGTGATAAGTGTTTCCTTATCAACACCATCACCCTTATTTGTCATTTCAACAAACTTGTTGTTGTATTCCATGAAGGCTGAAATAAGTGTATTTAAGCTGAAGCTTTCAATTCTTTCTGTAACATCATGTACAAGGCAGTTACGAAGTCTGATAAGTTCTTTTGTTTCCTTAACATCTCTTTCAATGTTATCTGTAACCATTGTATAGAATCTCTTGATAAATCTTGAGATACCATCAATTCCTGCATCATCCCAGATAGAATCCTGCTCTGGTGGTCCTACGAAAAGTTCATAGAGACGAAGTGTATCACAACCATAGTTCTCAACGATATCATCAGGAGAAACGATATTACCAAGGGACTTACTCATCTTAGTTGGCTTACCTGTTACTCTGTCACGGCCATTGATCATACCCTGGTTAAAGAGCTTCTGGAATGGCTCGTCAAAGCTTACTACACCGATATCATGAAGGAACTTTGTATAGAATCTTAAGTAAAGGAGATGAAGAACAGCATGTTCAACACCACCGATATACATATCAACTGGAAGATACTTATCTGCCTTTTCTTTACTTACAAGTTCATTCTTATTCTTAGAATCAACATATCTAAGGAAATACCATGATGAACCAGCCCACTGAGGCATTGTATTTGTCTCACGCTTTGCAGGAGCACCGCAGACTGGACATGTTGTATTTACCCAGCTGTCGATTGCTGCAAGTGGTGATTCACCTGTTCCTGTTGGCTCATACTTCTCAACGTCTGGAAGAAGTACTGGAAGCTGATCTTCTGGAACTGGAACAGCACCGCAATGAGGACAATGAACGATAGGAATTGGTTCTCCCCAGTATCTCTGGCGGCTGAAAACCCAGTCACGGAGCTTATAGTTAGTTGTTGCCTTACCAAAGCCCTTTTCTTCAATCATCTTTGGAGCTTCCTTCTTTAATACGGCTGACTCCATACCATTCCATTCGCCTGAATTTATCATAACACCTGATGCATCTGTATATGCCTCAGTCATATCTTCAATTTCCTTACCATCCTTAGAGATAACCTGGATGATCGGAAGATCAAACTTCTTAGCAAATTCAAAGTCTCTATCATCATGAGCAGGTACGCACATGATAGCACCTGTACCATAATCAGCAAGTACATAGTCTGAAAGCCAGATTGGAACAAGAGCGCCATTTAAAGGATTTACAGCATAGCTTCCTGTAAATACACCTGTCTTTTCATGGTCAGCCATTCTGTCAACTGAAGAACGAAGTGATGTCTGATAGATATAATCTTCTACTGCTGCACGTGTCTCATCTGTAGCAAGACTCTTTGCAAGAGCATGCTCTGGAGCAAGTACCATAAATGTAGCTCCGTGGAGTGTGTCAGGTCTTGTTGTGTAAACTGTGATAGACTCATCTTTTCCATCGATCTTAAAGTTTACTTCAGCACCTGTAGACTTACCGATCCACTCTGTCTGCATCTTCTTAACCTTCTCAGGCCAATCAAGCTTATCAAGATCAGCAAGAAGTCTGTCTGCATAAGCTGTGATCTTAAGCATCCACTGACGAAGGTTCTTCTTTGTAACATCAGCGCCGCAACGCTCACATTTACCATTAACAACTTCTTCATTTGCAAGACCAGTCTTACATGAAGGACACCAGTTGATAGGCATTTCCTTCTCATAAGCAAGACCTTTCTTAAACATCTGAACGAAGATCCACTGTGTCCACTTATAGAACTCTGGATCTGTTGTATTAAGTTCCATGTCCCAGTCATAAATAGCTGCAATCTGTTTAATCTGTCTCTTGATGTTAGATACATTTTCAGCTGTAGAAATTGATGGATGAATACCATTCTTAATAGCAAAGTTCTCTGCTGGAAGTCCAAATGCGTCCCATCCCATTGGGTGGATAACGTACTTGCCGTGCATGAGCTGATATCTGCTCCATACGTCTGAGATTACATATCCTCTCCAATGACCAACATGAAGTCCGTGTCCTGATGGATAAGGGAACATGTCAAGGCAGTAATACTTTTCTTTCTTACCGTCATTTACATTGATTGGATCTTCTTCCCATTTTTTTGTCCATTTAGCTTCAATAAGCTTATGATTGTACTGGGCCATGATTATTTCCTCCAAATTTTATTACTTTAACGAGTTGCCTCGTACTTTACAAATAAAAACCCCGGGTACCATTAAGGTATACCCGAGGGCTTATTATATCATATTAAAATGTTTGTAACAATTGCAAATTAACTGTTATTTATTTCAAACTGTGATTTATTACAATTTTTCTTCCATGAGGTTTTTATAACCTTCACCATAAATCTCATCTGCATTAGTAAGGATCATAAATGCGTGAGGATCTTCTTCTTTAACAAGTTCTTCTAAGTCAGGAGCCTGTCTCTTCTTAACAACACAGAGAATCATCTCCTTATTCTGCTTTGTATAAGCACCGCTCCCCTTAAGGAGAGTCGCTCCTACATCCAATTCTTCAAGTATCCTCTTAACCAGTTCATCAGAACGATCAGATACAATAAGTATCATCCTTGCTTCATCAGCACCATATAAGACATAATCAAGTACTTTTCCTGTTACGATAACTGCAAGAAATGCATACATCACATTGTTTATATTCTTAAATACAAATCCTGAAGCAACTACAACTGCAAGGTCAAGTATAAGGAATAAAGTTCCGGTTTTAATATATTTATATTTTCTTCTTAAAATCTTTACAACAATATCCATTCCGCCAGTTGTAGCTCCGGCTTTAAGAACAAGTCCAAGTCCAACACCGGCCAAAACGCTGCCTGCCATTGTTGCCGGAAAAAGATCCACCGGCTGTGTATGTATCCTTGAAAAAAAGTTGGTAAATAAAGAATTACATATAACTGCATATACAGTAGCTATTATCATACGGCCGCCAAAATTGTACCATCCTAAGATAAGAATAGGAACATTTAAGATAAAGTACCAGCTACCTGCTCCAAGTCCTATGGTATGGCTTAAAATAACGCCAATACCCATAACTCCACCAGGAGCTAATTTATTAGGATCAAGGAAAATACCTATTCCGACTGCATATATCATTGTTCCTAACGCAATCTGCAAAATGTTTTTAATTGAAAGTTTTTTATGCTTCCACATAAATAGTTCCTCCTGTCATAGCAGCTCAAGTTTTAATTAAAAGTAAGTCGGACCCTTTATAGATACGGTCCTTTAATTCTGCTATCCACTACCTAGTATATACCTTCTTTTCTTAACTCTCAACCATCCAGAAAGCGAATGTACTTTAATAAATTCAAATTTTCTGACCTTATATTTGTTTAATCCGTCCTGATCTGAATTCTCTTAGGAGAAAACCATACTTTTGCAATTTTTCTGTACTTAAATAATACTGCAAATTCCATTAAAAACAGATGAGGCCTGAAGAATGCTGCATCTAAAAACGCTATAAAAAAAGCCCTTACTACATCAAGATAAGAATAATGATCATTCTTCATAAACGATTTATCAATATACATGGTCAGAGTCAGCATTATACCAAACAGGATATAGGAAGATAACGCAATTATAAAAAGCCGTAAATTTATAAGCTTCAATATCAGAGATGCAACTATAAGGAACCATCCAAGAATAATAAACTCAGGACATAAAAGCTCATAAAAGAAGTTAAAAGGCATGGTTGCCATTCCAAGAAATCCATATTTCGGATTGAACATCATGGAACGGTATTTATAATAATTCTGGATCAGTCCCACATACCATCTCTGTCTCTGTTTCTTAAAGTCCTTCATATTATCCGGTGCCTGAGTCCAGCATACTGCATCAGGAACATAGACCATACGATAAGGTATGTTATTTTTTCTGTAAAACTGATGAAGTTTCATGGTAAGTTCCATGTCCTCCCCCTTGTTGTAAACATCATACCCGCCTACCTTTACAAGAGCTGATTTCTTAAATGCCCCAAAGCCCCCTGATATTATCATATTGGAATTGGTGTTATTATAGAATATCCTGCTTCCTATGAAGGCTCTTCCATATTCAAGGACCTGCATATTGGCAATAGGATTAGATGAAAGTGTGGCTTCAACAGGTATAGCGTCTTTAAACTTTACATTATTGGAGATCTTAATATTTCCTCCGACACCTATGACCTGTGAATTCTCCGCAAATGCCCTGGCCACATATCTTAATGCATCCCTTTGAAGGACTTCATCTGCATCCATATCCACAATATAAGGATAAGAAGCGACATTTATACCTGCATTGGATGCATCTGCTTTGCATCCACCGTTTACCTTAGTTATCATGATTATCTGTATCCCGTTAACTCTGGCGCTATAATATTCCTTGATCTGCTTGCAGGGTACCTGATATCTTATAGGCATTCCATAGGATCTTTTCATCTTGAATGTATCAATCATAAGTTGCTTGGTATTATCCGTAGATCCATCATCCACCACCACGATCTCATAACGTTTATAGTCCTGTTTCAACAAATTATTAACCGTCTGGATAAGATATATATTTTCATTATATGCCGGAACTATTATCGAAAAAGGAAGATAAAAATCTTCCTCCAACTGATTATGAAGCATTTCCTTACGTCTGTAATTATACATTGCAACAGCTCCGTAAATATTAGTAATGAGAAGCATCGTGGCATATATTATCAGATAAAAGAAGAAAAAATAATTACAGAATATAATAAATTTAACCATACAATCCCCCCCTTTAACCTAAACCATTCTTTTCAGATGCCAATGCGCTAATAAGCGCTTCAATGGCAAATCTGTCATTTCCCGAAGTAACATAAGCGATATATTTAGGATGTATACCATTTTTTGCAAGACTTTCAGCTGAATTAACCCTTATATACCAGTTTTTTGATCTAAGTCCCTTAATAAGCGCATGCATAGCTTCATCCGTATTATAGCCTCTGAGAGTCTTTGCAGCTACTGCAGCCGGTTCCCAATCTGAAGACATATAATATTTTTCGTATATTTTAAGAAAAACCTTCTCATTCTTATAACTTTTAACATCAGATATCAGTCTTAACATATTGCATTTTACTGAGATTGGTATATTTAAGACTTCATTATCCAGCATCTTTGCAAATTCCCTGTCAAAGATGTGTATGCCTGAATACTTTAAGAAACGTAACACCACATTCTTATAATTATCTTTATATGTCTTATAGTATTTCATCATACATCTTGCCAATACCGCCTTATTCCCGGGATATTTAAGCAAATGATTCCCCAAAACTATATCATTGTAGTCTATATTTGCACTGTTTAAGGTATCCAAAAGATCACATACCGTCTCGGGATCACCAAAACTAATAAACGCAAGAGCCGCATTCTCACATACATATACACTCCTCTTTTCATAAAGATACTCTCTAAGAAGTGGTAAATACGGTTTGTAAACCTCTTCCTTATCCATATGACATGTGGATAAAAAATAAGCAAAAAAAGCTTTTTTATCTGTTAATCTTAAATTTTTCCCTATGGAGATAAAACCTTTTTTGTTCTTAACGAATATGTTTACTACACTTTGATCTTCCTCATAAATATCCATATATGCATATCTGAATGCCTCAAGATTTATGGAAATCCTGAGTCGGTATAATAAAATGGAGCCTATCCTGTAGTTATCCGAAAGACTTTTACGCAGGATTTTTTTCCAGTATATCGTCTTCTTATTAAGCTGTTTTTCATAGGTACGTAATTGTACCACTGCATAACCATGGAAAATCAGAACCACAAAAATGATATAAATATAGATTTGTAATATCAGAATAATATTATTTGATTCCATATACATCACGCCCCTTGAAAAAATATATGTTTCCTTCACGTGTACATTATACCACATTTGTATATACTAGTTTACCCGTAGGCTTTCGAATTCTCACTTTATTCAAATTTATCCTGAATTTTTAGGCTACTATTCCTACATAAAATTGGTATTATAGAGAACTGACCAAAGGAACTATTAAAATGAAAAAAGAACGTATGAACTCACTCATACGTCCTTTTATTATATTAAGACTTTTTATTTACTGCTTTAAATATACCTCAATTTCTTCAGGTGTATAAACCAGCTTACCCATATCTTCAAGATTCTCTGTATGAGAGAAAAGATCTTCAGGTGTTATAAATGTTTCCTGGAATAAAAGAAGATCATTAAATAATGAAAGCAGCTCCTGACCGCTTACATCTTCTTTTGTAATATCTTTATATTCTTTCTTGTTACCACTTAACTTTAGTAAATGGCGGCCATAGATATAAAGCATTCTTATCAGTTCTTCAGATATAAAGCTCTTAACCGATGAAACCTTATCAACCCTATTATATGCCTCATCTTCTTTGATTTTATCAAGGAGTGCCATAATCTTTTCATCTCTGTTAACGGCAACATTTTCAGATGTTTCAAGCAACATTTCCGGTGTCCTCTTAAAAAGATCTGCAATGTGTTCTTTGATATAATCAATAATTTCCTTAAGAAGATTCTGCCCTGATGTTACTTCCTCTGTGTATCTTATCTTATAATCCAACCCCTTAACTTTAAAGGCCTCATCATAACAATGAGCTGCAAACTGGGAACAAACCATAGGATGCACGTCAGGATCATCATAGTATTTTTTATCTACAAGTTTGATAACTTCGAAAATAGCAATCTTTATAACACTCAGTATAAGATCCCTATATTTTGAATCTTCTGCAAAATTATAGCCAAGAATGTAAAGGCCAAGAACTGCAAGATTAAACTTACCATAAGGAAGTTTTTCCTCTGCATATTTAGTTGCAATATCTGCAACTATTTTTGTATCAGGGTAAGTAATATCCTGCCCTTCTTTCCTGGTAAGTCTTCTAATATAGATCCCTCTTTCATTATTGGTATGAAGAGGAGCTCTTACAACACCATCAATTTCCTCATTTAATACATATGCCGGATTATAATCAGACAAACCCGCATGACTTACTTTTGAATGAGTAAGTTTAGCAATAAGCTGAGACAATGGTTCAGGTGGTGCTTCAAAAAGCATCACATCTCCACATTTAAGATCAGATAATTTAAGCGTCTTATCCATAGCTTTCCCCCCTTAATCTTTAATTTTACTATAATAAAAACTACTCTTTAACCTCGAGCCTTGGACTCTATATAATAATACCCGATAATCTCTAACGTGTAAATATTAAGTCTTTTATATAAGAATCCCATTTTTTCTCCCAGTTAGCAAGCATTATGTTCTTCTCAGCTTCGCTCATCCCACTGTAAATATATGAATTCTTGATAAGTTTCTTTACTGCTCTAAGATCCATATCCGAACCTGTATAAGCCTCCCAGAAATCATAGGTTAGACCATCATTACAAAAGATCTGAGGATCATCAGAACAGATCACACAATTAAGGCCTGAATTAAGATAACCATATATTGGATGGATCCTTATATCGGCAATATATCTGAGAACCTGATTACTTATAGGGCACACCTCAAGAGTATTCTGATTCTGCTTTACCATATCCTGAAGGTATTTATATCTGTAAAGATTAAGACCATGTCCTATCCTTTCTGTTCCCACCAGATATGCTGTATAAAGATTATCATCATCGAATCTGTTACTTTCTCCATCGTGAAGATACATAGGAACTTCATTAAGTAACGCTTCTTTCCCCGCATCATATAAAGCATCTACAAATTCTTTAGTAGTACTTCCCACATCTTCTTCACTTACAAGATCATATCCTATTATGAAGCTGGAATCTGTATCTGTAATACCCTTAAGCAAAAGCGGATTCTTATTTATATCTTTATTGCCCATCCATTTCTTGGTAAGTTCCATCTTTTTAATAGCAGACGGAATCTTCTCCTTACCTCTGTTGGCTGTAAGAATAAGTTTTAACTGGAAGCCATCCTCTCCTGCAGTGCTTGCTGCTTTTACATATGAATCTTTAAGGATCTTAATAAATTCAGGATCATCCTCATTCATATTAGACTTCGGAGACGCTTCACCATTCACAACAAAATTATGATCATCATATAATGTATCCGCAATTCCGCATCTTAATTCACAATAATCAAGATTATCTTTTATAAGAAGCTTAAAAGCCTCTGTGTAATAGAGCTTAAATACTTCTCTTATATTGAGTATCATTCCCACACGGCTGAATATATCATTAAAACCTCCCCAGATATAACCAATGTGATCTATATAATAATCAGAATTATCCGCAAGAGTATAAAGCTGCACAAGTTTTCTCTTTTCCTCGGCACTTCCCAATATACTTGTAAGAGGTACGAAAACAGATGGAATAGACTTTTTTAAAGTAGCCTTATTGAATCTGAAAAGTGTTCCTCTTAAATAAGAACCTGATGTTGTATTGAAATCATTCTCAAGAGCAAATATCTCTCCCGGAAAGGCATTATCAAGATCATCAAGAAATTTTTCCATATTGTAAGTAGCACTTGAGTGTATATGAAGATTTCCCCCCTTAGGCATCTTTTCGAATGTATCCTTTAAATTAATATAATCACCAGAAATAAGCTTACTCTGATCATCTATATACTGTTTAACGGCATAAAATGGATTAGCCGGAGGATATTTCCTTGCATCCACATCATTTTTAATAACAGCATTTATAGCCATTCTGCTGTCATTCATTTTATCGGATAATGTAAGCTCATCCTTGCTTAACTGAGGTTCATAGTTATCAAAACGATAAGCCTCATTATACATCTTCATTCTATTTACAGTATCTTCTAATTCCTGCTTGCTGCTAACCTTACATTCCCCCAGAAGCACATCATTTGATGCCCCTCTCTGTTCCTTAATCTCAGGCACAGGAAGAACCTTTTTCATAAAATGTATCATTTCACAACTCATAATATCCTCCAATCTAAACATAAGATCGAAATGTTTCCCTACAAGGGAAACATTCCGACTAATTCATCTGTATCATAATAATTACATAGGATTAACTTCACCCTTCTGGTTTAAAGTTGTTCCCCAGATTTTTGCAGTTCTTTGCTCTACTAATGCAAGACTTCTTACATCAATAGGATTATGCCACTTGTCCCATACAAGACCTGTAGCGCCTTCTGCCTTAATACTGATATTCTGAGTATTAGCAGGAAGAGGAATATTAGCATCAAAACCTGCAGTCTTATGCTCATCATTATGCTCCCAGGCTTTGTTTTTAACTACTTTATTACCCTTATCATCAAAACTATATTCTTCCCAGAAAACATTAAACTTTGCCACATAAGCGCCACTATGATGTAGATTTAAGCTTCCCCTCTTATGCTTTGTTACTTCTTCTGTAACATATTTTGTATTACCCTGAACCTGTCCCGGCTTATTATCCTTTAAGAAACAAGGAAGATATGAAACCGGATAAGCTGGATTCTGAGCGCTAAGCTGAGTATTTGAAAAAATGATATCATTCATCTTCTTTATAAAATCATTATCTGACATTATGCCTGAGTAAATATCACTTCTTCCACCAAGCACTACAACCTTTACAGAAATATCGCTATATGTATATCCACCACCTATAGAACCATCACCAACAACATTGATTCCTTTTATAGTAACATTTCCATTAAGTGCAGCCTCTAACTGAGCAGTAGTCATAGTTGATTCAAATGTAATAAAGATCTGTCTTCCATACTGAACATTCTGAACATACATAGGCGGCTGACTGTTTGAAACACCCTTCTTAACCAAAAGATCCCATGTTACATTTTCTGCAAACACTTCTGATGGATGAGTAGGCTTTCCGGCTGATACTGTATAGAATATCTGCTTATACTCTGTAACATATGTAGATTTCTTATTACTGTAAATTCCATTAAAATCAATTCCAAGATCATTCTTAAGGAAATTCACGCTTACATCGAGATCAAGAGAAAGCTGCTTTTCGTCAATAACTGATGATGAATTCATCTGGAAAAGAGCAGGGATATTATTCTTATCACTATGTTCCCTAAACCATCTTTCAAGCAAAGTATCAATTGCAGCACTTACGTTTTTATAATCCGGAGATGCAACTGTGATACAGTTGTCCTTTTCAAGTCCAGGAAGATCCACTGAAATATCCATAGAATCTCTGTCTGCCACTAAGGCCTGCGGACAACCATCAACTATTCCATCATTTCCCATAAGAAGTCCACCAGGATATGAAACATCCTTAAAAGCGTTAGGTGCTGAAATATCATAAGTACCTGATACTTCATTAAGCTTTCTTGTTATTACGTAAAAATCTTCACCATCCCAGTTGCCACTGGTTGGAATGAAGTTTTCACACTGATTCCCGTTAAATGCAAGAATCTCCTCCGGCTTATAATTTAAGCCAAAAATACCTTCATCAATCTGTTCTTTGTTTGTCATAATAAAGACCTCCCTTAAAATTTTTTCTTTGTTTTTTTGTCTGTAACTGCAATATATCAAAACTCTTCTTTTACTTGTGTGATTCTGGCTGAAATGAAAAAAATAAGGTCAAGCTGTCAAAATTACAGCCTGACCTGTTCTGAGATTAATTAAAATATTCTTTTAACTCCTTTACCTTTGACCTTGAAACCGGAACTACATCTTTAACATCCTTAAAGAACATATCATAGGTATAGGTTATCCTTGGAGAAAAATGGTCCACCTTGGAAAGATTAACCAGATAAGATTTATGTGTCTTAAAAAAATACTGATTCTCCAACTTTTCTTCATAAAAAGTAAGAGTTTTATTTCCTCTGTAAATTTTATCCTTTGTATGGATAAAGACAATACTGTTACATACTTCAAAATAATAGATGTCCGAAATATTTAGTATTGCTATATTTTCTTCATCATAGCCACAGACCATACTCAAATTATATTCTATCGCCTGATTAACATCTGATAATGCATTCATCTTCATATCAAGATCCATTTTTATTTTTTGATTCTTGGATGCCGTATCAAGAAAACGGTTAATACACTTATCAAATCTTTCCTTGGTAAATGGCTTCTGAATATAATCCAATGCATTAAGTTCAAAAGCTTTCACCGCCCCTTCATTATGCGCAGAGATAAAACAGATCTTTGTTTCCGGCCGGATAAGAGCAATCTGCTCAGCAATATAAAGACCACTTATCCCTGGCATCTCAATATCAAGAAAAAGAAGATCCACCTTCGTTCTTATAAGATAAGCCAGAGCATCCACCGGATTAGTAAATGAATTCTCTATAATAAATTCTTTATGATCCCTAAGTTTTTCTTCAATATATCTTACTGAATTGATCTCATCATCTACAATTACAACATTCATTACACTTCCTCCATCCTATATCTAAATCTTATTCTTGTTCCTTTTTGCTCCTCACTTTCAAATATCAGTTTCTCATCGCAATATTTTGAAAGTCTGTAATTAATATTAGGAATTCCCACTCCATGACTGTTGGATCTATTAAGCATCTTAACTTTAAATTCCGGCATTCCGGCTCCATTATCTTCTATCAAAAAATCAAGATATTCTCCCGCCCTGCTAACATGGATCATAATCTCCAGTAATTCAGATTTATAGCCATGCCTGATGGCATTTTCCACCAGAGGCTGCAGTATCATAGGCTGAAACTTTACTTTAGCAAACCACATTTTTTTAGTTAAAATGTCTGTTTCTCCTTTTATACTTGATACATTTACACCTTCAAAATCAAAGGAAAGCCTTATCTTATCGCCACGTCTTAAATTTTCGATTGCTGTGTATGATTTAAGAAAATCTACCTCATCTAAAAGACTATATTCATCAAAGTCCTTATAATTAAATCTATACTTTACCTTTAAAAAATCCGACAGATTTATAAGTAACTTTCTGGCTTTTTCTAAATCCATTTCCATCAGAACATAAAGATTATTAAGAGTATTAAATAAAAAATGCGGTGCAATCTGAGCATGAAGAAATGATATCTCCATCTTGTCTGCATATGAAGCATTTAGATATGCCTGATCAATATCCATAAGGAATATATTGATATGGCATAAGACAAATATCAAAAGTCCAAGATTATAGAAATTGTCCTTTAGATAAAATCTGATGCTTCCTCCCATTTCAAGAGCAATGATCTCTAACCCTCCAAGAATAAGAAAAGCTATAATGCCTGTAAATGAAAATAATGCATAGATCTTCTTTTTAGGCATTGCTCTTACTATTATATAAATGCAGAAAATAGCATTGATTAAAAGTATTACGGAATAACTATTACCAACTATATTCAGCATTTTCTTTTTGTTTGAAATAAAAATAAGAATAAGATATAAAATATCGATATATATCAAACAATTAGATATATCCTTCTTTATTCCTGAAGGGTATACATTCTTTATAAATGCATATATAAATATCAGCATTACGATAAAGGCCGTAAATTCCGCCTTTACTATAAATTTAATCGGAAGACATACAAAATGTATCCCTCCAATATTATGATTAATAAGAAAAGCAAATACGGCACTGGCAATACAAAATCCCGCAAAATAATACCCTGATCTTCCCTTATTGTATTTACTTATGATAAGCAGCGGAAATACTCCAAATCCTATTAATATACCCACCATCAAAATATCATTTATGTTTTTATTGGTAGTGTATTTATAAATATTGTTCACTGTACCAAAATATATATCTTCTGTTATTCCGCCTTTAATACAAGTAAAGTTTGATATTTCAACCTTTATATTTAAATCAGTACTGTCTGCATTGATAAGATAATTACTTGGTTTAAGGAATCCCTCTTCTTCTTCCTTATTAGTTGCGACATGTCCTACTCCGCCTATATATTCATTATTCACATATAATCTGTAAGCGCTGGAAATATATGGAATACATAACATATACTGCCCTGGAGTTTTTAATTTAAACTGAGCTTCATATGTACCATATTCTGCTGTATTTACATTATAGTCTTTGGAATATCCAAGAGATTCCGGAACATTTACATACCTTGGCGCTTCACTTATCGTCTGATTGCCACATAATATCTCAGGATAAAACCTCCACTCTCCATCAAGTGTAAAGATTTCACTGTCAATATCCCAATTGCTTAGGTCGATTAATCCTGTTTTTATCCCCGCTGATCTAAGAACACTGGATTTATTAATGGCATAAGTCACCATAATCATTATTAGCAGTATCAAAAATGAGATGATAAATCTCATCAAATAATCCTTATTTAATTTTTTCATACCAATCCCCTGTTTTTTTTACTTTTACTTCTTTCGCAACACGAGACAGGTTGTAGTGACTAATCACTACAACCTGTCTCGTCTTATAGCCTCACACGAATAAAGTCACGAGTGTGCAGCAACCACTTATTATATTTCTCCTGTTATAAGCCATGGTGATGGCTGTGTAACAAATACGCTGTTTTTATCAGTCTTACTGACAGTAATCTGTGTTACTTCCATATTCTTTATATTATGTCTTTCAAAGATTCCCTTAATTTCAGAAAGTACATCCAATTCCAATGTATAGATGACAAACTGCATCTTATCGTTTTTCTTTATGAGACGCTCAATATCTCTTTCAAGATACTTAGTAGCAACAATAAATGAAAGACGTGGTACTGGCATCTTTGCAAGGCTTTCATCTGAAAGATCAGGCACTATAAGAACGTTGTTAAGACCGAACTTGGCAACATTTTCTTCCATAGTCTGCAAATCCTGTGCGTCCGGTTCAACTGCGATGATGGTTCCATCAGGTGCTGCAAATGCAGATTCAATAACGATAGTCTCACCGCTTACAATGGCAATGGTATCCTGGGTATCAACCCCTAACATACTCATAATGACAGCTCTGATCTCGTGGCCAACATACTTTACTGTGCCTTTACTGAAGAATTCATTCTTCATACCGATGCGGTAACTTTCTCTGGTATTTTCATTAAAGATAAATACAACTGAAGGCACCTTGATCTTCTTATTAGCCAGTTCCATAATACGTGCTTTCATAATATTATCATTTGGGATCAGCCCTTCAGCAAACCAGACCTCATAATCACCAAGCCCCTTCTCCCAGAGATCATAAAAAAGATCCTCATGAGTAGAATCCACAAATATCATAACCCTTTTATGAGTCTGAATAGTTGGAATGATATTCTTCTCTTTGCCACAAATGTTGATCATCTTGATCTTTTCCGGACTGGTATTCATATAATCTGAAAAATATGCAGTCCACTCAAGCATCTCTTTGTTGTTATAAGCTGTTCTTTCTGACATAGTAAGTCCTCCTTATTAGTCTTTTAACCCTTTATTTATCTTCATCTGTTTTTGAATCAGATTTATGTGTAAATTCCTCTGCCTTTTCCTTTGCAAGTTCTAAAGCCGCAGCGGCAAGCATTCTCTTCTTTCTCTTCTTTGCAGATTCCCTCTTTTTCTTAGGTCCCTTTATAGGATTTCCATCTGCATCAAATCCCCTTAGATCGGTATAATAATCTGTAGCATTTGTAAGTCCCTTCTTCTTTAAACTGTCACGAAGTATGATAGTAAGAAGTGTATAGAAACAAGCAAATACCGGAACACCAAGGATCATTCCCGGGAATCCAAAGAGATCTCCACCTACAATAATAGCAAATAATACCCAAAGTCCGCTAAGTCCAGTGGAATCGCCAAGAATAAGTGGTCCAAGGATATTTCCATCAAACTGCTGAAGGATAAGGATAAATATAACAAATACTATGCACATCTTTGGACTTTCCACTAACACCAGTAACGCAGATGGTATTGCTCCGATAAATGGTCCAAAGAATGGAATGATATTGGTAAATCCGATAACAACACTTATAAGTGTTGCATATGGCATTCCAACAGTCTTACAGAATATGGCACATAATATTCCGATAATGATGGAATCAACTATCTTACCATTGATAAATCCACCAAATACCGAATTCACATAATCAAAAACTTCCAGTGCATGAGTGCCCTTCTTTTTACCACAGAAAGAAAAGATCCATTTTTTGCCCTGAGCTGAAAGCTTAGCCTTTGATCCCAAGATATAAACTGCAACAATACATCCTATTGCAAAATCAATAACTATCTTAACACCTCCAATAATACCACTAGAAACCGTTGTAACAATGGTATCCATATTAGGGATGATCTTATCATTAAGGAATTTTGTGACTGACACCTCAAAATCACTTAAATAATTACTGATCAGAACTTCCATATCATGATTGTTCTTAAGCACTTTAACAGCCCATTCCTCAGTATTGGTAATATATTGAGGAATCTTATTATAAAACTTTAATATACTGTCCTTTAATTCAGGAATAAGTATGATCAGAAGTCCGGCTATCAAAGCAAAGAAGATAAGCATAGTAAACGTAACCGCCATGATATTAGGCCACTTTTTGTTACATTTATCGGTCTTCTTCATCTTTTTATATAAATCAGTAAAAGCTTTCTGTAATAATGTATGTACGGGATTTAAAAGAAATGCAAGAGCACATCCGATAAAAAATGGAACAAGTGCTTTTGCAAATGTACCTAACGCCTTGAAGATAACGCCAATCTTTCCAAGCAGTATGTTGAAAAGAACAACACAACAAAGCGAAAAAGTGAGTATCATACCTTTTTTTAAGTCATCTTTGTTAAACCTGTTTTTCAAAGCGAAAAACCCCCGTTCGTAAAAATAGTTACTTCTATTGTATCACAAACGGGGGTTCGATTATATTAATTTTTTCTTTATTTTTGAGCCTCCTCATCACTTTACCTTAAAACTGTCTTGATACAAAAAAGAAGTGATGAATGGGCCATCTATCCAAAAAAGGAAAGGGCATCGTAGCATTCGCCTGTATATCTAAAGGCTAGAGAAATTTAGATTTCAAAGATTTCATGAAACTATTCCTCTCAGATTCTTCTCTATCTTCGTAATTGTCTGAATCGTGGTTACTATATCTTTCTCAGGTATGCCCTCAAACATCTTTTCCATTAAAATCATACTCATCTCATCATTTTTCTCGCAGAACTCTCTACAATGATCAGTGAGTACGATTCGCTGTTTTCTCTTATCAGACTCATCAGTCTGAAACTCTATAAATTTCTTCTTTTCAAGCTTTAAGAGTATCTGTTTAACATTCTGATGAGAACTCCCAAGAATATCTGAAAGCTCCTTTAATGTAGGCGGTTCTTTACACATATTAATGCATATAATAGCAAAAAACTGTTTCCAGCTTATTTCATTCATGGTACTGTCGGCCATAGCCTGGAATCGATTTTCAAACGCACTAATAAGTCCAAGCAGATAATAACTGGATGGTATTCCGGTAAAATCTATATTTTCATTTTTACAAACGTCTTCAATAGTCATCTTTATCTCCCCAATTGATTCTTCTTTGTATCCGCGATTCTTTTCATGGTCAGGAAAAAATAAAAATATGATGCAATACATATTGGCCAAAATATAAGAAATGACGCCATCTCTACTTCCACACCTGATAGTTTCATACATATAGCCATTGCCATAACTGCTGTCACCAGTGTCACAGCCTTAACAATCATCACCGGTCCTAGAACATATCCCAGCTTATGTTTTATCCTCAGAAGATATGCTGTCACAAAACACGCCGGTACTATTATTCCTATATCCATAGCCTGTATAACCAGCGTTGTACAGTTATCCAGACCAACCGGAGCTGTGTCATTTCCTATAGTCGGAACAATCCTGCCAATCCACATCAAGAATATCATAACACCGGAAATAATAAGAAATATCCTCATTCCTTTTATTGGCATATTCGATTTTAAGCATTCAACTCTTGCATCCTCAAGAAGCATCATAACACAAAGCACAAAACCATAAAATGATAGAGTCATATTTGCAACATATAATAAAAACAGATCATTATAGAACATCAGAAATGCATAACTCATATATGTATATAACATATAACCAAATAACCCTGTTAAAAGGAAATTTCCTATCACTTTCTCTTTCCTGATCAGAATCAGTGCCACTATCATTCCAGGCACGATCAGAAAGAGAGTCACCATATCCTGCGCTATTGCCTGTACCGCACTTGAAACTGAGTTTCTTGCATACAGCCCCTTCCCATAAAGAGTTACCGTTTCACCGAAGGTTGAGATCACTGTTTTTTCTGCCAATTCGCCACTTGTTATAAGCGGTAATACAGAACATATTAAAGAAAACACGATAACAATAACAGATAAAATCACAACTATTTTTTTCCTACTCATTATCCATTTCCTCTTATATAATCCATAACCGGTTCTATAAACTTTCTATCCGAAATATCATACGATTTTGAAATCATTTCTCCCTTTTCCTTATCTTTTTCAGAAGAATTTTTATTATTCCTCAAAGCATTGGCAAACATTTTCATTAATGTTCTTGAAAAAAAATTCATCCTGTCATAATTGATACCGCCCTGGCAGTAAAATGCCTTCATTATCTGACATTGTTCTTCTGTCATAACATTATCTAAAAACTCGTCAACTTCAGGGTTATCATTCGGGCTTGCGCCAACTGCAACTATAGCCAGTCTTTTTCCTTTCCAGCAAACCGCCTTATCCATAAACCAGTTTACTTTAACGACCTTTCCTGCCATACACCATCCTGCGTATACGATTGCTTCATACGTTTCAAAAAAGCTATCTGCTTTCTTCTTTGCATCGTTAAGATCATATAAATCCGCATTTAGTTCTTCAGATATCCATCCGGCATACCTCTTTGTAAATCCTGTTTGAGATGTATAAATCACCAATGTTTTCATATCTCACCATCAATCCTTTCTACCCAAGTAAAAGGTAATATATTACTCATTTCCAAAAAGGTAACATATTATCTTTTGTGTGTCAAGCTTTTTTATACTATTGAAAAAGCTGCCAACCAAGGCAGCTTTACTAGTCTAGGGTATTCTATTATATTGCGATTATTCCTATATTCCGTTCACTGTTATTATTTTTTTCTATAAGATCATATACATAACACTTACCATGTAAGGTAATATGCCCTAAGGGGGCCATCTGCCCAAAAAAGAAAAGGTACGATCGCACTAAACGTGTGCTTTCGTGCCTTTCCTTTTTTGATGTTATGGCCATGAAACGGTATTTACTCTATACTCTCATAAAGATCATTCCATTTTCATAAGAATTAACTGATTTGCTTGTTCTCTGGCAACATATATTATAGAAGTTATTTGAACCTTACTGTTTACCTCGTCAATCCAGAAATAAACATAATAATTCTTTACTCGCATACGATGTACATCTCTACTTCTCCAAGGCTCTTCCTCTGTCAGTTTTATTCGCTCTGGCATTGTTTCCAGGCTTTTAATTTCTTTTTTCAGAATAGCCAAAGTATTAGATGCAGCTTCAGGTGCAGCTAATTCTTGCTCGATATATTTTTTAATTTCTCTTATATGATCACGAGCCTGTCTGGTAATTTTAACCGTATATTTTTTCAAGTGTCATCCCTCCGTTTTTTCAAGTTCTGAAAAAACTTCATTAACTGTAAAGGAGTCATCTGCTTTTGCCTGTTCCAAACCAATAGCCATCATTTCATTAAACTGAGCATCAGTCAGTTCATCTCTAGCCGGAACCTTCACAGGCAAAGTAACCGGAAATGGAATACCATTATGTTCAATTATTTGTCTATAAAACATATCTATTGCTACTGAACGCGGAATACCTAAACGATCAAGTATTTTTTCTGCATTTTCTTTGACATCTATACTCATTCGTGAATTAACGTTTGCTGTTTTAACTGCCATATCAAAACACCACCTTTTTTCTTATTCTTAGTTAAATTATACCAATTTGTGACGCAATCCGCAACACAACTCAAGCTATAAATTCTTCTGTCGGTAAATAGTTTTGAAACGTATGAGACAATGTATAACAATCACTAAAAACTCCTAATACAGTAAGAATTAAGCTAAAGAAACTATCGAATCCCTCTTCCCATGTTTTCGCGGTTAGCAATCCTTTAATTTGGTCAATCAAACTACGGACAGTACAAATGGCTGAAATAGCTTCCCAAGTAACAATCGCTTTTATTGCCTTAATAGCTGCCCAGATTTTTCCTGCCGTTTCCATCGCCCAACTACCGACAGTCGTAACAAGTCCCACAAAAGATACATCATTTCCTGTAGGGTCTTTGTAGCTTACAGGATTATCCTGAGCGTATAGGTATTTATGTAAGGAAAGGGCATCGTAGATATTTCCCTGATAGGTATCTTCCTGGGTGAAGGTTCCTGTTGCAGGATTCATATATCTGGCTCTTAAGTAGTAAAGTCCTGACTCTG
>JAFOIV010000112.1 GCA_017420535.1 Eubacterium sp. | reverse complement strand
GCAATAAACCAACAGCTTGAGAAGATAGGCAATGAAATGGAGCAAAAGAAGGCTTCGATGGAAAAGGTTCGTCCAATGTATGATATGTTCAAAGGCTGGGCAGAGGAATTCAGGATGGCTACCATAGAACAGAAGAAAATGATAATATCTCAGGTTATCAGCCGAATTGAGATAGGCAAAGGATATAAGATAAATATAACGCTTAATATGGAGTATGAGCAGTTCTGTGTGGGATGGAATGGGTTAAATAATTTATAAACATAATTTAACTTGAAAAGAATACTGGATTATGATACAATAATATTGTATCATAATCATTTTGTGGTGGATAAGTGGCAATAATAAAGGTAATACTGCCATTCGGTTTACATAGATTAAATTAGTTAAAGGAGTGCGAGCATAATGTCTGAAAGCCAGAATATAGAATGGAAAGAGTCATGGCGTGATGAATACCTTAAATGGATATGTGGCTTTGCAAACGCACAGGGCGGTAAAATATATATAGGTATGTATGATGACGGCGAGGTTGTCGGAGTAGAAAAGAGTAAAAAGCTGTTAGAAGATATTCCAAACAAAATAGTAAATGCTCTTGGAATAGTAGCAGATGTTAATTTGCATAATAAAGGCGGAAAGGACTATATTGAGATAATTGTCAGTGCCAATCCTTATCCTGTCAGTTATCATGGTGAGTACCACTATAGATCGGGAAGCACAAAACAGCAGTTAGTCGGACCTGCACTTAATCAATTCTTATTGAAAAAGACAGGCATTACATGGGATAGTGTTCCGATAGACGGTATAAAGCCTGAAGACTTCAGACATGACAGCTTTGATATATTCAGAGAACAGGCTGAACGCAGTCAGCGTATGGATTCTAAAGCGTTAAGTGTGGACAATCCGCAGCTTCTCGATAATCTTAATCTTCTTAATAATGATATTCCTACAAGAGCAGCGATACTATTGTTTCATCATAAGCCTGAAAAGTGGATACCGGGTTCTTTTATAAAGATCGGATATTTTAAGTCTGATTCTGACATAGTGTATCAGGATGAAGTTCATGGATCACTAATCTCACAGGCAGACAATGTTATCGACCTTATATACCTGAAATATCTTAAGGGTATTATATCCTACGATAATATAACAAGGGTAGAGACATATCCGTATCCTAAGGAAGGCTTGAGAGAAGCGGTATTGAATGCCATTGCTCATAAGAATTACGCAACCCTTACGCCTATACAGATCAGGGTATACGATGATAAGATAATGATAGCCAATGATTGCGTATTCCCAGAGGACTGGACAGTTGAGAATCTTATGAAGCCCCACAAATCCAGACCTTATAATCCATTGATAGCAAGTACATTCTATCGTGCAGGATATATCGAATCATGGGGACGTGGAATTGAAAAGATAAAGGAATCATGTGAAGCATCAAAAAATCCACAGCCGGAGTATCTTATTCATCATGAGGACTTTATGATCACATTCTTTGCAGGGAAGACTACCCAAACTCCTACCCAAACTCCTACCCAAACTCCTACCCAAACTGAGTTGTCAGAATTGGTTTTAGCGGTAATAAGGGAGCATCCCGAGTATTCTCAAAAGCAAATTGCAGAACAGCTTGATTGGAAGCGGGATAGGGTAAAGTATTATGTTAAGCGATTAAAGGATGAAAAGATAATAAGGAGAGTTGGGACTACGCATAAAGGTTATTGGGTAATAATAAACAGAGGCGATAAATACTGAAATTAATTGCAGGAGCTCATTTGGTAAAAGTATTTTTCTTATGCATTATAATTCATAATGAAATCATCTTTTTTCATAATTTTACTTTTTCTGACAAAAAATATGCTATTATACTATTACAGAAAATTTTATTAATATCTAAAACGGAGGTATAAAATGTATAATTTATGTGTAGAAGAAAATAATGCAAAAAAGATTACGGAAGTTATGAACGAGAGGGACATCATCGCCTCATTGCTCAACCAGCTTGGAATTCCAAGAAATACAGCAGGATATAATTATCTTTTATATATCATATTAAAGATCAATCGCTCGAATAATATAAATGTAAAGCTTACAACTGAGCTATATCCTCAGATTGCAGACGAACTTGATTCGTCCGTTAAAAGAATAGAGCGTGGTATCAGATATTCAATAGAAGCTGCGTGGGACAGGAACAGAGAAGGCATTAAGGCTATTCTTGGATATTATGATGACTGCAAGCCTTATTCAAGTGAATTTATATGGCTATTAGCAGATAAGTACAGAATGATCAATAATAAGAACCGGTATGCATTAATGTCTTGAACAATATTTACAGCAAGGGAGTAAGAAATGAAAGATGTATTTGAAATAGCGGTCTGTGACGACAGCACCTTTGACAGATTTGTAATTGCAGAAATGATAGATGGCTATTTTAAAGACAAGTCTTTTCTGTATCACGTTACAGAATACTGTAATGAAATTACTCTGATAGATGATATAGAAGAAAGTAACCGATATGATATTATTTTTCTTGACATATACCTTAATAGTCTTCTTGGCATCGAAGTTGCAAAAAAACTTCGTTCAGGAGGCTATAACGGGAAGATAGTTTTTCTTACTGCTTCTGATAAGTATGCAGTTGAAAGCTATGACGTAGATGCGGCAGGTTATTTGTTGAAGCCGCATAATTATGAGAAGTTTTGTAATGTAATGGACAGGATCCTCATAGGCAGACGCAAAAATACGATCATAGTCAAGAAACGAAGCAGCGTAGAATATATTTCCTATGATAATATCAGATATATCGAAAGCTCGAATACAAAATGTCTGATCCATTGCAGTGACGGCAAGGTACATACTGTATATACCCGCCTCGATCTGGTGGAAAACGATATTGATGACAAGCGCTTTTTACGCTGCCACAGAAGCTTCCTTGTTAACCTTTATTATGTAAGAAGTATGAATGAAAATTTTGTTATGGATAATGATGAAATAGTTTTAGTCAGAAAAAAGAGCATTAAGGATATAAGACGTATGTATCTTGAGTACAATTCAAATGCCGTGCTTACAGGTAATTTAGCTGAAATAGCGGGAGTGTGACTTTGTGGAACTTTTGGATTTTTATAATGTAATAGGTGAAAATTATGATCTGTTACTCAGCAGGCTTCTGAGTTCTGATAGAATAGAAAAATACCTGACAATTTTTTTCAGTGAAAATAGTATTGAAGATCTAAAGACTTGGATTATTAATAATGATTTTCAGTCAGCAATCAATACCGCTCATACTCTCAAGGGCGTCACTGCTACTCTTGGATTTGACCATTTAGCTTCTGATATATGTGGGCTT
>JAFOIV010000111.1 GCA_017420535.1 Eubacterium sp. | reverse complement strand
CTGGCCCTGCAGCAGAAGCGTTGAACCGACACATATCATAGAGCGTTATCTTGATGTTTTGGATCAGATGGATTTTACAGAGGAAGAAATGCACATGATCGGACATGTAAACGCAGAATCCTTTTTGAGGTTATAATTCGGATTTGACGAGGTGGATCGTGAATAACAAAGAAATAGTTAAATACTTTTATGAGGATGTGGTTTCAAAAAACCTGATTGACGAGGCTGCGCATTTTCTGTCAGCAGAGTATGTGGAAGAAATGTGTCAACATCTTATAGCTGTCCGAAATACATATCCTGATTACACAATGAGTATCACCCGACAATTTGAAGATGGCGAATATGTTGTTTCAGAGTTTGTCATGCGAGGCACTCATAGTGGTGAGCTTTTAGGAATAACGCCAACCAATAAGACCATAGAAATCAAAGGTGTAAATATAGATAAAATAGTAGATGGAAAAATCACCGAACATAGCGAAGTGGCAAACACTTTTGAAGCCTTTTGGGAAAATGGTTTGATTAAGTCAGTATGAAATCGGGAGTTGCTGAAGCAAATCAACTTAGATCACTTCTCCGTCAGGGAAAAAGGAAGCAATATGAAAGAGATTGAAATTCTTGGTGCAAATCGTTTTGAGACATTCACCAAGACTCGTTCAGCCAGCCGGGCTGTCATAATATGCAATGAGAAGATACTTCTTTCACATGAAATCAAATCGGGTTGGTGGTCGGTACCCGGCGGTGGTATGGAAGAGAATGAAACACCCGAGGAATGCTGTATAAGAGAGGTAGAAGAGGAAACAGGATTTGTCGCGCTGCCCGTTCAGGAATTCCTTATTCTCTATGAGTATTATGAAGAGTATTGCTATATCAGCCATTACTTTGATTGCGAAGTAATAGGCAACGGACAGATGAATCTGACAGAAGTGGAGCTGAAGCGCGGGCTTGAGCCTGAATGGATTTCGCTGCAGGAAGCAGTGGAAATGTTTTCCCACCATCAGGACTATGCAGACATCAGCGAGGAAAAACGTGGATTATACCTGCGAGAATACACCGCTCTGCTGGAGTATATAAAGGCAAAACAGTAAACCGGAGTTTGCGGAGGAGTAAAAATGATTCATTTAGAAACTGTTACACCTGATAACTGGAGACTTGGACTTCAAGTTCGTGATGATCAGCATAACTATGTTTCAGACAGCGCAGGTATCCTTGCAAGAGCATACGCTTATCGGAACAATAGAAGTCAGGTGTTTATCATTTATAATGATGATCTGCCTGTTGGAATGGGTATGTATTATGATCTGGATGATTTTAACGCATATAATCTCAGTCAATTCTTCATTGATCAGCGTTATCAGGGAAAAGGTTTCGGTTATGAAGCTGTGAATCAAATCCTTCGGCTAATGAGAGAAGACGGGAAGTATGATAAGGTCGTTCTCTGCTATATAGAAGGTGACGATGCAGCCCAAAAACTATATGAAAAGCTGGGCTTTTGTCATACGGGTGAGGAGGATGGCGATGAGATCATTATGGAGTTAAGAATTAGATGAATTCAAATCTGCCTATGCTCCACCAATAGAAAACACAGAGGTCGAAAGACCTTTTTTTTTGCACAATTCCAGGCTTTGAATTGGAGATTAATTATATGTTTGCATATTTACAAATACGCAAACATAAAATAAAATATTGGTGAAGGAGGAAGCCAAGATGAAGAAATATAGTGATGAACAGTTTGTTTCCAGAAGAACCCTTTATGATTCTGGTCTGTCACCTTACAAAATAAACAAGCTTGTTGAGGAAGGAAAGCTAAATCCGATTAATCGCAATTACTTTGAAAACTCTGGTTATGATGGAGATATTAATGAATTCTCAATTGTTTCAGTTTATGCTCCAAAAGGTGTTGTTTGTCTGACAAGTGCTGCTGTATATCATGGGCTTTCATCGTCAAGACCTTTGCTGATTGATGTGGCTCTTCCTCGTAGAAGCAGGATTCCAAAGTCACCACAATGGCCGGAAATGAAGTTCTATCTTTTTACTGATGAAAGGTATTCAACAGGGATAGATACTATTGCTGAAGGAAATAATGAATATATGATCTATGATGTAGAGAAGACTGTGTGTGACATGATTTTCTATCGTAATAAGCTTGGTTTTGAGCCGGCCATAGAAGTGCTTAAGAATTATGTTAAGCGTTCCGACAGGAATATCAATAAACTGATGGAGTATGCCAAAAAACTACGCTGCGCAAAACTGCTCAGGGAATATCTGGAGGTAATGGTATGAAAACAGCAACATCTGTAAAAGCACAGATAAAATACAGGGCCAATAAAGAAAAACGCAATGTTCAGGATATGTTCATACTGTATGTGCTTGAAAGGGTGTTGTATAGATTATCAATATCGCCGTATAAGGATAAGTTTGTACTGAAAGGAGGATGTCTGTTATATGGCCTGTTCAATCAACAGTATGCCAGAACAACGACAGATATCGATTTGTTAGGTACCAGTATTTCTAATGAAGCCGAATATATGAAAAAGGTATTCTCTGATATTCTGAGTGTTGAATGTGATGATGCAATTCGATTTGATATCAGTTCTTTGAAGGCTAACAATATCACGGAGTTTAAGGAATATCATGGTGTCAATGTGTCAGCTGTTGCTTATCTTGACCGTACAAGAATACCAGTAAATATTGACATTGGTTACAATGATGTTATTTATCCGGGAAAGCAGCAGATGGAATATCCAACAATACTTGATGATGAACCACCGGTTCTTGATGCATATTCATTGGAATCTATAATTGCTGAGAAATTTGAAGCAATTGTTTCACTTGGCGTTGTTAACAGCAGATACAAGGACTTTTATGATATCTATACTATGGCACATAGATTCGATTTTTCCGGGATGGAGTTGAAACAAGCTATAATAGAAACTTTTGGACATCGTAAGACTACACTGGAGAGAATAGTTGCATTTGAAGATGGATTTGCGGATGATATATACCGAAAAGGTAGATGGAATGGTTTTATTAAAACTAAGAGAGCTAATACGGATCTGTCTTTGGGAAACACCATTATCTTCATAAGATCATTCCTGGAACCTATAGTAACGGCAATTAATAACAACAGTCCATTTGAAAAGAAATGGACACATTCCAGTTTAGAGTGGGAATAGAGGCTATAGTGTAGGAGAGAATTAGCTACTATGATACATAAAAATCAGTTTTATCACGGAAGTATTATTAAAGATTTAAATGTTATCCTTGCAAATGCAAAATCTCATGTTGATGGGAACAAAGTTGCATATTTTACAACAGATCGTGTATATGCATTAGTTTGTTGCAGAAGCAGAGAAGAAAACTTTGTTACAATGGGTCTCAGAGACGGTATCCAGCATTATTACGAACGTTTTCCTGACCAATTGAAAATCATGTATGACGGTAAAGAAGGGTTCTTATATTGCCCAAAACACGATGCGCGTCTAATAAACACGGGTGGACATACCTGGGAGAGTAATAATGATGTTCCAGTTGTCTTATATGAACATATTCTGAATGTCTATGATGAAATTCTTAAGGAGGAAGCTAAGGGGAATATTATTATCCATCGTTATAGAGAAATTGATTCGGAAGAGCAGAAATTGCACGCCAACTATATACGTGATCATATCGACGATCCTTTATTTGCTGAATATCATGCCTTTCTATATTGTCACTTTTCTTCCCTGTGGGATTAATCACGTTTTTTCCAGTGAGAAGTAAGATGGACCTGGAGAGTGGGCATAAGCATGATAACGATATAATAGTGCCGAAAATATAGGCGATTTTATAATTATGGGGTAGATTCTGCTATGCTCCACCATTGCAAATACAGAGGTCGGAAGACCTTTTTTTGTGCTGGTTAACTGAATTAGGATATTAATATACAACAGATAAAACATGGGAGTGTTACGAAATGAATGTTATTCATTAGTAATTCTCCCATTTATTATAAATGTTCGAAAACTCCCAAAATCATTTAAAAACATATTTACTAAGTATACTATGCATAAATGCAATCGACAAAAATGCAATAATTGCAAAAATATCGAATAGATAGCGCAAATTTGCCTCAGTCGTGATATAATGTAATCGATAAAAATGCAATAATTGCAAAAATATCGAATGGAGGACGGCGAATATGATTATCAAAAGAGATTTCTATCTCAATCAGTTAATTGAGAGAATGCATAACGGAATGATAAAAGTGATTACCGGCTTAAGAAGATCTGGAAAGTCATATCTGATGAATAAGTTGTTTTATGAATACTTAAAATCTATTGGGATAGATGATGATCATATAATCATGCTTCAGTTTGATGTGGAAGAGAATGAAAATTTATTGGACAGACATGTTCTGGCTGAATATCTGAGAAACCGGTTATCTGATAATGAACAGTATTATTTTCTCTTAGATGAAATACAGGAAGTAGATCAGTTTGAGAAGGTCCTCAATAGTTTTCTCAGGAAAGAAAACGTTGATCTGTATGTAACCGGCAGCAATTCCAGATTCCTGTCTACAGATATAAAAACAGAACTGCGAGGTCGCGGTGATGAGATACATGTTTATCCTCTATCATTTGCTGAGTTTTATTCTGCAAAGCAGGGAAATATAGATGATGTCTGGAATGAATATATGATTTATGGTGGATTGCCAATAATCCTATCAAGACCTTCTGATGAACAGAAGTCAAAGTATCTGAAAGATCTGTTTGACGAAACCTATATTAAGGACATTGTTGAAAGAAATAAGGTAAAAAACATTTCGGAATTGGAGGAACTAATTGATTTAATGGCATCTTCCGTCGGATCATTAGCTAATCCAAACAGAATATCCAATACGTTTTTATCAGTAAAGAAGACAACAGTTGACCCCCAAACAGTGAAGAATTATCTTATGCACTTAGAGAATGCCTTTTTACTGTCAGAAGTAAAGCGTTATGACGTAAAAGGAAGAAAATATATTAACACTCCTTTAAAGTATTATTTCGAAGATATAGGACTAAGAAATGCGAGATTGAATTTCAGACAGTTGGAAGAACCTCATTTGATGGAAAATATTGTATATAGTGAATTGCGCATGAGAGGATACAATATAGATGTTGGGGTTGTAGAAACCAATGAGCGAGAGGAAGACAGATATATCCGTAAGCAGTTGGAAATAGACTTTATAGCTAACAAAGGAAATGATAAGTTCTACATTCAGGTTTCTCAGGGATTATCTGTTCCAGGAAAAAGAGAGCAGGAAATAGCTTCTCTGATAAAAGTCAGAGACGGATTCAAAAAAGTGCTTATAAGAAAGGATAACCCTATTTCCTATATAGATGAAGATGGTATTTATAATCTTAATCTATATGATTTTCTGCTTGGTCGAAAGGACCTGAATAATTAGAGATCTGCTGTTCTGAAAACGATGCTTTAAAAAAAGAATGTCTAAATATTCTACCAACATGATTCCGTTAATTATCTCCGTCAGCTTATCTCTGTCAAGTGATAATGATAGACATATCTGAACAGTAAATGACAGGATTATTTCCATTTCTGGAGATACAATGAGCTTATAAGAGAAGGGAGGGTCGGCTGATGGAGTGGCTTACCAGCATTCGAACCGCAATCGATTATATGGAAAAGCATCTGACTGATGACATCAGTGCGCAGGATGTGGCGGATCAGGTGTTTCTTTCACCGTTCTTTCTTCAGAAGGGCTTTTCCCTGATGACAGGCTGCGGTATTGGAGAATACATCAGAAACCGCAGACTGTATCTGGCAGCTCTGGATCTGAAACAGACGGATGATAAAGTGATCGACATAGCGCTTCGGTACGGATATGAAACACCGGAGAGTTTTACCAAAGCCTTCTCCCGTTTCCATGGTGTAACACCATCACAGGTTCGCACTGGAGCGGTAATAAGAACCTTCCTTCCTTTGACCATCAAACTATCAATACAGGGAGGTAATCAGATGGACTACAAGATCACACCGATGTTCCCGTTTAAGGTCATCGGCTTTCAGAAAGTGTTTGACAATGAGACTGCATAT
>JAFOIV010000110.1 GCA_017420535.1 Eubacterium sp. | reverse complement strand
TATCAATACCAGAACAGATAAATAAACAATCGTCATTATTTTATTCTTTTTTATCCATCCAAGTATAAAATGGAATTGTTCTAACATAATCATACCTTTTCTTTATTCGCTAACCCAACCAGACCAGCCTTTATTACTATTGCTTTCGTAACTGTCACTGCCTCTTGCCAAATCTTCTAACTGACATGACACACAATAGCAATCCGCTGTCTTATATCTTCCATAGGCTGTATATTCGTCACCCTCATTTGTCTTAATGTTAAACTTACAGTCAGGTGCATTGTTAGGTTCAGTATATGCTGGTGCTCCATGAGTTGCCCCATAAGCTGTACAATCATAGGTCTTACTTATGTGTTTAGAATTTCTTGCACTAGTCTTAACCTCATAATATACAGTTACTTTTTTTAAAAAGTGCGTACTTTAACCAGGGCTCTGTTGATTTTCGCGAATTACCACAGAGTCCTATTATATAAAGCAACATGCGCTGCAATATATCATATTATCTTTTCTGCCTAAGTATTGTTAGAAATCCCCACCAAAAAACTTCTATAAGTTCTTCCCAAAATAATTTTTATAAGTTTATTATAAAAAAAAAAAAAAAGTCTGTCAATAGGTTAAACACATAACCTATTATGATTGCATATAAAGAAGCACCACGCAATAGATAATCTCAAAAACTAAACAGCTATTTTAAAAAACAGGAATAAATAACTTAAAAACCACAAAAAACCACCAGCAATTTGCTGGTGGTTTAATCTCATTTATCTTTTTTATAATGATTAGTTAAATTTAGCCTTTACTTCTTCATTAGCCTTTACAGCATCTTCTTCCATCTTTTCTCTTTCCTTAATAAGGATCTCACGAATTTCTGGATGCTTAACTGCCATAATCTGAAGAGCAAGCCAAGCTGCATTTTTGCTTCCGTTGATAGCAACTGTTGCTACTGGAATTCCAGATGGCATCTGTACGATAGAATAAAGGGCATCAGTTCCATCAAGGACAGAACCTGAAAGTGGAACACCGATAACAGGAAGTACTGTCTGACTGGCTACAACTCCTGGAAGTGCTGCTGCCATACCTGCTGCTGTAATTACTACTTCTGTTCCATCGTTATTTATCTCATCGATAAATGCTGAAAGCTCTTTATGTGCTCTGTGGGCAGAGAGACATCTTACTGCTACCTGAACGTTGTATTTCTTTAATATCTCTACTGCTGGTTCTACTTTACTAAGATCACTTGTTGATCCCATGATGATTGCTGCTTTCATAATTTCCACCTTTCATTTGATATGATTATTTTTGAATTCCTTGAAGGATTTCTTTAGCTTTTTGGTATTTTAAAAATCGTTGCTCATCTTTTTTTGTTATAACTGAAAGTCTTGATCTATCACTGTTGTGATTTAGATCAGCCAATTTAACTACGGATGCAATTGGATCATCTTTTAAAGCTCTTACATAATCAAGATAAGGTACCCCATCTCTATGGGTCAGCAGATCTATAGCATGAATTATATCTTCACCAAAACCTGCTTCTTTTAATTCCTCCAATGTAACATCAGTATCTTCTACCACGTCATGGAGAATTGCGACTATACATGTTTCTTCTGTTGTCATCTGATCTGCAATATGCATTGGATGGAATATATAAGGTATACCTGAACGGTCCAGCTGACCATCATGTGCCTTATATGCAATATTAATAGCTTTCTTAGTAAGTTCAGTATAAATCATCTCTTGCCTCCGATCATCACTCTAATCTTTTATCTTTCTTCTCTGAAGTAAGCAAGTCCAAGACTCTGAGGTGGCTGATTCTCTTTCTTTTTACGGAAACTAACAACTATAAGTACAACTATTGTTACTATGTAAGGGAACATCTGGATCAGGTCAGTTGTATAACTTGCAACCTTGATTCCGAGGATATCCGGAAGGAACTGATATAACCAGTAAAGTGTACCGAATATATATGCTCCAATGATTGCCATAAGCGGCTTCCATGTTGCAAATATAACAAGGGCAACTGCTAACCATCCAAGAGCTTCTATCTGGCCTGTTGTAGCCCAGATTCCCTGATTATAATCAAGTACATAAAAGAGACCGCCAAGTCCGCTGATACCTGTTCCAATTATTGTTGCTAAATATTTATACTTTGTTACATTTATACCCGCTGCATCAGCTGTAGCAGGATTTTCACCTACTGCTCTTAAATTAAGGCCAGTTCTTGAATTATAAAGGAATCTCTGAAGTATAATGGCAATGATTATAGCAAGATAAACCATAAAACCGTAAGAGAAGAATATTTCTCCTACACCCTTTATTCCTCCTAAAACCGGAAGGCGCTTTGTAAATGCTTTGTTTGCAAATGGAGCTGCTGCATATGTTTCTCCTTTTAACATCAATGCTCCAAAGAAATTTGCAACGCCCATACCGAATGTTGTAAGTGCAAGACCTGTAACATTCTGGTTTGCACGAAGTGTTATGGTAAGGAAGCTGTAGATAAGTCCACCTAACATTGAAAGTATGATACATACTGAAATGGCAATAAGTATTGCAACTACAGCATTTGGATTCGCTACATTTTTCTCATAATAATAAGCAGAAGCAAAACCTCCAAATCCGCCAAGGTACATAACTCCTGGAACACCTAAGTTAAGATTACCTGACTTCTGAGTAAGTATCTCACCCATGGCACCAAACATTATGATGGTACCAAATGATATGGATCTCATTAACCATGTAATAAGTGTATTAATCATTTTCGCCTGATACCTCCTTTGTCTTTTTTCTGAATATTACCTTGTAATTAACGAAGAATTCGCATCCAAGGATAAAGAAAAGGATAATACCTGTGATAATATCTGCCGCATAATCATTAAGCTGATAAGCTGAAGCTATCTGATTTGCGCCCTTCTTAAGGAAGATAAGAAGGAATGAGATAAGTATCATAGTAAATGTATTAAATTTTGCAAGCCATGCTACTATGATGGCTGTAAATCCGTTGCCGCCTGCTGTATCAGCAGAAATGGTCTGATTTGTTCCTGCAACCTGAAGGCATCCTGCAAGTCCGCATATAGCACCGGAAATGATCATTGTTCTAATCATTACACGGCTGACACTGATACCTGCATATCTTGCAGTATTTTCTGATTCACCAACTACTGTTATCTCATAACCCTGCTTTGTTCTTTTCAGATAATAATACATAGCAATTGTTAAAACAGTAACAATGATGATGTTGATATTATATCTCTGTCCCCAGACTCTTGGGAACCATCCTTCCTGAGTACCCATATTAAGCTTACCAAGAGAAGAAGCCTTACCTCTCATGATATTTACAACGCAAAGTGTTATCTGAGTTGCAACATAATTCATCATCAGCGTGAAAAGTGTTTCATTTGTATTCCACTTTGCTTTAAAATATGCTGGGATAAATCCCCAGATACCGCCAACTATAATACTTGCAAAGAACATACATGGGAAAAGGATTATTGCAGGAATCTTAGGTCCAAGTCCTACCATTATGATGGCAGTTACAACACCCCCCATCAGTACCTGACCTTCAGCTCCTATGTTCCAGAACTTCATCTTAAAGGCTGGAGCAAGAGCTATTCCTATAATAAGAAGCGCTGCTAAGTCTCTCATGGCCCATGAAAATCTTAAGCTGCTTCCAAATGTTCCAGCTGTCATAACTCCATATACTGACAGAGGATTAAGACCAGTTACAAAAAATATAAATAATGCATCAACTATAAGTGCCAGGATAATAGCGATAACTCTCGCCATTATCTTTCTTGTAAGAGTTGCACCATCTCTCTTAACAATATGCATAAGAGGTTCTTTATTTCGCATGATGTTTAGAATCCTCCTTTGATTTTACCTTAAGATTTGTCATAAGAAGACCAACCTCTTC
>JAFOIV010000109.1 GCA_017420535.1 Eubacterium sp. | reverse complement strand
GTGATAAATATGATGCTTATCGCATATATTGATTACATGGCAACGCATGATGAAGCGTATTTTGATCAGTTTGTTAACTGGTTTTTAAAGTCCGGACTTATATCAAGTATTCAGTTGGAATGTGCGTACTTTTTATTAAGTGTATTTTGGGTTGCTGAAGCTTGTGATGATGAAAAGGAAGAAACTAACGCTGAGGTAGAAACAAATCCAGAGACAACGCCAGAAACGAATCCGGAAGCCGCACCAGAAACGAATCTAGAGGTCGCACCAGAGACCAACCCAGAGATTAACCCAGTGTCTGGGCAGACAGGTGGAGAAGCGAATGTTGGTAACAAAATAGAATATGTTATGGGTAATGCAACTGGATCAAAACATAATATTGAGCGTTCGTTGGAAATGGAAAAGACACTTAACAGTATCGGTATTTACGATAATGAGGAAGGAAGAGAAATTGTTTTAAATGCTTTTCAGGATGCATATTCTAATTTGTCTGATGGAATTGTAAAAGAAAACGGGAGAATTACTGTTAATACATTATTATTAGGACCTAATGGTTGTGCATGTAGGAAAACTATATGGGAAGGGAATAAATTAATAACAGTAAATATATTTAAGTCAGGATGGAATTCTTATTTTGAAAAGCAATGAGGAGGATGAATGAAAATAGAATATTTATCATTTGATAGCGCGCTTGAGCTGAAAGAATACTTAAAAAATAAAAAAAAATATAATGTAGTGCTCTTAGGAGAAGATAGTATTGTAATTAATTCTTCGACGGCCATAGTAATTGAAAAGAACAAATTAATAATAGGTTTGCTTACAGATGGAACAAAAACCCCAGAGTGTCAAATAAGAGAAGAGACTATTTTTGTAGGTTTTAACAATGAAGTGGATTGCATTAGAGAAGGGAAAATTGTAAATAAGATAAAATTTGATTCAGTATTTTATGAATTTATAGATGTTCCAGATTATAGGAATCTAATTTTGTCTCTTTTTGAATTGGGGGTAGCTTGTTTCGATGAATATGGTGTACTGCGATGGAAACGATATACTACTGAAATTGTCAATGATTTGGTGGTTCAAAATAATAAAGTGTTGGTTAACACGGAAGATGGAGAGATTCTATTAGATATTATAACTAATGAAATGTGTTAGTCTCTTTTAAGGGTCACATAACTTGGCGCCAACGTACAGGAATTTGGAAGGGGTGGGGAGAATAAGAAAATACAGGTGGAAGTGGTATTGTACCCAATAAATGATATGATAGTTTTAACGATTTGAAAAAAGAATTAGGTTCACTTGGAGAAGGAAATGCTTGGCAGCATATTGTTGAACAATCACAAATAAATAACTCAGGATTTAGTTCTACAGAAGTTAATAATATAAATAATATTATATCTATTTGTGAGATTATATGTTTCATGTGCCCTGCTGCATGTGAAAAATGAGGAGACCATAAATACGTTATCGGATTTAGCTAAAAAAAAGGTATATTAGGATTTTCTGCTAAGATGACTATTTTGGAATACGAAAAAGGTCATATTTGATTATAATTGTCCAATTTCATAGATGTGTCGGGTTTACATTATATGACACAAGCGTGCTCAACTTAAGCCTCAAAGGTAGTATTTATAATGCTATGTAGAGGTTGCTTGACACTGTGAACAGATTACTACCGATAATTGATGATGAGTCAGGGTTGTATAATAATAGTAGGAGAAAAGAATGAGATTGAATGATGCTTTTAATAAGACTATAGATTTACTTGAAGAATATTATCAGTTTAATAAACAGGATGAAGCGGTATTGTCATTGTTATCAGATTTTGATTGTTCAGTTTTTAATGATGGAAATCCAGTTGATCTAGCTACATATTATGATTGGGAAAAAATAATACTTCCATTTATGAGCCATAAAGAATTGAGTGAAAGTGATGTAAAAAAAGCGTTGATTGATTTCTTCCTGGACTGGAACAGGTTATATCTCACTGGATAAAGCTACAGTTGCCGGGGCTTATATGATAAGCGGAAGCCTGAATGGTGGAGCAAAGCTAGTGATTGCAACAGCGGAACAAATTGAAATGTTGGATAAAGGACATTGGAAGGAAAAGTAGAAACATGATTGATAAAAAATATTATGAAGGGTATGAAGGAGAAGGAGCAGTAAAAGTATGGGTTGAAGAAGATGGTAAAGAGAAAGGGATGGTTATTTGGATTGGTTTTTTTGATACAATTTTAGATGGATGTTTTAATCCTGATTATAAAAAAGATGGAATTATAGAATGCTATAATAATCTAAGTGGATTTTATGATGGTAAATGGAAGATAAAGTATCCGCAAGTTGTTTTAGAAGAATTAAACGAATTTAATGAAGATAAAGTTGATACTAATGATGAAGAAATTATAAAAATATGTAGGGAGATTATTAATCAGTTAATAAATTGCATTTCTGTAACAGCTAAAAACGGAAATAGTGTATATGTTGAATATGAATGAATTCTAACGAAGAGCAAATTTTTTTAATGGAAAAGAAGTTTTTGGTTTATTGCAGTTAATTCAAATTTACGAAGGTTGCCATGGGACTATTTAATATTAATGGGATGAATTAGCAAAATTAAAAAATGGGAGTAAGTATATGAAAGCAATGAGGTCATTTTTGATGTTATATTTTATATTGGATCAAGGATATAGTAAATGTGAGGATGACGATCTTGGAGCTTTCCTAGGAATTATTTCTCCAGAATTATGGGACGATGGATGGCCTATAGATAAAGCGGTTTTTAATGATTGGATTGAAATGTGCCAGCCCCAATCCATTACTGAAAAAAATATAATAAAAAAATATTAATATTTTTAGACTATTATGAAAAAGGTTTTGGATTTGATTTTTCTGTTATTAAAAAATGGGTTTTAAAAGATGCCGATACTCAAGTAATAAAAAAAGCGATGAAAAATGTGGATGTTTTTTATGAAAAGTATAAATATGAGGATTAATGATCTTCGAGAGGGACAGGTTGGTGTAGGAGAAAACAATGAGATTGAAGGATGCTTTTAATAAGACTATAGATTTACTTGAAGAATATTATCGGTTTAACAAACAGGATGAAGCGGTATTGTCGTTGTTATCAGATTTTGATTGTTCAATTTTTAATGATGGAAATCCAGTTGATCTAGCTACATATTATGATTGGGAAAAAATAATACTTTCATTTATGAGTCATAAAGAATTGAGTGAAGGTGATGTAAAAAAAGCTTTGATTGATTTCTTAATTTATTATAAAAATGAATTTGGATACGAATTAGAAAATGCAATAAAATATTTTAGTGTTTGACAAAGTTGACGTGCTAGGTAGAGATCCAAACTAAGGGCGATTTAAAGGTTTCAAATCTGCATGGGGATATTATTCTTATACTATAGAGGTGTTAAGAAAAATACTTGAGGAAGGATGACAATGGGTTACATAGAATGGGTAATCATAAAAGATGGATTACAGGAATTATCTTTAAAAGAATATGAAGAAGAATGGGATACAGTATATGGATATATGGTTTTAAAACTAGGGGATTATAGATTGGGATATTTAGAAGATGAATGGTATAGAGGAGATATAGATCTCCCATACTATATTAAAAGGGTTGTTAAATGTGGGACGGAAATGCTTCAGGGAAATGATTATTTCTTTCAACTTCTAGATTGGAACCTGTTAGATCTAAAAATTTATTACGGTAAAAAAATAAAAATACAGGTTGTACATAATCAGAAAAATAGAATTGAATTTGAATATTATATTAGCTTTGAAGATTTGATTAATGAAGTTCAACGCGTGTACAAAAGATATATCGAAGATATAAAAAATATAAATCCTATTATTCTAACGACAAGAGAAATGAGATTAATGGACGAAGATTATAAAATATTTATGGAGAAACTAATCCATAGGAGAAAAAAATGATTATTAAGGGTATGTCATTACCCTTTTATCTAAAGGAGGAACAATGGCAAAGGAATTAAAAGAAAGAAAAGAAATGGATCCTAAATTTATGTGGGATCTTTCAACTTTATTTGAAAGCGATGAAGCATGGGAAGAAGCATTAAAAAATGTGGATTCTAATATTAAGAATTTAGCAGGCTTTGAGGGTAAACTAAACAGTGCTGAAAATATCAAGAAGTATGCTGTAGAACGCACAGAAGCAGAAAGAAAGATCAGTGACCTTTTCGTTTATTCATATTTAAGAAAATGCGAAGATGCAAGAAATCCAAAGGCACAGGAAATGTATCAGAGAGCTTATGCAAAGCAGGTTGAATTTATGGCTGCAATCTCATTTGCAGAGCCGGAGATACTTTCCCTTCCTGAAGAGGTTTTAGAGTCGGTTACTAAAGATCCGCTCCTTTCTGATTACGAAAGAATGATGACAAAGCTCTTAAGAGAGAAGCCACATAAGCTTTCGGCAGCAGAAGAGAAAATTATTGCCAGTCTTGAAGAAGCTCTTAGTACAGGCAGAGATGTTTCAGACAACCTGCAGGATGCAGATCTTACTTTCGAGCCAGCTTTAAATAAGGACAATGAATCAGTAGAGATTTCTCAGTCTAACTATATTCTTTGTCAGTCAGGGGAAGACAGGATCTTAAGAGAGAATTCATTTAAGAGCTACTATAAATCATATAAGCAGCATATCAATACCCTCGCAGCAGCCTATAACGGAAATGTCAAGTATGCTACAGTTGTGGCTTCTTTAAAACATTTTGGTTCATCAAGAGAAATGTTTATGGCTTCAGAAAATGTACCTGTTTCTGTTTATGACAGTCTTATCAAGGTTGTAAGAGACAGAATGAAGGACATGTATAGATATGTGGCTTTAAGGAAGAAGATACTGGGCTTAAGTGAACTGCATTATTATGATATATATGCACCTCTTGCAGGAGAATTTGAGAAGAGCTATAGCTATGATGAAGCTGTTAACGAAATGCTTCTTGCTACAGAACCACTTGGTAAAAAATATACAGATGTGGTGAAGAGAGGCGTTGAGACTGGCTGGATAGATGTATATCCAAATAAGGGAAAACATAGTGGTGCATATTCTTATGGTACATATGATTCAGATCCATATATCCTTACTAATTTTGTAGGAAATATTGATAGTGTATCAACTCTTGTCCATGAGATGGGACATTCAATGCATAGCTATTTTTCAAATCACTGCCAGCCACCACAGAATTCTGAGTATACTATATTTGTTGCAGAGGTAGCTTCAACCGTTAATGAGAATCTGCTTATTGAAAGACTGCTTAGAGAAAATAAGGAAAAGTTAGATAAGGAAGGGTTAAGCGCAGAAGAAAGGAAGGCTTTAAAGACTGAAAGGATATCGCTATTAAATCAGTATTTAGAAGGATTTAAAGGTACTGTATTCCGTCAGACTATGTTTGCTGAGTTTGAACTTCGTGCTCATAAAGCCGCTGAAGATGGAGAAGCATTAAATGCAGAAAAGTTAAATTCTATTTACGAGGAACTTATCCGTGATTATTTTGGAGAAGAACTCGTGATAGATGAAGAAGTAAAATATGAATGGGCGAGAATCCCTCATTTCTATACTCCATTCTATGTTTATAAATATGCTACCAGTTACTCAGCTGCAGTTGCTATATCAGAAGCTATTCTTAAGGAAAATGATAAGATAAATGCAGTATTAGAATTAGGCGGTGCAGAGGCAGAAAAAATTGCAGGTGTTGATAAATCAGACTTAAATCCTGCAGTTAAGAGATTTATAGAATTCCTTTCAATGGGAGGAAGTATGGATCCTCTTGATGAGCTGAGTCATGCAGGGGTTGACCTTAATAAGCCTGAAGCAATAGAAAAGGCTCTTGATAAATTCAAAGCTGTATTAGACGAAGTAGAATGTCTTATAAATGAATAAGTTTTAACATAATAGTTTGGCTATTATATTAAAAGATAGTTAGAATAAAAATAAGTCGTTGGTACAGATAATTTAATCTGTTTCCAACGACTTATTTTTTAATGCATAAAGTAATCTGCAATTCCGTATATAGCCAGGAAGCCAACTATTAAAGGAAGAATAAAACGATAATAGAAGGAAATCCATTTGGCCATTTTTACACCTTTTCCAGTATTAACTTCCTCAAGATATTTTTCAAATCCCCATCCGCGTTTTGAAGTACAGAAAAGGATGATAACAAGAGAACCTACTGGAAGGCATATATTACTTACAAAGAAATCTTCAATGTCCATAATGCACTTGCCCTGTTTAAAAAGGTGAGCATTCTGCCAAAGGTTAAATCCAAGGGCACAAGGTATGGAACCAATTGAAATAACAATACCATTAATAAGGGCTGCCTTCTTACGGGAGATTTTAAAGATATCAATTGCAAAGCTGATATCATTTTCAAATACACCAATCATAGTTGAAAGAGCAGCAAATGTAAGGAAGAGGAAGAAAAGACTTCCCCAGATTCTTCCGCCAGGCATGGAAGAAAAAACTCTTGGAATAGTAAGGAATATAAGGTTTGGACCTGAATCAGGCGCAATACCATAGGCGAAACATGCAGGGAAGATGATAAGTCCTGAAACAAAGGCTACAAGAGTATCAAGACCTGCAACAATTGAAGCTTCACCTAAAAGACTTCTTTCTTTTCCAATATAACTACCAAAGATAAGCATACTACCCATACCGATACTGAGGGTGAAGAAGCTTTGGTTTAATGCTTTATAAATAATAGTGCCAAGACCGGCTTCCTTAATGTTGCTAAGGGAAGGTTTTAAGTAGAAGGATATTCCTTCAGAGGCTCCTGGAAGTGTAAGACTTCTGATTCCCAGCACAACCATAATAAGGATAAGTGCTATCATCATATACTTTGTTATGGTTTCTACACTTTTTTCAAGTCCTGCAGAACAGATGATAACTGTAAGTACCATTATACAAAGCATAGCGATTATAAGAATTTTAGGACTAGACATCATGTTTTTGTATATAGTTTCAATGCCGGCTGAATCAAGACCACTAAATTCTCCCTTTAACATAAGCACAAAGTAGTAAAGAAACCAACCACTTACTACTGAATAGAACATAAGAAGAATGTAGTTACCGGCCATAGCAAGATAACCGATAAGGTGCCATTTGCTATTGCTTGGTTCCAATGCCTTAAAAGCAGGCAGAATTGATTTTTTACTTGCACGACCAATGGCGTATTCCATTGTGATAATAGGAATTCCTAAGATGCAAAGGAATAAAAGATAAATTAGTACAAATAATCCTCCACCGCATTGTCCTGTGATGTATGGAAAACGCCATACATTTCCGATGCCGATAGCACATCCGGCAGAGAGAAGGAGAAATCCTAAACGGGATCCTAAACTTTCACGTTCTTTCATTAATTACATTTCCTTTAAGATATTTTATGACACGAAATACTATTTTGATTTAACGCGTCACAGTGTGATATTATCTCAAAAATTAGTTCATTTTTCAAATTTAACAAACCAAAAAGAGTAGGAGAATAATGGAACGTAGAGAAAAAATTTGAACTCTGTTATATATGAAATAATAAGAGTTTTGCCTAAGTAAAAAAGATGGAAGGAAATTTTTAATATTGTATATAATGATGTGGGTGTCAAAAGTCGGAATTTGAAGACCGACTATTGACACCCACATCATATAATTAAAAAAATTATATTATATTCATACAAAAAATCCCCACAAAAAATCTAAATGTATAAATTCCCCACAGTATGTATTGACGATCAGATTTATTATTCGTAGAATCTGAGAAAATAATATTGTAAAAATGTCGGTGGGGTTTATTTATTCGGCTTTTTACGGAAACTTATGGGGAGTTGTTATGAAAAAATTTAATAGGTTTTTTGCGTTGCTTTTATTGCTCGGTTTTATTCTTAATAGTTTGTCGGGGTACTTTCCGCTATCAAGAGTAAATGCTGATAATCCGTTGGAAGATAAAAAAGCAGCTATTATTTCGTCTGCTGAAAAATATATCCAGGATAAATACATGGTTATTCTGGATGATATTAAAAATACTAAGCAGGATGAAGCAGGGAGTGATTCACCTGAATCTTTAAATTTCAATGAGATAACTGAATTAATTTATGTGATGGATAATTATACCAGTATAGAGATGTCTTCAGAAGACAGAGCTATGCTTATTAATCATGCACTCTTACAGGAAAACATTACAGAATTTAAATTTGATAGTGATAAGAGATGTATTGAAACTGTGGCTGATAATGAAAATATTAAAAGCGTTGCTGATAATATCGATATCAGATCAAGAATTATAAAAGCCACAGATTTAAAGAATGAAATTCCTAATTTATTTACATCACAGTTTAAGGATGGAGGATTCGGAATTAATGCTGATTATACAAGTGACATTTTAGATTCTATTCTTGTACTTGATGCCATTAATTCTAAAAATGATTCAACATATGATGCATCTTCATGGCGCCTTGTTAACTATATAGCAAGACAGATGAATTCTGCTGGATCTTATTCTTATACTAAAATTTCTGAAGCGGATTCTATTCTTACAGCTAAAGCGTTATACAGTGTCAGCAAATATATGACTGATAATAATATTAAATCAGATCTTACTTCAGATATGATAAATAAAACATCTGCTTATCTTAAAGGAAAGTTGGATACATCATTTTCAAAAGATTCAATCGAAGAAAATCTTTATATATCCCTTGCCCTTAGTGAAAGCAAAAATCTTAATGATCCGGAAAAGATAATAAACAGGTTATCAGAAATTCAAAATGAAGATGGAAGTTTTTATGATGATATTTATATAACATCCCTTACATTATGGCTTTTAGCTAAAATGAACGTTTCGCATTTAATAAATATCAACGATATAAAAATGAATAGTACTAGTACAGTTTATTATAGCGAAGATAGTGATGTTAAAGTGGATTATTCTATTCTTTATGATGCGGAGATTTCAGCGGTTTATGATGTGAAATGCACTATTACAAACGGCAATAATGTTATTTATGAAAGCGAAAAAATCCCGGTTTCAATAGAAAAGGGTGAAAAAGAAATCTGTGGTTCATTTGAAGATATAGTTATAAATGAAAATAAAGATGATGGAATTAATGTTAAACTTCAGCTTTTTTATGGGGATAATCTAATTAAGGAAACAGAAAATGCGCTGGAATTAAAAAATAGAGAAAGAAAAATATTAACTCGTATAGATGATCTTTCAACAGAACTAAGTGATTATTATACATTTGTTGGCATTTCAAAACCGCTTACATTAACCTATAAGCTTATTTATACAACCAATGCAGATGCAAGGGTAAAAATCTCTGTAAGTGTGTTAAAGGATGGAAATGTTTTAGAAGAAGAAAGTTATGATGAAATATTAGTTCCGGAGAAAGATGTACTAAGTAAAGAGGCTTTAACATTTGAGCCGGATGTTACCGGTGAGGCAGAATATGAATTCGTTGTCAGATGTATTAAAGAGGGAGAAGTACTCTATGAAAATACAGACATATTCTGTGTAGTTGATCCTACAGAAAATAAGGACAATCCTAAGGATGACAGTAGTAAAGATGGCAATGATACCAGTGAAGAGATTGCTACATCAGGTGACGCGGAAGAAATGAAAATCCCGTTTACTGTAAAGTGGATAGGTCCTTATCTTTCAGATTATGTTTGTTATGCAGGACAGGAAAAAGACATTTCTGTAAGTCTAGGTATGTATTTTTATGGAGATGAAAGCTTTAAGGGAACAGTAAAAACAGAAATTATAAAGGGTGAAGAAATACTTGATACTATTAATACTGAAGTAGAAACATCTCCGGAAGAAAGATCATATTTTAAAAACAATATTACGAATTTTACTGTAAAAGAATTAGGGGAGTATGTTGTAAAAGTAACCCTTTATGATCAGGAAGAAAATGAAATAATCAGCGGAACTAAATCAGTAAAGGTTATTGAAAAAGAAAAGATAGATTTTATATCAAACAGTAAGGTGAGTGATGATGAAGAAAGAACTGTTGATATAAGCTGGAATGACATATCAAACTCTGAAGATAAATATAATTACAGATTATACAGAAGATATGATGGGACTGACTGGGAATCAAGATCTATCTGGAATGAAGAAGATAAGATAAAGGTTTTAAATGTATATCCTGAAATACCACTGCTTTACGACTGGATGAATAACAGATTGAATGGTGAAGATACCCCGGCAGGACTTGGAATGTTCGATATAGAGTCGGTATATATTGATACATTTAATAAAGCTCCGGAAAACTATCTTTTAGAAAATGGAAGATGGAAATATGACGTTATCTATTTTGGAGCTTGGGACGGAAATTGTAGTAAAGACCTTTCAGACAAGGCCTATGAAGTAACTCAAAAGTTTGTGGATTCTGGACGTGGTGTATTATTCGGTCATGACACAGTATGTCTTAACAATAAATGCTATAACTATGCAAAATTCGCAGATCAGCTGGGAATCTATTTAAAATATGAGCCTTACAACATCAATATATCATATATAGTTGATGTGGTGAATTACGGAACCCTGACAAACTTTCCATGGACATTAAGAGGAACATTATATATTCCTCATTGCCATTCCTGGGGACAGTACGTAGGTGGAAGCCTTAAGGGAACTGAATGGATGTCATTAGATGCTTATAAGACTACGGATTCTGTCACAGGTGGGCATTCAGGCTTTTATCTGGTCACAAATAAGAATCTTGGAATGATACAGACAGGGCATAGTAACGGGAGCGCAACAGATGACGAAAGAAAGGTTTTTGCCAATACCTTATTTTATCTGCATCAGATATCCCAGCTTACAACAGCTAAAGATAATTCTTTCTACGATCTGGCAGCACCTGATATACCTGAGGTGACATTTGTAGAGAGAGACGCGGATAGTTTTAAAGTGAATATCAGTTCTAAAGATAATGGAACAAGGTATGAATACTATATTGAAGCTATGACTTCTGATGAAGAAGGCGAAAAAAGTGAAAAGTCTAATGTTATGACAGAGACTGCTCTTTCGGGAATCAATGGATATGTTTTTGAATTAAATGATTCACCTGATGAAAATAAAGACCTTATTAAATATGACAGCAATAAGGAAAATGTAGAAAACGCTGTGGCCGCGGATTCAGATGGAAATGTCAGCGCAGTTATAGAAATCCCTGAAGAAGCTGGAAAGTATTATCTTCATGTTTATGCTGTTGATAATGAAAATAATATAAGCGCTGAAAAAATTGTTCCAATAGAAAGAGGAACTGTAAGTACTAAAATATCAACTGATAAGGAAGAGTATTATAGTGATGAGACGGCAAGAATTAAGGCGGATACAAGGATAATGCCTATTTCAACAGAGGCTGATGTTTCAATAACATTATATGATTCTAAGGAAAACTATATTAAAGAAATATACTATGGATATGCAGAAACTCTTGATGTAGACAGTAGTAATGAAATAGAGACAGATTTATTACTGGATACTTATTCTGAAGGAACTTATCGACTTAAGATTGAATGGTTTAAAGGTGATCAGAGTCTTGGAGTGGCATATACAGATTTTAATGTGCTTAAAAAAGAAGATGGTAAGGGAACAAAGGATGAGGAGAATACCCCTGATATAAATGATAATACAGAGGATGATCCTATCAAGAAAGATGAGAATAAACCATCAATAAATCCGGAGGATAAAGGCGCAGAGGGGGATAATAGTAAAGCAAGTGAAAATTCAGAGGATGCTTCGAACAGGTCGTCTTCTCCAACAACAGGAGATACTATAAATATAGGCCTGTTAGTTAAATTGTTGGTTATTTCAGCGACGGCTATAGTCGCTATTCTCCATAAGAAGAAGCAACGTAGGGTATAGTTATACTGGAAATAAGCATTCGATGCAATGCTCTATTTATTTTACGACCAATGTACTAGGCATTCTGTTTAGAGATAGTAATAAAAAACACGAGGGATTACGATAGTGAATAATAAAAGAAGTAAGTTAAGCAGATTTACAGCGCTGGTATTAACTTTTGCGCTGGGAATATCATCATTTTCAGGATGTACTAAAAAGAATGATGTAGACTTAAAGGATGAAGCAGTGATAGCTACATCTGATGCTGTTACATCAGTACTTTCTGATGAAGAGAAAAAGAAAGTAGATGAAATATCAGAAAAACTGCAAGATGAAAGTGGTGAAGCAGAGAATATTATAAATATTCTCTGTCAAAAAGATGAGGTAAACTCTGAAGATGTTGAAAAATTTGAAAGATATGTATCAGAAACAAACAAAACTGTTGATAACTATATAGAAATTCAAAACCAGTTGTTTACAAGTGTTGAAGATGATATTTCGAAGGATGCATCAACTCTTTTAAGTCAAAGAAAATCAGCTGAAGAAAATAAGATAAAAGAAAAACAAGACAAAGTAAAAGAAGATCTTGATGAATTAAAGAAGGCTGTAGATTCAGAGGATAAAGAAAAAACAAAGGAAATAATAGAGGATATAAATACACTGTTCTCATGTCAGTATGCGGTTTATGGAAAAGATGGGGATACAGACAAAGAACAGGGAAATGGTAATTCTAATAATTCTGGAAAAAACGGTAAGTCAGATGAAGATTCTATAATTAAGGTGAATTCTACCATCGATGATCCAGATGAAGTAAGCGAGTATTTTAGTTATGAATTCGAAAGTCCACTGGAAGCTTATAACTATCTTAAAAATAGTATTTATACGGAGTTTTATTATGGCAGAAAAAAGACTGTAATTTCTACTTATGAATCCTGTGCTGGAAATGACTACGACCAGGCAGCTCTTCTTGTATCAGTGCTTAATTCCATGGGCTATGAGGCAAAGTATGTAAGGGGGACTATAAGACTTAAACCAGAAGTTGTTTTATCTATGACAGGGGCAAGCGATATCAGCCAGGCGGCAGATATAATGGCTATGGCAGGAGTTCCAGTTACAAAGTTAAAAGGATCAGATGGAAACATTAAAGCTATCGAGACAGAACATGTATGGGTAAGAGCAAATATTCCATATACAGACTATAGAGGAGCTAGAAATAGTTCAGGTAATACAGTTTGGGTAGATCTTGATACTAGCATTAAATACTATGAAGATGCTGAAAATGTTTATGATTATATAGAAAAATCCGGTGAGTTTAAAGATATATATTCAGATATAAGTGGTCCACTAGAAAAATTAAATGAAAATATAAACAAAGAAGAAAAAGAGATTTATAATAGAAAAAGGAAGATTAAAGAAGAGGTGCTTATTTACCTTCCTTTATCTCTTCAGTATGAAGTTAAAGAAGAAACAGAAGTTACAGAAAGTCTTGATGCAGGGGATACAGTTAGTATTTATGTTTCAGGAGAATGTCTTGGAACATATAGTGCAGCATATCTTAGTGACAAGAGTTGTGTTGTGGCATTTGAGCCTTCCACTGAGAGTGATGCTGAAATACTTGCGGCTTATGGGGACGTCTTTAAAGTAGGGGCAAATTATGTCTATGTAAAGCCCGTTTTATATATAAACGGAATAAGAATTTCAGAAGCGCAAGATGTTGAATATACGCTGGGAACAGTTACTACTATAGAAACGGAAATTAATCTTAGCGGAAAATTCAAAGAAAAAACTAAATATATAGAGAATAAAGCAATATCAGGTTCGACCTACGCTATTACTTTTGATACGGGTATTGTATCATCAAGAGAATTATATTCTGCATATACAGATCTTTACCGTGAGAATAAAAATCTTACAGAAAATAATATATTCAGTGTTAATAAACTGGGGACTTTACTGGACTATTCAGGAAAACTATATTTTGCTCAGTATGACGCCATGAATATAGTGGCAGCTGAGGACAGTAATATTGTTGATGTTAGAAATTTAAGTGCAGCAACCACTGGTTATGAAGTAAAGAGAAAATCTCTGTATGGAGTAGTAACAAAACTTGCTTATGGCGCATTATTTATCGATGTAGACGTAGATGATCATGCAGTTAAAAGTAGGGACAATGATAAAGATAAGGAAGTTCTTTACAGAATTCATACCGGTTGTATGGGTTCCATGTGTGAAGGCCTTATCTGGTCAGAAGGGTGCCTTACAAATGAAACAAGAGCGGATTCGATTTCTACCATAAGTGTTCTTGGCAAAGCAACAGAAAATGACATTAATATTGTAACTCTTAGTAAGGATAATGAAGCTGATCTTTCTATATTGGATAATCTAAGTCTTAGTGAAGAAGAGAGAAGCCTTATTAAGACTGAGATTTCTGCAGGAAGAATTATAACTATTCCAGAAGAAGATATTACTATTCAGCAGTGGAAAGGAACAGGATATATTCTTCTTGATCCTGAAACAGGAATCGGTGCATATAAGATCAGTGGTAATTTAAATGGTGGAGAACATCCATTTGCTGCAACAGCGATGGCAACCCTGGCAATATATGCTGAATATGTAACAGGAACATTTTTATTAAATGCTATTATGACATTGACTGTTCCTGGAATCATCGGAACCGCCCTTACCTTAGGAGGCCTGCTTCTAATAGCTTTAGGACTTACTGTTCTCTCTTATATGATGTATTCATATATGGACTATATGATAAATGGCGGAGAGGATAGATTTGATAAATTCCTACAGTATTTTATGATGTCGGGAAGCGTCTCTGCCTGTCAGATGTATTATGGTATGTTCCTATTGATGGTGGAGGGAATGTACCAGTGCACAAAAGCAAAAGATAATGGGCATAGTTCTTTTGGAGATTCGATAAAAATATCGGATAAGAAAATGTATCAAGATGGAAAACATTTTAATAAACATGGAAGACAAATGGGGTATTCAAGTAAAAAAGAATATAATCAAGCGGCACTTGATTTTTTTGAAAATAATAAAAAAACATGTGAAATATATGAGGGAATATATAATGATCCTCATGGTGGCCCTGAAAATCCTCAATATATATTAAGACAGGATGGAAGGCAATTGATTATAGATAAAGAAACGGGGCAGATAATGGACTTTTATGAAGGGGTAAGTCTAGATGCATTTATTAATGTAGAAAGGAAGCAGTGATGTTTTTAGAAAAGGGAAAAATAGAGCCAGGAAAAAGAATTGGGGATTTTGTTATTAATTCGAAGAAAGTGGATAACATCATAATAGCAGGAAAACCTATTGAGAAAAATGTGAATAAAATTGGGACTTGTACCTATATATATGATAATTATATGTTGTGGTTT
>JAFOIV010000108.1 GCA_017420535.1 Eubacterium sp. | reverse complement strand
GCTTTAGATTCTGCTAATTATGAAGCAATTGAACAGTTTATGGCATTTAAGGAAAAAGGCTTTTTTATAGCCTTTTTTGTGATGTTTCTTTTCCTGTTTCAGTTAAAGGAAAGAAATGCAGGGAATTATCTGTTGATAAATAGTACTGCATCGGGACGAGGAAAAAATCATATTAAAAATGTGCTGGCCACATCAGCTGTGATGACGATTTTTGTTGTAACATATTTTATTGTAATGATACTTGGGGCAATGTGCCGGTATGGCTTTGACGGATCGTTGCTGGCGCCGGTACAGTCATTAATGATATGTAATAGATTTACATTAAGAATAAATATTCTTAGTTTTATAATCATTTATATTCTTTATTACATTGTAGTAATGAGTAATCTTATGTTGCTTTTATACTTTTTGACGCAGATTTTTTCGAATCCTGCATTTTCTGTATTGTCTGCGATCATTATAACTGTCATAGGAATGGCATTGGCAACTATTAAGGATTACGGTAGTTTTGGGATTATTAAATATTTTGAGATTTATAATTATATATTAAATGATGAAAGTATATATATTTATAATAATCTGAATTTTGGGGAGAGACCTGTAAACTCATTTTTTATTTTGTTAATGGTGAATCTTGCTACAGCATTAATCCTTATCACTTCAATATATTTTGCTGGTGAAAAGATAAGAAAAGTTACAAGAACAAGTCGCTGGAGTATAGGTATATCCCATAGACATTTTAGGATTTTTGAATTTGAAAACTATAAACTGTTAATCCAGAAAAAAGGAATCCTGGTTCTTATTATAGGATTTATAATACTCTTTAAAACATTAGATTTAAACAATGTTTTAATGGTAGGAAATACTAAACAGTTAATTGATATATATGAAAATTATTCAGATAAGTCCTTAGAGGAGATTAAGGGTTTTGTTAAATCTGAAAAGAAAAAAAATAAAAATTTTGAAAATATATATAAAATAAAAACCATCCTTTATTATAAGGGAAAAATTAGTAAAGGGGAATATGTTAATCTGGTTAAAGTAAATGAAGCAAAGATGCTATATAAAAAGACTATAGAATCTATTGATGATCAGCTTTTATATATTGACCAGATGAGACAGGAAAAGAAAATAGACGTAAAACTGATCAATGAAAAGCCATATAATATTTTTTTTGGAACGGGCTATTTAAATATAAGAAAAGCGATGCTTATGTCTTTGATAAATATCATAATGATACTTCTTATATCATATCCTCTTTATTCTTTTGACAGAGAAAATGATATGAGACAAGTAATACGTACGACAAAGAAGGGGAGAGAAAATCTTTTTTTTCAGAGAAGTGGAAATATATTATTACTAGCTTTTTTAATAACTATATCTTCTGTGATATTTAGGATCATAGAAATTAATAATAATTATAAATTTGAAAAAATAGGTGCTCCGGTACAAAGCATTAGGTTATTTAAAGAATTTAAGCCACATATTTCCATTATAGGATTCTTTATTATTTTTGTTTTGATACAGAGCTTGCTACTGGCTTCTTTCGGATTAATCTGCAGCGTACTTTCAGATAAAATGGGGGGAGTAAAGGGGCTGATAATAGCCGTGTTGATTTTTGTGCTTCCAGACAGTCTTACATATTTAGGCATTAATTTCATGGGTAATGTAACATTTGCACAGGCGCTTATATTTAATAATATAATGAGTGATTATGGACCGGGACTTGCTTTATTTGCGGCTGGAATGATGGCGGCACTTTTTATATTAGTTTACTATTTCTTAGAGGGAAGAGAAGAAGTTTAGATTTTTGTTTTGATAAAAATGGGTTTTAAATAATGGAATTAAAAATAACAGATCTTACAAAAAAATATAATAAAGTGACGGCGCTTAATAGATTCAGCTTTTCATTTACGCCGGGAATATATGGACTTCTGGGGCCGAATGGTGCCGGAAAATCAACCCTTATGAACCTGATTACAGATAATATTACTCCAACAGAAGGAAGTATTAGATGGGATGGGGAAGATATAAAGAAAATGGGGAAAAATTACAGGAAGAAAATAGGTTATATGCCTCAACAACAGGGATATTACTCAAGTTTTTCGGCTGTAGATTTCTTAAGATACATCGGACAGCTTAAAGAGATAAAAAAGGATAAGCTGGAGGAAGAGATAGAATTCTGGTTGAAAAAAGTAAATCTTTACGAAGTAAGAAACAGAAAGCTTTCGGCTCTTTCTGGAGGGATGAGACAAAGAGTGATGCTGGTACAGGCTTTGCTGGGAAATCCTGAACTTGTCATATTAGATGAGCCTACAGCGGGGCTTGATCCAAAAGAACGAATTAATATGAGAAATATCATCGCTGAAATATCAGATGAAAAAATAGTGCTTTTGGCGACCCATATTGTATCAGATATTGATGTTATTGCGGACAAGGTTCTTCTTATAAAGGGAGGACAGTGTATCAAATCCGACAGCGTAGAAAACCTTATGCAGGAAGTTAAAGATAAAGCCGGAATAATTGAATGCGAAAGAAGGGATATCCTTAAACTTCAGGAAAAATACTCTGGAGGAAATATTGTTAGAAAGCAAGGGAGGTATTATTTTAGGAAAATGTTTGAAACACTTCCTGATGAGTTTCAAGTATCTACAGATGAAATAAGCTTAGAGGATGTTTATTTATACTATTTTGAAGTGCGTTAGGGATAGTTTTATGACAGATATAATAAGATCTGGTTTAGTGAAGGTAAGTAATTGTTTTAGATGATTAATTGAAGTATACTTCTTTTAATGATTTCATTCATGTTAGAACAATATTTATGCTAAGGGGATACGGAAATGAACAGGAATAAGCTGGGACAAAAAGCTGGATTGGTTGGGATAGTTCTTAATATCTTTCTTTTCTTTGTGAAATTTTTTGCCGGTATTATAACAAATGCTTTATCTATAAGTGCAGATGCATTTAATAACTTAAGTGATGCGGCGTCTTCGGTTGTCACATTGATAGGTTTTAAGCTGGCTGAAAAGCCGGCGGATACGGAGCATCCTTATGGCCATGGCAGAATAGAATACATAGCAGGGACCAGTATTTCTGTGATGATAATAATCGTTGGTGCAGAACTTTTTAGAAAATCCTTTGTAAAGATCCTTCATCCAACAGATGTAAAACTTAGTGGCCTTGCCGTAGCAATACTTATTCTTTCAATATTTATCAAGGCTTTTATGGCGGGGTACAATCACCATATAAATAAAAAAGTTAATTCAGAGGCATTAAGTGCTGTGGTTAAAGACAGTCAGTCGGACTGTGTTGCAACTTCATTTGTTCTTGTTTCGGTTTTAGTGGAACATTTTACAGGGTTTCATATTGATGGGATAGGTGGAGTGATTGTGGCAGGATTTATCATATATACAGGACTTTCTGCAATGAAGGATACTTTATATCCACTTCTTGGAAGACCGGCGGATGATGAATATATGTCAGAGATAAAGGAACTTGTACTTAAAGATCAGCGTATCATGGGACTTCATGATCTTATAGTTCATGATTATGGCCCTGGCAGAGTCTATGTATATCTTCATGCGGAACTGTCTTCTTCCTACACAATGATCGATGCACATAAGATAATAGATGCAGCTGAAAGAAGAGTTGAGGAAAGCCTGGGTTGTAAAGTATCTATTCATGTTGACCCGGTTATAGCCGATGATGAGCAGGCTCATAAAGCTAAGAGTATTGTTAAAAACATAGTAAAAAACATCAGTGAAGAGCTGTCTATACATGATTTTCAGCTGGAAAAGACTGATGTGGAAAAGAGGATGATGTTCGATCTTTTAGTGCCATTTAAATTTTTTATTAAAGATGAGGATTTAAAGAATAATATTATTGAGGAACTAGAAAGAAGGTATCCGGACACAAAAATAAATATAGAGATCGATCATGGTTCAGGACATGAAAGCGTATCTCGGTGATAAATAAAAAAGTATGGAGAATTCTATTCTCCATATTTTTGTTTGATGATCAAAGCCACTTCTCCCTTGGATAGACTGTGATCCATAGCATATTTTTCAATGTAATGGTGGGCTTCATCTTCAGACATATTTTCATTTTCAATAAGGAGCCATTTTGCCCGGTTAACGAGACGGATCTCCTGCATTTTCGTTTCAAGAGATGTGGTCTTTTTGGCGAGACGTCTAAGTCTTTCGTGATAAGCGCACATATCATCGATAGTTTCAAGGACGATAGTTTTGGATATTGGTTTTGCAACAGTAAGGATTCCGTGGATTGAAACGGCAGAATATACTTCTGATTGGATATCATTTTTGACGCAGAGAAGGACTACGGTCGTCTTGTTGCTTCCAAGATCAATGGCTAGTCTTTGAGCAGATTCACCTGAAAGAGGTGAGTTGATTATAATAAGATCAAAATTATCAGAGGCCAGGTTTCGTCTGGCCTCTGTTTCGTTTGTAGCAACGGAAATTTTGGAAAAACGTTGTTTTGGTATGATGTTTTTTAATGATGTTGTAAAGCCTTCTGATGATGAAATGATAAGAAGACTATAAGTGTGTTCTGATAATGGCATTTAAAAAACCTCATTTGGACCCAAGGCTGTTTTACCTTGGGATTGGTGTTTATTACTACGTTTATTTCTCAAGATAGAGACGGATGATCTCTTCTGGAATGATATCCTTTATAAAGAAACTATTCTTCATGATGCTCTTTGCAATAGAGATAGTTTCAGGAAGCTTGGTAAGTGATGATAATTCCTGAGATGTAGCATCCTGAAGGTCAAAACTTACTGGAGCCATAGGCTTTGTATTATTCTTTAATCCGTCAAGAGCAGCATAGATCATAAGGGCAAATGTTATATAAGGATTTGCCTGTGAATCAGGTGATCTAAGGATGATCTTAGGATTTGCTATATCTGTATTCTGGAAGCGGATAAGCTGAGAGCGGTTATCCTTTGACCAGGAAATATAGAGAGGGGCACGGCTGGTACCAAGTCTTCTATAGGAATCATCAATAGGATTAAGGAAAGCCATCATTTCAGGTATCTTATCTAAAAGACCTCCAATGATCGGTTCAGCAGGGAATTCACCTTTAGAATCTCTGGCTGACATGATAACTCTGAAGGCAGAACCAGCTTTATCCTTGAGTGGCTTTGGCGCAAATGAAGCCCAGAGTCCATTACGGCCGGCAACTGTCTCAACTACATTTTTAAATGTAACTGCATTGTCTGCGGCAGTGATAGGGTCTCCATGTATAAAATTAATTGCATGCTGGCCAGGGCCGATCTCATGATGAGATGAAAGAGGGATGATATCCATCTGCTCTAATGTAAGACAGATCTCACGACGAATATTCTCTCCTTTATCTTCTGGAGCAATATCAAGATAAGAAGCATTATCATAAGGCACAAAAGTCTTATTGCCTTCATCATCAAGTTTAAAAAGATAGAATTCCATCTCTGATCCAAAAGTAAATTCTAAGCCGCAGGCTTTAGCATCATTTACTGCTTTTTTAAGAAGAGATCTTGTATCGCATTCAAATGGGCGTCCATCTGGATATGTAAGACTGCAATACATTCTTACTACACGACCGTGTTCAGGTCTCCATGGTAAAACTGAAAGAGTAGATGGGTCCGGATGAAGTAAAAGATCTGATCCTGTTACTTTATGGAAAACATCGATTGCTGTTGCGTCAATAGGAATTCCAAAATTAAATGCTTTCTTTAATTCAGCTGGAAGAATTGAAAGGTTTCTATGTATTCCGTTAACATCAAGGAATGCAAGACGGATAAACTTTACATCTTCTTCAGCTACGTATTCTAAAACGTCTTCTGCTGTATATGACATACTTGATCTCCCCTGTTTTTTTCTTATATTTCGGAGAATTGAGTTAATTCCGATAAGCTAATCATATCAGAAATAAAAATTATGTAGAAATTATATTTTGAGGACTAAATAAAGTCAAGTCAAAAACAGTTTTGACATTAAAAAATTTTGTGAAATAATAAAAAACTTAATTTTCTTCTTGACATATTCCATAAACAGGTATAAATTATGTTCCATGACAAAAGCAAAGGCGCTTTTCGGTTTACGGCCGAAGAGCGCCTTTTGTCGTTTATAAAAGACAAGTGGAAGTAAATTAGTAAACATATTTAAGGAAAGGAAAAGCGAAATGGATAAAGAGAAGTATCAGCAGTATCTTACAGAAGAGCATGATGCCTGCGGTATTGGTGCAGTTGTTAACATTGATGGCAGAAAAACAGAGGATGTTTTAGATGATGCCTTAAGTATTGTTGAAAAACTTGAACATAGAGCAGGTAAAGATGCAACTGGAAAAGTTGGAGACGGAGTAGGAATCTTACTTCAGATATGCCATAGCTTTTTCAAAAAAGAAGCAGAGAAGCAGGGAATCATTTTAGGAGATGAGGGGGACTATGGTATAGGCATGTGTTTCCTCCCTCAGGATAAATTAAAGAGAATGTTTGCCATGCGTATGATGCAGGTAATAACAGAAAAGAGTGGACTTAAATTTCTTGGTTGGAGAGAAGTGCCTATTAATCCAGAGGTTCTTGGAGAGCCTGCACTTTTATGTATGCCACATATAATACAGTGCTTTATCGGAAGACCCGAAAATGTAGAAAAGGGCAGAGATTTTGATAGACAGCTTTATATAGTAAGACGTGAATTTGAACAGAGTTCAGATGACGACGCATATATCTGCTCAATGTCTTCTAGAACAATAGTTTATAAAGGAATGTTCCTTGTAAAGCAGTTAAGAAAATTCTATACAGACCTTAACTATAGTGGATATAAGTCAGCAATCGGTATTGTACATTCAAGATTCTCAACTAATACAACACCTTCATGGTATAGAGCTCATCCATATAGAATGATTGCTCATAATGGTGAGATCAATACTATAAAGGGTAATGCAGATAGAATGCTGGCCCGTGAAGAGACTATGACATCTCCTCTTATCAGCAATGATATCGATAAAGTTTATCCTGTTATCTCATCAGTTGGTTCAGACTCAGCTATGCTGGATAATACATTGGAATTCCTTTACATGAATGGTATGGATCTTCCTCTTGCAATGATGATCACTATTCCTGAACCATGGAAGCATGATGAGCTGATCGACAGTGATAAGAAGGATTTCTATCATTATTACGCAACAATGATGGAGCCATGGGACGGACCTGCCGCTATCCTCTTTACAGATGGTGAAGTTATGGGGGCAACTCTTGATAGAAATGGTCTTCGTCCATCCCGTTATTATGTAACAGATGACAACAGACTTATCCTTTCATCAGAAGTTGGTGTTCTTGATATCGATCCTGCTCATATAGTTAAGAAATCAAGACTGGAGCCAGGTAAGATCCTTCTTGTTGATACAAAGGAAAAGAGGATAATCACAGATCAGGAATGTAAGGAAAGATATGCAAAGAAGAATCCCTACGGAGAATGGCTGGACCAGAATCTTCTTCATCTTGCTGACCTTAAGATTCCAAACAAGAAGGTTGAAAACCACAAAGAAGAATTAAGACATAAATTATTTAAAGTATTTGGTTATACATATGAGGATGTAAAAGAAGAGATAGCTCCAATGGCTATAAATGGTATCGAGCCTACAGTTTCAATGGGCCATGACGTACCACTGGCAGTGCTTTCAGAGAAGCATTCTCCACTCTTTAGATACTTTCATCAGAGATTTGCTCAGGTAACAAATCCGCCTATCGATTCACTTAGAGAAAAGATAGTAACAGATACAACAGTATATATTGGTTCAGACGGTGATCTGCTTTTAGAAAAAGGTGATAACTGCAGAGTGCTTGAGGTTAATCATCCAATTCTTACAGGTGTAGATCTTCTTAAGATAAAAGAGCTTGATCAGCCTGGTTTCCATACTGAGACTGTATCTATCCTTTATTATAAGAATACTTCACTTGATAGAGCATTAGACAAGCTTAGTGTAGAAGTTGACAGAGCTGTATCAGAAGGAAATAACATAATCGTACTTTCTGATAAAGGGGTTGATGAGAATCATTTACCAATTCCTTCACTTCTGGCAGTCTCATATGTAGAGCAGCATTTAGTAAGGACAAAGAAGAGAACTGCGGTATCTCTTATCCTTGAAAGTGGTGAGCCACGTAATGTACATGATATGGCAGCACTTCTTGGATTCGGCGCAAGAGCCATTTACCCATATCTTGCTCATGAATGCATCACTGAGATGATAGATAATGGCATTCTTGATAAGGATTACCATACAGCTATTGAAGATTATAATAATGCACTTCTTTCAGGCGTAGTTAAGATCGCAGCAAAGATGGGTATTTCAACAATTCAGTCATATCAGTCAGCTAAGATCTTTGAGGCAGTTGGTCTTTCAGAAGAATTAGTAGACAAATGTTTCAGCGGTATCGTAAGTCGTGTTGGCGGTATCGGACTTAAGGAAATAAATGAAGATGTAACATATAGACATAATAAGGCTTTTGATCCTATGGGACTTTCAGTTGACGATTCTTTAGACAGCGAAGGTTACCACAAACTTCGCAGCGGTAAGGATGCAGAGGATCATCTCTACGATCCATGTACTATCCTTGCGCTCCAGAAGGCTGTAAGAACTAACAGTGATGAAGACTTTAAGGCATATACAGAGCTGGTGGATGATGTTAAGCGTCCTCATACTTTAAGAAGTCTCTTAGAGTTTGTTCCTAAGAGAAAGCCGGTTAAGTTAGAAGATGTTGAGCCTGTAAGTGAGATCGTTAAGAGATTTAAGACAGGTGCTATGTCTTATGGTTCTATCTCTAAGGAAGCTCATGAGACCTTAGCCATTGCCATGAACAGACTGGGTGGAAAATCCAATACCGGTGAAGGCGGAGAAGATGCTGAGAGATTCGGAACAGAGAAGAATTCTGCCATAAAGCAGGTGGCATCAGGAAGATTTGGCGTTACAAGTGCTTACCTTGTTAGTGCAAATGAGATCCAAATTAAAATGGCTCAGGGTGCAAAACCTGGTGAAGGCGGACATCTTCCAGGAAAGAAGGTTTATCCTTGGGTAGCTAAGACAAGATTCTCAACCCCGGGTGTATCCCTTATTTCACCACCACCTCATCATGACATTTATTCAATCGAGGATTTAGCTCAGCTTATCTATGATTTAAAGAATGCCAACAGAAATGCAGGAATATCAGTAAAGCTGGTATCAGAAGCAGGGGTTGGAACAATTGCATCTGGTGTTGCAAAAGCCGGTGCAGAAGTAATCCTTATATCAGGATTTGATGGCGGTACTGGTGCTGCTCCAGGAAGCAGTGTTCACCATGCCGGACTCCCTTGGGAGCTTGGTCTTGCAGAAGCTCATCAGAGTCTTATTGCAAATGGACTTAGAAACAGAGTAAGGATAGAAACTGACGGTAAGTTAATGAGTGGAAGAGACGTAGCAGTTGCAGCTCTTCTGGGGGCTGAGGAATTCGGTTTTGCTACAGCTCCACTGGTATGTATGGGATGTATGATGATGAGAGTCTGCTCAAAGGATACATGTCCTGTAGGTATCGCAACCCAGAACGAGAAGCTTCGTAAATGCTTCAAGGGTACTCCTGAAGCGGTTATGAATTTCATGACTCATATAGCTGAGGAACTTAGACAGATCATGGCTTCACTGGGATTTAAGACTGTAAATGAGATGGTTGGTCATACAGATTGTCTTCAGGTAAGAAAGAATCTTCCTAGAAAATATATGGAAGAACTGGATCTTTCAGTAATTCTTAATCAGGAAACTGCAGACGCAAAGGAGTCTCATTTTGATAGAAGCAAGCTCTTTGATTTCGAGCTTGATAAGACTCTTGATGAGAAGATACTCCTTCCAGAGATGCTTGGAATAAGCGGAGATGGAAAGCCACTTGCATCTAAGAATTCAAAGGCGTTAAAGAAACAGGTTGAAGTTAAGGTTTCTAGTACAGACCGTTCATTTGGTACAATCCTTGGTTCAGAGATCACAAAGAGACTTGGATCTTCATTAGAGGATGATACTTATACAGTAAATGCTATAGGTGGCGGCGGACAGTCCTTTGGTGCATTTATCCCTAAGGGACTTACCATAAGACTTACAGGAGACGCAAACGACGGCTTTGGTAAGGGACTTTCAGGTGGAAAGCTTATTGTTACACCTCCAAAGAATGCGGGATATAAGGCTGATGAAAATATCATCATCGGAAATGTAGCTCTCTACGGTGCTACTTCTGGTAAAGCTTATATCACAGGTATTGCTGGCGAAAGATTCTGTGTAAGAAATTCCGGGGCTATTGCTGTAAGTGAAGGCTGCGGCGATCACGGACTTGAATATATGACAGGCGGACGTGCTGTAATCTTAGGACAGACTGGTAAGAATTTTGCAGCTGGTATGTCAGGTGGTATTGCTTATGTTCTTGATACAGATCATAGCCTTTATAAGAGAATGAATAAGGATCTTGATACTTTAAATCAGGTTACTGATAAGTATGATATAGAAGAATTAAAGGGAATACTCACTGATTATCATAAGGAAACAGGATCAAAGAAAGCAGAGATGATACTTTCTGATTTCGATACATATCTTCCTATGTTTAAGAAGATAGTTCCTAAGGATTACCAGATAATGATGTCAACTATCGCTAAGTATGAGAATCAGGGACTTACACCTGACAATGCACGTACAGAAGCATTTCATGAGATCGCAGGCTAAGGAGGCGTAAGAAATGGGAAAAATGACAGGATTTCTTGATTATGAAAGAACAGATAATGAGATGGTAAGCCCTGAAAATAGATTAAAAAACTTTGCTGAATTCCATATTGCCATGGATGAAGAAAAAAGATCAATGCAGGCTGCCAGATGTATGAATTGCGGCGTCCCTCTTTGCCAGTCAGCAGTAAAGCTTTCAGGTATGATAACAGGATGTCCCCTTCATAATCTTATTCCGGAATTTAATGATGAACTTTTTAAGGGACATATTAAGGAAGCCTATATCAGACTTCATAAGATAAGCAATTTTCCAGAGTTTACAGGACGTGTATGTCCTGCACTCTGTGAGAAGGCATGCATGTGCGGCCTTAATGGAAAAGCTGTAACAGTCCATGAAAATGAGCTCTTTATAATCGAAGAGGCATTTAAGAGGGGATATGTTAAGCCAGAGATACCTAAGGTAAGAAGTGGCATGAAGGTGGCTGTTGTAGGAGCTGGTCCTGCAGGACTTGCAGCGGCAGATGATCTTAATTACAGAGGCCACTCAGTAACTGTTTTTGAACGTGAAGAAGAGATCGGTGGTCTCCTTATGTTCGGAATCCCTAATATGAAGCTGGATAAGGACGTTATTCTTCGCCGTAAAGCTTTAATGGAAGAGGAAGGTGTTGTATTTAAGACTGGCGTAAATATTGGAGGTAAGGGTAAAAATGACATTTCTCCAAGAGAATTAGAGAAGAATTTTGACGCTATCATCCTTTGCTGTGGTGCTAAGGAAGCAAGAAGGCTCAGTGCTGAGGGAATCGATAAGATAAAGAGTGGCATGTATCTTGCAGTAGATTTTCTTACTAAGACTACTAAGACTCTCCTAAAAACTAAGAACAGACTTCCTGGGGAGCTTCCAAAGAGCGACAGTGCTGATTTTATTACAGCTGCCGGAAAGAATGTTGTTATCGTTGGTGGCGGTGATACAGGTAATGACTGCATCGGAACCTGCCTGAGAGAGGGGGCAAAGTCTGTTATAGCCCTTGAAATGATGCCAGAACCACCTGTTGAAAGACTTGCCTCAAATCCATGGCCAGAGTGGCCTAAGGTAAAAAAGACTGATTATGGCCATGAAGAGGCAATATCAGTATTTGGCAAGGATCCAAGAGAGTATTCAACAACTGTAAAGAGTGTTGAGACTGATAAAGACGGAAAACTTAAGAAGATAGTTACAGTTAAGGTACATTTTGAAGGAAGAAGCCTGGTTGAAGAAGCGGGAACAGAAAAAGAGATCCCATGTGATCTTCTTCTTATTGCAGCAGGTTTCACAGGCTGTGAAAGCTATGTAACAGATGCATTTAAGGTTAAGAGAACTGAAAGAAATGTAGTTGAAACAAAAGAGGAGGACTATCTTACAAATGTAGATAAGGTATTTACAGCAGGAGACATGCATAGAGGCCAGTCTCTGGTTGTTCATGCCATAGTGGAAGGTAAGTCAGCTGCCGCTGAGGTAGATAAATATCTGATGGGATATTAAAAACGTATATATAATAAAAAACTCCTTACTGCTTTGTATGGTAAAGAGGGTGCATATCAATAGGTGCCCTTTTTATGGGATGAGCCGGTAAGGAGTTTTTTAGTTGTTGTTTTTAATACATATCATCTAAGGTGATAAGTTTACATTCTCGCGCGTTTTCGCTAACATGATCAGAGAAACCACCAAGGGAAAAGATACAGATCAAAGGATTATTGGCAGGAATATATTTGATCTTATCCATTAATTTATCATATTCTGTTTTGTCGAACTGAGAGTTTTTAAACTTGCATTCGCCAACCAAAAGAATTTTGTTTCCATTCTTACCAAGTAAGTCTATTTCAATCTGTTTTTGTTTTTTGTTTTCATCAAGAACAGTCTCTTGATAATCTGAAATATCTGTGAGAATAGGTAGATTGTCCTGCCCTGCATGAGACATTAGATATTCTTTCGCCATTTTCTCAAAGATTTTTTCCATAAAATCATGTAAATGATCTTTAACGGATGAATAATAATATGAAGCACCATTATCAGCATTTATAAGGCTGGTAGCTCTATTTACATAGCGGAACCAAAACTCTATCATACTGTCGTTAAGGATATAATATGGTTTTTTGGCAACTCTTTTTTCTAATAATTCAGCTTTGACTAGAACTTTTAATGGATAGGTAACGTCATCAACTCCTACATATGAGGCAATCTCGCTATTTTTAGTATGGCCAGTGGCAACAGCTGAAATAATAGAGTTGTATAAAGCTGGATTTTGTTTTTCGTTTGTAATTATGGTTTTAATCTGTTCTTCTGAAAAGTATCCACCGATGGAATAAAACTGTTCAATGATGTTATCTTCTAATGAGTTACAGGTATCAAACTGTTCAATGTATTTTGCAACACCATTTGTAAGACCGTAGCAGATGGCTTTTTCTTCATTTGTGTAGTTATTTAGAAATTCTGCGGTTTCAAGATAATTGAAGGGTCTTAGCTTTAATTCAAGATCGCTTCTGCCGTGCAAAGGGGCCGATTCTGCTAAGACTTCATCCTTCATAAAACTAACCAGTGAACCGCATATAACAAAAAAGAGTTTTCCTTTTTTCCACTTAGTGTCTATCACTTTTTGAAGAATTGATTGTATATAAGGGCATTGTTTTGCAAGATAAGGATATTCATCTATAAAGAAAATCAATCTTTCTTTTTCTGCCTTTGATCCGATATATTCAAAAAGGTTTTCAAAGCTATTAAAGCTAATGGTTCCAACCAATTCCGGAGACAGGGCATTTAATACTGATTCAGTCATCATCGATAATAACTCAGTTTCACCGCGTTCGACGGCTGTAAATGAAATGCTTCTGCAATCATGATCATGTATAAATTTATTGATCAGTTTTGTCTTTCCGATACGACGGCGACCATATAAAACAGTCATTACAAAACCGGGATTTTTATATTTTTTATCAAGAATTCTTAATTCAGTTTTTCTTCCTCTAAATACGTCTTGCATGTTATGACCTCCTTTTTATAAAATGCCGAAATCGATTTCACCGAAATGCATTTCGGCGAAATTGATTTCGGTGAATAAATTATATCTATAAATTAAAAAAAAAGCAAGGATACTAAACAAATGATCATTACGTCAATTTACTTTTTTAACCTGAAGTGGTATTACTAGATTATGAAAGTAAATTGGGGTGATAAGGAATATAGCAAACATGAACATAATTATAAAACGGATATTAACTGAAAACATAGATAGGGGACTTAATCTTATATGGAAAGTTTTTCAGAAATATGTGGCTCCTTACTATACCAAGGAAGGAATTGATTTTTTTAATTCAACATATATAGATGGAGAACGCTTTAGGAATAAAATAAAAAATGGTGAAGAGATTATGTTTGGCGCATTCGTCCAAAATGAATTGGTGGGTGTGTTGATCCTATCTTGTAATAACACGGTATCTTGTGCATTTGTTGATGGAAAATATCATAGAATGGGGATAGGAAAAGCACTTTTTGAAATGGTAATTTCTGAACTAAAGCAGCGAGGCGAAAAAGAATTGAAACTCAATGCATCGCCATATGCGATAGGATTCTACCATGCGCTTGGTTTTGAAGATATGGACGTACAGTCTGATTACAACGGAATACTGTATACGCCAATGTTATTAAATTTATGTAAGTGATTTCATTTATGGTGATAAAGATTTGAAAGGGTTATTAATCACTGTATTTTTTTCGCTTTACGATTATTTGTGAAAAAATTTGTTGACAACTAAATGATAAAAGAGTACTATAACGAACATAAAAGCAAAGGCGCTTTTCGGATAACACCCGGAAAGCGCCTTTTTGCGTTGATAATGAGACAAGCGTCATGACCACGCTTCCCCTTGACCTAAAATGTAATAATGCATGCTTGCATGCAAATTATTACATTTTAGGTCAAGGGGAAGGATATTCGTCAAATGACATTTGACGAATATCCGACATCGAGCCGACGCGAAGGGAAGGCGAGATGCGAAGCGTGATCGAGTCGACGCGAAGGGAAGGCGAGATGCGAAGCGTGATCGAGCCGACACGAAGAGAGGGCGAGATGCGAAGCGTGATCGAGCCGACACGAAGAGAGGGCGAGATGAGAAGCGACATCGAGTCGAGTATAGACGATTCATTATTTTAAGTAAGATAATTAATTAGGAGGATATATATCATGAGTTCAGTACCAGAGTATTTCGGAACACTTGTTTTCGATGACAGAACAATGAAGGGTTGCCTTTCACCAGAGGCTTATGCTTCTCTCAGAAAGACAATCGATGAGGGCGCAAAGCTTGATATCAGCCTTGCAAATGAAGTTGCTCAGGCTATGAAAGAGTGGGCTATCTCAAAGGGAGCTACACATTATACACATTGGTTCCAGCCTATGACAGGAATCACAGCTGAAAAGCATGACAGCTTTATCACACCAGGTGCAGATGGAAGAGTCATCATGGAGTTCTCAGGTAAGGAACTTATCAAAGGCGAGCCAGATGCTTCATCATTCCCATCAGGTGGACTTAGAGCTACATTTGAAGCAAGAGGCTATACAGCATGGGACCCAACATCTTATGCCTTTATCAAAGGAAATTCTTTATGCATTCCAACAGCCTTCTGTTCATACGGCGGACAGGCTCTTGATAAGAAGACTCCACTTCTTAGATCAATGGAAGCACTTAATAAGCAGGCACTCAGAGTTATAAAGCTTTTCGGAAATGAAGATGTAAAGTGTGTTCGTACATCTGTTGGACCTGAACAGGAATATTTCCTTGTAGATAAGAAGTTGTACGACCAGAGACCTGACCTTAAGTTTGCAGGCCGTACACTTTTCGGAGCTCCAGCCCCTAAGGGACAGGAACTTTCAGATCATTACTTCGGTGTAATTCCAACAAGAGTTACAAATTACATGGAAGATTTAAATGAAGAACTTTGGAAGTTGGGAATCTTTGCAAAGACAGAGCATAATGAAGTTGCTCCTGCACAGCATGAACTTGCTCCAATCTATTCTTCAACAAACCTTGCTACAGATCAGAACCAGCTTACAATGGAGATCATGCAGAAGGTTGCACTTAAGCATGACCTTGTATGTCTCCTTCACGAGAAACCATTTGAAGGCGTAAATGGATCAGGTAAGCACAACAACTGGTCAATGGCTACAGACACAGGTGTAAACCTTCTTTCACCTGGTGAGACACCATATGAAAATGCTCAGTTCCTTACATTCCTTGTAGCAGTTATCGAAGCAGTTGATGAATATCAGGATCTTCTTAGAATCACAGTAGCTACTGCCGGAAATGATCATAGACTTGGTGCTAACGAAGCACCTCCAGCAGTTGTTTCAATGTTCCTTGGAGATGAACTTACAGGAGTTCTTAAGGCAATTGAAGAAGATGCACCTTACGGCGGAGTCGCTAAGAAGCCTATGAAACTTGGCGTTGATGTTCTTCCATTATTCAAGCGCGATTCAACAGATCGTAACAGAACATCACCATTTGCATTCACAGGTAACAAGTTCGAGTTCAGAATGCTTGGTAGCCAGAATTCAATCGCATGTGCAAACATCATGCTTAACGCAGCAGTTGCAAGTGTACTTCAGAAATATGCTGATATCCTTGAAAATGCTACTGACTTCGAAAGTGAGCTTCATAAGCTTATTCAGAAGACAATCAAAGAACATAAGAGAATCATTTTCGATGGAAATGGATATGATGATTCCTGGCTTGAAGAAGCTGCTAAGCGTGGCCTTTCAAACTACAGAACAACTCCAGATGCTCTTCCACATCTTACAGATAAGAAGAACATGGATATGCTTACAGGACTTAAGGTTTATGTAGCAAGCGAGCTTGAGTCAAGAGAAGAGATCTTACTTGATAACTATAATAAGACAATCATTATTGAAGCAAGAACAATGGTTGATATGGCAACAAAGAACATCCTTCCTGCAATTTACGATTACGAGTCATCTCTTATAAATACAGAGTCTGTTAAGAAGGGACTTGGCATTGGAGCAGGCAAGTATGAGTCAAAGGTTATCGATATTCTTTCTAAGGATATTGATCTTATCTCAGAAAAAGCTGATGAATTAGCTGCTACTATCGATGAAGTTACAAAGATAGAAGATATCAAGGCTCAGTCAGAAGCAATAAGAGATAAAGTACTTCCTCTCATGGATGAACTTAGAGCACCAGCTGATGATGCAGAAAAGAACGTTCCAGAGAAGAACTGGCCATATCCTTCATATGCTAAATTACTTTTTAGCGTAGACTAAGATCCTTAATTTCTATTCTTTAGAAATAATAAAGTCGAGAGAGCATATATAAAGCCTGTTTTCTAATACTGAAAGGCATTGGAAAACGGGCTTATATTTTTTATAATGGGAAGCTGACGAAGATAGATGCAGAGGGAAAAATTTAGAAGAATTATTAAAAAAAATTATTGACAGTGATATTTCGCAGGAGTAGAATAGGCGAGTAAAAAGGCAAAGAGGTCTTTCGGAAATCAAGGACCTCTTTGCCTTTTTTTGTGCGAAGTCGAGCCAAAGTCATATATGCGGAGCATATATTAACTATATAAGCAGTCCTTCATATTTATATGAAAAGGACTGCTTATATAGTTGATATATCTGCTGGAAGCAGATATATGCCCTTGGCGAGACCGCATCATCGAGCGAACGAAAGTTGGCGAGATGTGCTACGGAAAAATTAAATTTTATATATATTTGGAGGACCCAATAAACATGACAAAATATATTTTTGTTACAGGCGGAGTCGTATCAGGACTCGGAAAAGGAATTACAGCAGCATCTCTGGGAAGACTGTTAAAGGCAAGAGGACTTAAAGTAGCATCACAGAAATTAGACCCATATATTAATGTAGATCCAGGAACCATGAGTCCATTTCAGCATGGCGAAGTATATGTAACTGAAGATGGAGCAGAAACAGACTTAGATCTTGGACATTATGAAAGATTTATCGATGAAGATTTAAATAAGTACTCAAATCTTACAACAGGTAAGGTTTACTGGAATGTACTTAATAAGGAAAGAAGAGGAGAATATCTTGGATCAACAGTACAGGTAATCCCTCACGTAACAAATGAGATCAAGGATTTCGTATATAGCGTTGGAAAGAAGTCTAATGCAGACGTGGTAATCACTGAGATTGGTGGAACAATAGGTGATATCGAATCTCAGCCATTCCTTGAGGCTGTGCGTCAGATAAGCCTTGAGGTTGGAAGAGAGAATTCTCTTTTCATCCATGTTACACTTGTACCATTTCTTAGTGGTTCAGATGAGCATAAGTCAAAACCTACACAGCATTCAGTAAAAGAACTTCAGGGTATGGGAGTATGTCCTGATATCCTTGTGCTTCGTTGTGACGAGCCTCTTGAAGATTCAATCTTTAAGAAGATTGCGATGTTCTGCAATGTAGAACCGGATTGTGTAATAGAGAATTTAACTCTCCCTTCACTTTATGAAGCACCACTTATGCTGGATAAGTCAAAATTCTCAGATGTAGTATGCCGTAAGCTTCATATTGATGCTCCAGCCCCAAATCTTACTAAGTGGAAGGGCCTTGTAGAGAGAATCCATAGTCTTAAGGAAAATGTTACCATCGGTCTCGTTGGTAAGTATGTAGAGTTACATGATGCTTATCTTTCAGTGGCTGAAGCCCTTAGATCAGCAGGTTATACAAATTCAGCAGAAGTAAATATTGAATGGATCGATTCAGAACAGATCACAGAAGATAATGCTAAAGAAAAGTTAGGACATCTTGATGGAATCATAGTGCCTGGCGGCTTTGGTGAAAGAGGAATCGAAGGAATGATCCAGGCAGCAAAATTTGCAAGAGAAAATAATGTGCCATATTTTGGAATCTGTCTTGGAATGCAGATAGCTGTTATTGAATATGCAAGACACGTGGCAGGAATAGCTGATGCAAATTCCGGCGAATTCAATGAACTTTGCAAAAATAAGGTCATTGATTTTATGCCAGGTCAGAGCGATGAGATTGATAAGGGTGGAACACTTCGTCTTGGTGCTTATCCTTGCGATCTTAAGAATGGAACAGTTATAGAAAAAGCTTACCGTGAGTCTTTAGCTGAAGAAAGTCATGAGGAGACTAAGGGTACAGTTGTAAATCCTGATGGAACTGTTTCAATCAGTGAGCGTCACAGACATAGATATGAATTTAATAATGAATATAGAGAAGTTCTTGAACAGGCAGGACTTACACTTTCTGGACTTTCACCAGATAAGCGACTTGTTGAAACTGTAGAGATTACTGACAGACCATTCCATGTGGGAGTTCAGTTCCATCCAGAATTTAAGTCACGTCCTGACAGATCACATCCACTCTTTACCAAGTTTATAGAAGCAGCACTTAATAATAAGAAGAAAAACAACTAATTGTAACTGTATTTTTATTTAACAAAGTATAACAACGGGAGAAAAAACATGGCAATTCATGAGGAATGCGGAGTATTCGGAATTTATTCAAAGGAAATCACAAATGTAGCTGATATCGTTTACTATGGTCTTTTTTCGCTTCAGCATAGAGGACAGGAAAGTTGCGGTATCGTAGTTAATGATGATGGTATATTTGCATCACATAAAGATTTAGGACTTGTAAGTGAAGTAATGACTCATGACGTAATGGAGAAATTCCCTAAGGGAAGAATTGCCGTGGGACATGTAAGATATGGTACTACTGGTGGAAATGAAAGAAGAAACTGCCAGCCTATAGAGATAAATCACAAGAAGGGCCGCCTTGCTCTTGCTCATAATGGTAACATCAGCAATGCAGCTGTTCTTCGTGATGAATTAGAGGAGGATGGAGCCATTTTCCATACTTCCAGCGATACAGAGATAATCGCTTATCTTGTAACAAGAGAAAGATTAAAGAAACCTTCTATAGAAGAAGCCATAGCATCAGCAGTTAAGAGGTTGGATGGAGCATTTTCCCTTTGCTTCATGTCTCCAACTAAAATGATAGCTGTCCGTGATCCAAATGGATTCAGACCACTTTGCTATGGGGTTTTTCCTGATGGTGGATATGTTGTAGCTTCAGAAAGCTGCGCTATCAATGCTGTTGGAGCTAGATTTGTTAGAGACATAGTTCCAGGAGAAATGCTTGTATTTAATGAAGACGGAATGAAGTCTATAACTGATCTTTGCGGAACAAAGGAAAGATCATCATGTATATTTGAAAATATTTATTTTGCCCGTCCTGATTCAGTGATCGATGGAGTATCAGTTCATGACTCCCGTATCAAGGCCGGCAGGATTCTCGCTAAAAATGCACCAGTGGAAGCTGATGTAGTTGTTGGCGTGCCAGATTCAGGACTTGATGCAGCCTTAGGTTTCAGCCTTGAGTCAGGAATTCCATATGGAATCGGAATGATCAAGAATAAATATATAGGAAGAACATTTATCGCCCCTGAATCAGCAGGAAGAACTCGTCTTGTTCAGATGAAGTTAGCTCCAGTTATAAGCACTGTAAAGGATAAAAGGGTGGTTCTTATTGATGATTCCATCGTACGTGGAACCACAAGCCGTGAGATTATAGAAATGATACGTGAAGCCGGTGCAAAGGAGATCCATATGAGAATATCAGCGCCTGCTTTCCTTAATCCTTGCTATTATGGAACAGATATTGATTCAAGAGAAAAACTTATTGCTGTAAGTCATTCCACAGAAGAAATCTGTAAAATGATCGGTGCTGATACCCTGGCTTACCTCCCGGTGGAATCTCTTAAAGAACTGGCAAATACTGATAAAATCTGCACTGCGTGCTTTACAGGAAAGTATCCAACTAAAATTTTTAGCGATACTCGTAAAGATAGGTTTGACAAGAAGTTATCTGAACTGTAAAATAAGACATTAGAGTTTTGGAACTATAGATTTTTTTTTGTAATTTTTGAGGTAAAAAACGGATGGAAAAGCAGAAAAGAAAAATCATCATGGAAGACGGAAGTGTCTTCGAAGGAACAGCATTCGGCTATATGGGTGAGGACTCTCAGCCATTAGGTGATTATGTTTTTGAAATTGTATTTAATACTTCAATGGTAGGATATCAGGAGATTTTATCTGATCCGTCTTATACGAATCAGGCAGTCGTAATGACATATCCTCTTATTGGTAATTATGGAATTAATGTAGATGACTATGAGTCATCTGGTTTTAAATTGGGAGCGTTGATCGTACATGAGTACTGTGATGCTCCCTCTAATTTTAGATGCAGCATGACACTTGCTGAAGCAATGCAGAAATTCAAGATCCCTGGTATCGAAGGGGTAAACACAAGACTGCTTACAAGAAAGATCAGAGATGTAGGTAGTATGAAAGTTCTTCTCACATCAGCAGATACAACTAAAGAAGAAGGATTAAAAAAGCTGGCAGAAACAGAAATACCACATGACAGCGTAGCAAAGGTTTCAACAAAGAATGTTATCCATTACCTTGTTGAGACAGGAAAAGCTAAGGAACATTATCACATTGTAGCGATCGACTGCGGTATGAAGCAGAATATCGTGCGTGATATGGTTCAGCTGGGACTTGATGTTACAGTGGTTCCTTATAATATCACTGCAGATGAGATTATCGCTATGAATCCTGATGCAGTATTCATTTCAAATGGTCCTGGTGATCCAACTGATGTGCCAGAGACAATCGCTACTATCAAAGCTCTTATAGGCAAATATCCTATCATGGGTATCTGTCTTGGACATCAGATTATTTCTCTTGCTTACGGTGCAAAGACATATAAGCTTAAGTTTGGACATAGAGGTGGTAACCATCCTGTTAAGCAGCTTTCAACTGGCAGAGTTGATATCACATCACAGAACCATTCATATGCTGTTGATGATGAAAGCCTTAAAAATACTCCACTTGAAGTTGCATATGTTAACCTTCTTGATAATACAAATGAAGGTGTTATATGTAAAAAAGACCATGTAATGAGCGTTCAGTTCCATCCTGAAGCAGCTCCTGGTCCAGAAGATGCTTATTATATTTTTAAAGATTTCGTTAAGATGATAGAGGAGGTAAAGACAAATGCCTAAGAGAACAGACCTTCACAGAATCCTTGTAATCGGCTCAGGCCCTATCGTAATCGGACAGGCAGCAGAGTTCGACTACGCTGGTACACAGGCTTGTCTTGCCTTAAAAGAAGAAGGATATGAAGTTATCCTTTGCAATTCTAACCCAGCTACTATCATGACAGATAAAAATGTGGCAGATAAGATCTACATGGAGCCTCTTAACCTTGAGTTCCTTGCTAAGATTGTTCGTCACGAGAGACCAGATGCTATCCTTCCTGGTATCGGTGGACAGACAGGTCTTAACCTTGCGATGCAGCTTGAAAAGAAGGGCGTATTAAAAGAGTGTCAGGTTGAACTTCTTGGTACAAGCTCAGAATCAATTGAGCGTGCTGAAGACCGTGAGATGTTCAAACAGCTTTGTGAAGAATTAGGAGAGCCGGTTCCACCATCAGATACAGTTCATTCTATGGAAGAAGGTATCAAGGTTGCTGAGGAAATCGGATATCCTGTAGTTCTTCGTCCTGCTTTCACACTTGGTGGAACAGGTGGTGGATTTGCTGACAACAGAGAAGAACTTGAAACAGTTCTTAAGAACGCTCTTAAGCTTTCACCAGTTCATGAAGTACTTATTGAGAAATCAATCAAGGGTTATAAGGAAATCGAATACGAAGTAATGCGCGATAAAAATGATACAGCCATTACTATCTGTAATATGGAAAATATTGATCCAGTTGGTGTTCACACAGGTGACTCTGTAGTAGTTTGTCCTTCACAGACACTTGCAAATAAGGAATATCAGATGCTTCGTAGCTCAGCTCTCAGAATTATCAGAGCTCTTAAGATCGAAGGTGGATGTAACGTTCAGTTCGCTCTTGATCCAGTATCATTCCAGTACTATGTTATCGAAGTAAATCCTCGTGTATCAAGATCATCAGCTCTTGCTTCAAAGGCCAGCGGTTACCCAATCGCCCGCGTTTCAGCAAAGATCGGTGTTGGTCTTACACTTGATGAGATCCAGCTTGTAAATACAGTTGCTTCATTTGAGCCATCACTTGACTATGTAGTAACAAAGATGCCAAGATTCCCATTTGATAAGTTTGCAGATGCTGAGAATAAGCTTGGTACTCAGATGAAAGCTACTGGTGAGACTATGAGTGTAGGCCGTACTCTTGAGGAAAGTTTACTTAAGGCTGTTAGATCTCTTGAAATCGGCGTTTACCATATTCATACAGACAAATTCCTTGAAACTTCTAAGGAAGATCTTATTGAATATATTAAAGAAGGCAGAGATGACAGATTCTATGCCATAGCAGAACTCCTCTATAGAGGTGTTTCTATCGATGAGATCATAGCAAATAACAGAATTGACAAATTCTTCGTTGAGAAGATAAAGAATATTGTAGATGAAGAAAAAGTCCTCCTTCAGAAGAAGGACGATCTTACAGAGTTAAAGAAGGCCAAGGAAATGGGCTTCTCAGATATAGAGATTGCCAAGTTATGGGGCAAGAAAGAAATCGAAGTCTACGACATGAGAAAAGAAAATGGTATCATGCCTGTTTATAACATGATCGATACTTGTGCATCAGAGTTTGCAAGTTATGTACCATATTTCTATTCAACATACGATGGCATTTCAACAGGAAATGAAAAAGAAAATGAATCAATCGTTACAAATAACAAGAAGATCATAGTTCTTGGTGCAGGTCCTATCCGTATCGGACAGGGTGTTGAATTCGATTATTCATCAGTTCATGCCATTATGACAATCAGAAATGCAGGTTATGAAGCTATCATCATAAATAACAACCCAGAGACAGTTTCTACTGACTATACAACATCTGATAAGCTCTATTTCGAGCCTCTCTGCGTTGAAGATGTTATGGACATCATTGATTACGAGAAGCCAGATGGTGTTATCGTATCTCTCGGGGGTCAGACAGCAGTTAACCTTGCAGCTCCACTTGCTGAAAGAGGAGTTCCTATCATTGGAACAGATTCAGATGCCATCGATAGAGCTGAGGACAGAGACATTTTCGAGAACCTTCTTCAGGAACTTAATATCCCAGGACCTAAGGGATATGCTGTTAACAGCGTAGAAGAAGGAATGAAGGTAGTTGAAGAGATCGGTTATCCAGTACTTGTTCGTCCAAGTTTCGTACTTGGTGGACGTGCAATGCAGATTGTTGCTAAGCAGGACAGACTTCATTCTTACCTTGAGGCTGCATTTGCAGTTGATGACACAAAGCCTGTACTTATTGATAAATATATCAGAGGTAAGGAAGTAGAAGTTGATGCTATCTGTGATGGCAAGGACGTATTTATCCCAGGCATCATGGAACTGGTTGAAAGAACCGGTGTACACTCAGGTGACTCAATCAGCGTATACCCACCATACTCACTTTCACAGCATGTAATCGATACAATCGTTGATTATACAGAAAAACTTGGCGTTGCTATTAACATCCGTGGACTTTACAATATCCAGTTCATCGTTGATGGCGAGGATGTTTACATCATCGAGGTTAACCCAAGATCTTCAAGAACAGTTCCTTTCCTTTCAAAGGCAACAGGATTCAATCTTGCAGATATAGCAACATACGTAATGCTTGGTCAGTCATTAGAAAGCCAGGGATACGCCAACCGTGAATTAAAGAAGAGTGACAGATACTACGTTAAGGCACCAGCCTTCTCATTCTCAAAGCTTCAGGGTATGGATTCATATCTTTCACCAGAAATGAAATCTACAGGTGAAGCAATCGGTTACGACAAGAAGATCCACAGAGCCGTTTACAAGGCTATGATCGCTTCTGGCATGAGAGTTCAGAACTATGGAACAGTAATGGTAACACTTGCTGATGAAGATAAGGAAGAAGCATTCCCACTTATCCAGCGTTTCTATGACATGGGCTTTAACATTGAAGCTACAATAGGAACAGCAGATTATCTCCGTGAGAGAGGAATCAAGACAAGAGTACGTCGTAAGCTTTCAGAAGGCAGCACAGAAATCCTTGATTCAATCCGCGCCGGCTATGTAAGTTACGTAATCAACACACGTGCCGTACTTTCAGGTGTCCACTACGAAGATGGTGTAGAGATTAGAAAGTGTGCCACCCTTAACTCAGTAACAATGCTTACATCACTTGATACTGTACGCGTTCTCCTTGACGTCCTCGAGGAAATCACCATAAGCGTCAGCCCAATCATGTGCTAAATAAAATTCAAAGAAAAAAATCAGCGTCATGCTTGCATGAAACGCTGATTTTTTTCTTATGAATTGAAACTGCATGAGTGTGGAGGACGAAGTCCGGGAACACGAATGCAGTTTAGGAATTGCGAG
>JAFOIV010000107.1 GCA_017420535.1 Eubacterium sp. | reverse complement strand
CCATGGCTCATTTTTATGAATTAATTTGCATTTTTTATGGTGAAATTTGAAAAACTGATTTCCTACAATATAGTATCATTAAATTGTACATATTAAACAATTTATAATTTAAAATTCAATTTTCATTGTTTAATATAACGAGGCAAGTATTATGATGCTTAAATGGAGGGAAGAAGTATGAAGGATATCAAGGAAAGTGAAGTAAAGCTTTCTTCAAAGTTATGGTTATCCGCGGCAGATAGCATGTGCGGTGTGTTGTGCGGCATTGTTACTGGCGGTGGGATGACATATTTTTACACCAAATGGATGGGGCTAAGCACTGAATATGCCTCAATAGTATGGCTGCTCTTCGCCATCTGGAATGCCATAAATGACCCTTTGTTCGGGTTCATTTCCGATCATACCAAATCAAAAATCGGCCGCCGAGTGCCTTATATTCGATACGGAGCGCCATTTTACGGACTGATATTTATCCTGATGTGGGTTCCTTATCTCTTCGGAAAGAGCCAGATTGCCATGTCGATCCAGATGCTGGCGATGCTTTTCTTATTCGACACCTTATATACCGCAATCGCAACTGCTCTTTACGTTATGCCCTATGAAATGACAGTGGACAATAAGACTCGCGCTTCCATTTTTATCTTTAAGATAATATTCGGAGTCATTTCCCTGGGAGGCCCTATGGTGCTGCTTCCGCTTATCGAGCCGGATCCAAAAGCGGACCCAACGGTGTTTAGGCTTGTATTGCTGGGGATTGGCGTTGTCGCTGCAGTGATCATTTTCGTTTCAACTTATTTTTATAAAGAACTTGATTATGTAAAAGACGAGGAACAACCTGGATTTTTCAAGGCTCTGGCAGAATGCTTTAAGAATAAGCCATTTCTTATATTTGAGGTTTTGTCCTTTACCACACAGCTGATAAACACTGCGCTTATGCAGGGAGTTTTATATTATTTTGCAGAGACTAATATTAAAATGGAATTTTGCTACATCCCAATGGTTATCGGGGCTGTGGCTGGAATGTTTATTTTTAAGATCATGACAAATAAGCTGGGAGTTAAAAAATCGCTGCTCTTCCTTTGCTTTGAATTTGGGCTTGCCTGCCTCATGATGGCATTTTTCGGAAATGTTACATTTGTTGCAGTTATTGGTTTCTTCTGCGCTGGTATTGGCTACACCGGATGCATGTTCAGCGTTCCACTTATGAATGGCGACGTAATTGATTATGATGAAACAAGAACTGGGCTTAGAAGAGAGGGAATGTACGCCGGAATAAACAGTTTTATCACAAAGCCTGCTCTTAGTATCGCTCAGGCTCTTTTCCTTACTATATGGAAAGCCTACGGCTATGATCAGAGCCTTGGCGCCGGCCTTCAGTCAGAAAGAGCAAAAAAAGGACTTCTTATCGCCTGGATGATAGTTCCTGCCATCTCTCTTATCATCAGTGGCATTTCAATTTTATTTTATCCTTTAGACGGAAAAGAATGGGATGAGAAAAAGAAAGAGATAATAAGAAAACATAAAGAAAAAGAAGCTCAGTACGAAAACCAATCGAAATAAAATGATTAACATAAGAATGGACCTAGGGGGAATGGAGCTAGGGGACAGTCCCCCTAGGTCCATTCTTATGTTAACCTATACTAGTTAAGCAACATTAAAAGTCGATTGTAATAGTTTAATTTTGATGCGCTGGAATCTACGTCAGCGCTGACAATATTTGCACACTTATATTTTCTTGCTAAAGAAGGATAAAGCCCTCTTCCGGCGCAATGATTTACCATGCAGCCAAATGGCTGAGCCGCAAATACTTTATTTACGCCATGTTTCATATATCCAACGGCCTCGGCTCCATTTTTTTCAATAAAATCTACCAGATCCCAGTTTCCCAAGTGGCAATATTTAACATAAAGTTCCCCTATTATTCCTACAACGGGTTTTCTTTTTATTTTGTGCCATGTGTCATTTTCCCTGATAGCGGCAAAATCCTTTGAAATGAGTCTGAAATTCTTACGCATCGCTCCTAGTGATAGATTTCTGCCCCTTATCATGTCATATGAAAGCCGCTTGATCCATTTTTCCCAACAAGAGTCAGCTTCGCCCTTTGTCTTTTCATAAGGTCTTGTTTGATAAAGAAGCATCATAAGGATATCTCCATAGAAAAGGCCAAAAAGCGCGCGCCAAACCATAGGAAGATCAAATTTCATCATGCTATCTTTTTCGCAGTCTCTTACATTAAGAGTAAGCACAGGCACATTGCAATATCCAGCAAGTTTCACAGCTCTCCTTAAAGCTCCTATATAATTTGCTCCACGACAGGCGTCGCCTGCTGTTGGCATAAGAAGTTTCACGCGGTTTACGTTATATTTTCCACTTTGTAAGGTCTTTATCATCTGTCCAACGATCTGGATAATGGGATAACACATATCATTATTGACATATCTGATACCAAGATCTGTAATTCCATCTTCTTCTGTCATTATCACAGGGATATAATTTTTTGAATAGAAGGCATACTTTATTAGCGGAAAATGCATGTCCAGCATGGCCGGAACAAAAAGTATGCTTCTTTTTTTATCGTCTTTTATATTAATCTTTGGAACCCACATATTAACCTATTTTGACTCTTTCAGTTTTTTTCTTTTTTTCTCTCTATCATAAATATTTTTTTGCTTTTTTGCAGACAATTGTCCTATCTCTGGATTTTCTGCAAGGAATTGCTTTATCTGCGCCATGGCATTTTCTACGGAAGAGTTGCCTACCATGCCAGGATTTTCGGTTTGAACGTTGTTAACTTGGGACAATTCATTTCCAGTTGCTTTAAAATGGATCTTTGCCCCATCCGGCAGCATTAAAGTAAGATCCACAGATCCCTTTTGTGAAAATGAAACCGCCGCGCCGATACTTGCCCTGATTCCCGCATCCTCAGCGGAAAGGACTGTATAATCCATGCCCTGCAGCATGGTTCGAAGAATGTCATTTGAATTTTTATCATTTAAACATGTAATTATTTCCATATATTCTCCACATAGTTAACATAAAAATGAGCCATAGTCCCGGGGGCAGTGGTTCACTTTGCCTTGGTCCACTTACATTGCGCCTAGAGATCTTAATGCCACTGTTAAAGCCACATCATCCGGTGCTATCTTATATGCTTCCTGGTAGAGTCTTATGGCATCATCTATTCTATTTTCTATTTCTGCTATAAGGGCATAGGCAAGGATTATGTCATAACAACGACACTTATTACAATGACAACAGTGAGTACAATTTTCCCCTTTACTAAGTAACTTCATTGCTCTTTCTTTATCTCCTGAGATATAAAGCATCCATCCAGCTTTGAATGTATAAAGAGGTCCATAATTAAAGTCATTAGTGTAGTTTTCAATAGACCCTGCTTTTTGTTTTATTATATCAAGAGTCTTGTCTGCATATTTTTTAGCAAGAGACTTCTTTTTAAGGAATAAAAGACACATTGCATATTCATCATATATGTTTTCCATATAATCATATATTTTTCCATTGCTTTGCTTATCCATTTTTTCCAAAGACATATAACACTTTAATGCCTTCTTATAATCTCTTTTTACATCCATATAAAAATATCCAAGAGATTTTAAAATGTCAAAAACCATTTTGTCATTAAGATCTGAGTTTTTTTTCTTTCCGTCAGGGGAAACACCCATTTCCTTTAGTTTCTTTTCCATCTCCTTTTCAAATCTCTTTGCGACTTCTATCTCATTAAATATAATATTCGTTTTAATAAGCTCTAAGTATGCTGCAATTACATAATAACCGTTCTTCGTCTTTTTATAGTCTACAAGATCCATATTTAATCTTCTGGTACCTAACTTTTGAGCATTTGTTTTATCTTTCTTTTTTCGATAAATTCTTTCATAAATGTCTCTATCACTTTCCTCTTCATCATAATACTTTAAAGCCTCATCAAGTGTTGCTAAGGCCTCATCGTATCTCATTGCTTTTTCATAAGCCTTGATAAGGTTATAGAATACTGCAGAAAATCTATTCTCATCATTGTTCAGCAGTTTAATTGCTTTCTCTCCATTTTCAATGGCTTTTTCTAAATCATTTTTTCTGTAATATACCTTGCACAGCATGTTGTAGGCATATCCATAATCCTGATCTGCTTCAATAGCTGAAAGCCCATCAGCAATAGCATAATCAAAGTCACCGCCGTCTAAATATACAAATCCTCTTTCCACATAATAATGTGCATCAGGATTTAATTTCAGCATTCTGTTAGCATAATCAACAGCTTTTCGATAGAGGGAGGTATCATTTCTATTATTCCTATATTTTGAAATGTAAATATCCTTCAGTTTCTTTAAAGCTTCGATATTTTCTGAATCATATTCTATAGTTTTTTCATAGTAGAAGCATTTGTCTTCCTGAACTCCCCTAGGATTCTTACGCTCAAGGTAATTAGCATATTCAAAATAAGCATTACCACTTTTAGGATAATAATCCATAAGCTTTCTATAAATGTCATCAGCCTTATAGCCCTTTTTTTCTTTTATATCCGCCAGAATTAAAAGCAGACGCCATCCTTTAGGATTTACTGAAAGTCCTTTATTTACATACTCTTCAGCTTTATTTAATTCTATATTATTATTATTTCTATCAACTAATCTTAAGTAAAATGATGCCACTTCGCCATAAACCATCTCAAGTTCATCCATTACGTCTGACACATCATTATCGTTACTATATTTATACTTTGAAGCTTCGATATTTCTAAGGACCTTATCGTAGATCTGGGTTACCTCTGACTGGCCCCTTGCATATTCCTCATATGTATTAAAGCCCCTTGTACGAAGGATTCTGGCATTTAACATTCTAAGCAGATCACTTGAAAGTCCTTCTTTTTTTGCATTTTCTAATACCTTTTTAGCCTCTTCGATCTGATCATAAATATAAAATACATCTGCCGCATAGTAATATGCCTTAGGATATAATCTATATCTGTTAATGATCTCATAGTAATCATCAACTACCATCTGGCCGCGCTGCATTTTATATGCCGTTTCCTGCCTATGTATATAGCCAAGAAGGGCAAAATCAGGTTTTTTAATAAACTCCTCCCATATCCTCATAGCTTCATCATATCTTTTACAATTCTGAAGGAATTTACCGTAAGCTTCCTTGAATCTTATCTCAGCTTGTGAATTACTAAATTCTATATCTTTTTTATAAAGTTCCTCAGCTTCTTTTATTTTGCCTAACTTTTCAAGGCAAAAAGCATATTTCATATAGCATTGTGCGACGTTCTTAGCTTTTTCCTCATCTTTTTCACTGAAGGGTTCGTTGCTGTTTACAATCTGCTCAAGCAATTCTTTCCATATTTTAAAATGTTCCTCTGCCAAGTCATATTTTTTCTTTTCAGAATAACAAATGCTGTACAGCTTATGGTATTCATACTGATCCACCTGATCTCCTTCAATCTTATTTAAGGTTAACAGTGCGTGATCAATATCCGTATTCTGATAATATCTTAAAGCCGCATCCATCTTTTCCTGTTCGGACACAGAGCCATTTTTCATATTCTCATTATAGATTTCTGTTTCTTTATCCGTAACGATCTTAAAGAAGATTACGGCCTCCAGGTCACTACTATTTTCATTCAGGACCTCTCTGATCTTTTCATCTGCTTCCTTAAACTGGTTATCCAGCATGAAAAGGGCGAATCTTACTTTCTTTGTTGAATTATACTCAGGATGAAGCTCCTCAAGTTTCTCAACCTTTTCATAGATTTTATTAAGTATCTCAGTTTTATTTTCAAATCGATCAATGTTCTTAATAAGAATCTTCATGGCATTATTTGTGGCGTAATAATGCAGCTTTTCCCAGCGCTCAAATACTGCCTTTGAAAGCTTAAATGCCATGTCACATTTTCCCTCAATTTCAAGAAGAAGAATCCTTGCTCCAAGCTCAACCGGAGTGAAAATCTTAGCTCTGTCACATCTTTCAAGGATATTGGAGATAAAGGTAATGCTCTTATCCATTTCCTCCTTATGCTCCTTCTCTCCCGTCTTCTTAAAGTAAAGGTAGTTGTCAAAATAATCATTAAAATAAGCACTAATCCTCAGCATATTACTGATGTATTCATCATCAGCATATGGGAATTCCCTTGCCTCATAAATTTTTTCATCTGCATAAACCGAGATTTCAGGAATCAGATCAGAAAAAAACTCATAGTAAATGTCTCTTTTTGAGTAATCATCATAATCCCCATAATCATCGTTTTTACACTGGATCTCGATGAATTCCAGATATTCCCCAGCGAATTTTTCTGAAAGATTCTCCTTGTTACCAACAAAACCAAATCTTTCATCCATCATTTTCCACATTTTAAATGGAATACAGTGATTCTTCATCAAAAAAACGAGAAGTGCTTCACACATAGGATCTACGCTGTCAAGATTCTTGCAGACCTCATCATCCAGCCATTCTCTCCAAAGTTCTGGATTTCTTCTCTTATCAATATCATTATAGATTACTTCTAGTTTCTTAATATGAGTCTTAACTGCCGCATCTACTTCATCATTATCAGAGTATCTTATTTCATTGTTTGGATTCTTAGTTTTCTCAGAGTCATTTTCTGCAAACCTGATTGCAGCTTCATATGCCTCTCTAAGCTTCATGAACCCTTCCTGATCATCCTCAGGATTTACTGTAACAACCTTGTTTCTATAGGCATTGAGAATTGTTTCTCGGTCTTTTGTTTCCTCAATACCCAATGTTTCCCACATATCTTTAGTCATTTTGTTTCTCCCATAAAAAATTATATACAAAAATGAGCCATGTAGCCTGGCACCTTGGTCCATTTACCTTGGTTCATTTTTATGTTAACTGGATTATTCTTCAAGTGTTGGTGGTGCCTTAACTGTATCTTCAGAAATAAGACAGCTATCCACTGGTTCCATAGTTTCAGGCAAAAGCGAATAAATGATATCGTCTTCTCCTATTCCATAATTTAAAAAGTATTGCATATATGACATGTTCTTTGCCGTATAAAGGATAAGATCCATATGCTTTTCCCTTAATTCATTAAGATCATCGGTGCTTTCTCCCGGAACAACAGGAGTAACCAATTCCTGATCTGCAAACTTCTGCCTTACTTCAAGCGCGGACAAAGGAACATTTTCCTCACCGATCCAATAAATATCGTTAGTCGTGTCCAACATAATCCATTTCTTATAATTACTGTCCCAGATTTCATTTACAACATGGCATTCGCCATCATAAATTGAAAATGGGTTTATCCAAAGTTTACGCGAATATATTCCCAGCGCCAGATATTCTTCATTCATGATCTGAGCCTTGGCCCTGCAGTGAATACCATGCTTTGTTTCACCCAGCGCAAAATCAAGGAGATACAGCGCATTCATATCCTTCGTATATCCAGAAAAATTTCCATCATGTTCCATTTTATTTGAAAAATAATCCATAAGATTAACTGCTTTGTCGAACTCAGAACCATTTCCAGCAAGATCTATCAGATTGTATTTTTCCCTCAACTCCTGATACACTGGGTTATCCATATCATATTTGATAGTAGTTTTTTCAGCACTTCTGAATGTCTTGGAATTATAAATGATACCGCACTCCATGTTGTAGACTTCTTCTTTGGTTTGAACATAAGATACCATCAGTTTATTAGGTGTAAGCTTGATATAAATTATATATCCCACAGCTACCGCTAAAAGAATCATCAAACAGATTATAATGATATATTTAATCTTGATTTTCCCCTTCATAAAAACCCCGCCTTTCATTAATTCATTAGAATTATAACATATTTTCTATCTCTTTTTACAACAGAAATAATCTGCCATAGTTAACATAAAAGTGGACCAAGGTCCCGGGGGCAGTGGTCCACTTTTATGTTAACCTTGGCAGCGGCTCCACCTTTTTTGTCAACCATTACTTAGTTTCCGGTTGACAAATTGATTTTTTTTATTAAAATAATATGTCGTAAGAAACGAAACGAGGATTAAAAATATGAAGATAGATTTAAAAAAACTTAGCCAGGAAATTATAAACGGTAAGAAGATAGATAAAGAAACTGCTCTCCTTCTTCTCGACGCCGATTTAGATACTCTTTGTCAGGAAGCGGACAAGATCCGCGCCGCATTTATGGCAAATAAGGTAAACCTTTGCTCCATTATCAGTGGCATTGAGGGCCGCTGCAGTGAAGATTGTAAATTCTGCGCCCAGTCAGGCCATAACAAATGTAACTGTGACGTTCATTCTCTTCTTCCCGACGAGACCGTGATCGCCACTGCCAAAGCGAACGCTGACGCCGGTGTTAAGCGCTTTGCCATGGTAAATTCTGGCCGCTGCCCATCAGCTGCTGACTTTGAAAGGATCATTTCCATCTATGAGAAAATGAGTCGCGAAGCTGACATAAATCTTTGCTGCTCTCTTGGTTTCTTAACCGATGAGCAATTTATCCGCCTTAAAAATGCAGGCGTTAAATACGTTCATTGCAACCTTGAATCATCAAGAAATTATTTTGAAAAGGTCTGCAGCACCCACAGCTACGATGAAAAAATTGAAAATATCAGGCGTGCAAAAGCCGCGGGACTGAATGTCTGCTCCGGCGGTATCATTGGCATGGGGGAGGGCTGGATTGACCGAATTGACATGGCTTTTGAATTAAGAGCCCTGGATATCAAGTCAATTCCCGTTAATACCCTTGTTCCAATCCCTGGAACTCCGTTTGAAAATATTAAGAGGATCAGTGAAAATGATATTCTTCGCTGCATTGCGATTTACCGTTTCATTAATCCTGATGCGGACATTCGTCTCGCAGGCGGAAGAATACTTATGAAAGATAATGGAAAGAAGGCATTTTCATGTGGTGCCTCAGCTTCAATCACAGGCAATATGCTCACCACATCCGGCGCCACAATAAAAGAAGACATGGCCATGCTTAAAGAACTCGGCCGCATCGTTAGTTAACATAAAAATGAGCCATAGTCCCGGAGGCTATGGCTCATTTTTATGTTAACTAGTATTTGGCATTTTGCCAGGTTACATATATATGTCCTATGAAAAATAACACCGCAAACACCACTAGCAGCCAGTGTCTTAGTAAAACACCACTAAATATAAAAATGAAACTTGGAATTATAGCCAGTGCCATTGCAAGCCCCGCGCGCTTCTTTCTCATATAAATCGCAAATACAATATAATATGCAAAAAGAAGAAGCAAATTACCTATCACGTAAAGGACCATTTCAAATACGCTTTTAAATCCAAACTTCCAGATAAGAAGCGGCATCCACATCAGCACTATACAGCCGTATCTTCCAATCTGCTCTATTATATTCATAAAATGATTTATGCAGTGATTCTTCTCATCTTTATTTTTTTTTGCGTAAATAATATTCGGCACCATCATCAGAAAAACGATTGCCGCCCCAACAAAATTTATCCATCCAAATTTCATTTAATTCCTCCTAATATATATCCGCGAGAGACATTTACCCATTTATTATATCCACGGAACTCATTTCCTCTATTGTAAGTTTCCAAAATTGATAATATAATCAACTTACTATTAACAATTCTATAAAATTCTTTTAAAGGAGTACTTATGCCAAGAAAACATAGACGTACTAGTTCTACTGGCATATATCATATCATACTTCGTTCTATTAATCATCGTATCATTTTTGAAGAGAACTCCGACTATCTCAAATTTCTTTCAACCTTATCGATTAGTAAGGAAAAATATGGTATTGATATATTAGCCTATTGTGTAATGGATACTCACGTCCATTTTATGCTGCGTTCCGATTTGAACAACATATCTTTATTCTTCCAGAGCCTTGGCTCAAAGTTTGTCCAATGGTACAACAAAAAATATGAACGATCCGGTTCGCTCTTTCAGGAAAGATACAGCAGTTTCGTTGTGGAATCTGAGCACTATTTTCTATATACACTGATCTATATTCATAACAATCCAGTCAAAGCCGGCGTCTGCCTTGTACCTTCTGAGTACCGCTGGAGCAGTTTCAATGCTTATTATGGTGCCCATAATCCCCTTGTAAATGTTACTTATGCCATCAACTTATTTGGCAGCAAAGAAGCTCTGCATCGTTTCTTCGCTCATAATTTTAATCTTATTGATGAAAAATCATTTTCTTTTATTGAGAAAAAAAGTAATTATATGACTGATGAAGATGCTCTTAGAATTTATAAAGAGGTAACCGGACTTCCATCCGTTTCTGCCACCGCTGCTCTGCCGCGAGTTACGCGAAATAACTATATTCGCATATTAAAGAAAAAGGGACTGACTATAAAACAAATTTCTCGAGTTATGGCGGTTTCAACAACAACCGTAAAACGAATCTGCTCTTCCGCGGCAACTGAAACATAATATAAAAGCAAACCACAGTAAAAAAATCCTATAAAATTACGTTTTTTTCAGTTAACATAAAAATGGACCACTGCCCCCGGGACTATGGTCCATTTTTATGTTAACCAACAAAATACTATGGCAGGAACTTACCTGATGCAAGATACAACTCGTACCATTCATGATGCGTAAGCCTAAAGCTCGCTGCATCGCAGATATCCTTTAAATGTCCCTTATTCATAGTGCCGGCTATCGTCTGAATTTTAGCCGGATGCCTTAAAATCCATGCTATTGCTACAGCCGCTGAGCTGACTTTATATTTATCAGCTAATTTTTTTAAAACATCATTTAATTCTTTATATTCCGGGTCACCAATAAAACAACCGCCAAACATCCCCTTCTGAAGCGGAGACCAGGCCTGGATCGTAATATCATTTAACCTGCAATAATCAAGAACCCCGTTATCTCTGTCTATCGATCTATCGGTAGTCATATTGTTCATATAAAGGCCCCCGTCAATAAGCTGGGTCTGATCCAAAGAAAACTGAAGCTGATTTATAACAAGCGGCTGTTTAACATATTTTCTAAGAAGTTCGAGCTGCCCCGGAGTAACATTGCTCACCCCGAAACATCTGACCTTTCCCTCTTTTTCCAGCCTGTCAAATGCCTCTGCCACCTCAACCGGATCAAACAAAAGGTCCGGCCTGTGAAGAAGAAGCACATCAAGATAATCCATATCAAGCCTCTTAAGGCTGCCCTCAACGCTCTCTATAATGTCTTCTTTACTCCAGTCAAATTCCTGCCTGTCGATATGAAGGCCACATTTGCTTTGGATTATCACATCTTCTCTCTTAAGATCTGTATCCTTAAATGCCTCGCCGAATCTTATCTCCGCCTCGCCATCTCCATAAATCGTCGCATGGTCGAAGTAATTAATCCCATCGTCAAATGCATGGCTGATAAGGTCCGCAGCTTCATTTTTGTTTAAAGCCGGCATCCTCATGCACCCTAAAATAATACTTGACGCCTTATCAATCTTTCCTGCTATATTTTGATATATCATATTTCCTCCATAAAATGAGTTACTTTCCCAAGAACTATGTTCAACATTCAGTTAACATAAAAATGGACCACTGCCCCCGGGACCTAGGTCCACTTTTATGTTAACCTGTTATTTATGGTCCTCTACGTACTGTATAAATTCCGGGGTTTTTGACCAATATTTGATCCCCCAGTTTTCGAAGTTCCACTCTTCCATATAGTTATTACATTCATAATCAATATAATAGATTTCATTTCCCTTAACCACAAAATTCGTAGGAAAATAATCAATATTCGTTTTGGCCGGATAAAGCAACTGGCACATGTCCTTCATCTGCCGAACATATTCATCTTTCATCTGATCATTTAAAACCAGATCGTAAATGATACTTCCCTCGATATATTCCTTAAGAATCCTCTCCTTTTCTACGTCCACATCCAGCATAAGTGGAAGCCTTATCCCAATCTCCTTAAGTCTCTTATAATCATTAAGTTCCGACTGTATCTTATCCCCAAACTGATAATATGAACAAGGTTCATGGTGAATCTGCTTTAATACGTAATTCTTTTCATCCTCACTTACAAGAAATGAATATCCGCCTTTTCCTTTTCCCAGAAGTTTTTCAACTTTATATAACTTTCCATTCAGTTCTATTTTTCCCATTCTTCTTAAAAATGTAGCCAATGGGAATCCTACAACATTGTTATAATCTCCATCGATTTTTTCCACAAGTCTGGCCCCGATTCCTTGAATTCCGTAAGCTCCGGCCTTGTCCATCGGTTCGCCGCTTGCAATATACTCCAAAGCCTCTGATTCATCAAAATCATACATAGTAACTGCAGTCCTTACCACAAAACAATCCTTCGTGGTTACATTTCCATCCAGCATGCTGATGCAGCAAACCCCTGTATAAACGTCATGAGTTTTTCCTGAAAGGCTCATAAGTATCTTTAAAGCATCCTCTTCATCCTTCGGCTTTCCGATTACATGATTATCCAAAGCAACCACCGTATCCGCTGAAACGATAAGAAGCTCTTCCTTAGAATTCACTTTACCCTGAGAATCATTTGAAGCTTCGCCCTGCTCACAATTTGCATTTCTCTGCATATTTTCTTCAACTTCGTTCTGCAAGTTCCCTGTAGCTCCCCCCCTCAAATGATTCTTTGCTACAGCATCTGCTTTTCTTTCAGCCAGCTCTTTCACAGTTTTTTCTGCATCCTGTGTATCTACAGTTTCATCCACATCACTTATCTCGATTGAAAATTCAAGCCCAGCCTGTGAAAGAAGCTCTTTTCTTCTAGGCGATCCTGATGCCAGTATAATTTTCGTATTGTCAGTCATCTTCTTGTTAGTCATATTTACCTCGTTCTCATTCACTCGTTAGTTAACATAAAAATGGACCACTGCCCCCGGGACCTAGGTCCACTTTTATGTTAACTAAATCTGATTATTTGCTTCTTCTATTTCCCCTACAGTTATTTCCGCATTTCTAAAACGGTTGCAGCTCTTTTCATTCTTTACATGAATTGCCTTCTTCGGACAATTATGTATGCAGGCAAGACACCCCTCACAATGATGCAGATATTCAGGCTTATCCTTTAAAATGATATTTGCCGCAGGACACACCCCCGCACAAATGCCACATTTTACGCAGTTTTCATCAATCGTAAAATCCATGTCCCTTTTATCCGCCGTGTGAAAAGTCCCCATTTTATGATAAAAGAAATCCAACGACTTATCAAAAATAGAGGCCTTCGCCCTTTTAATAGTTCTATTTTCAATTTCCTCTTTGACTCTCTTTATCTGTCCCGAGACATCCTTTTTATAAAGCGTGTCAATCTGCTTTTTACTCTCAAAAAGAGTTAAGGCATTGTCCACCATTATGATCTTTTCGATATACTCCAAATGCCCCGCCGCCTTTAGCATATACTCCTGGGCATGCCTTGTCACCGCTCCCGCCAGGTATCCATATGTGGCAATGCAAAAGACATAATCCGCCTTAAGACGAGCTTTTTCTAAAAATCTCCGTACCATCTTTGGTGCGTCAGCTGCATAGGTCGGGAAAATAACACCTATCGCATCATCGTTTATCTCATATTTTTCTTCTTTAACAAGTTTAGGAATAGACAGCAAGGTTCCTCCTAATTCCTTTGCCACCTGAAGACAATTACCAGTTGCTGTAAAATATAATATCGTCATACTTATCTCCTTGTTAATGCCCTTCAACCAACCAGTTAATTTCTATCAATTTCTTTATCACAACGCCCCAAAAACGAGCCTCAGCCCTGCTTCCAGTTTACATAAAAATGGACCACTGCCCCCGGGACCTAGGTCCACTTTTATGTAAACTTTAGTATTCATCCAGGAAATTATGGCGCACTCCGCCCTTTTTATATTCTATCACCGTATCAAGATTAACATTTTCCACACTTCTAAAAATGTTAGACTCCACAAACGGATTGGTTTTCTTAAGTTCCGCTATCAGCTTCTTAGTATCCAGCCTCTTCGACGAAGTAGTTCCGTCCTCATGACATGTAGAACAAGTCTCCGTAAAATGACACGCGCACTGTAAAAATCTAAGTTCGTTATAATCTCTCCAAGCGCAAATGTCACTTTCCCTTATAAGATAAAGAGGTCTGATAAGCTGCATCCCCTCAAAATTTGTGCTATGAAGCTTCGGCATCATGGTCTGGATCTGAGCACCATGCAGCATGCCCATAAGGATTGTCTCGATCACGTCATCATAATGATGTCCCAAGGCAATCTTGTTGCAGCCCAGTTCCTTCGCCTTGCTGTAAAGATACCCCCTTCTCATTCGCGCACAAAGGTAGCAAGGGCTCTTCACCACCGTATCCACCGTATCAAAAATGGTACTTTCAAATATTGTTATCGGAATCCCCAAAGCCTTCGCGTTGCTTTCGATCAGGGCCCTGTTCTCCTTATTGTATCCTGGATCCATCACAAGAAATGTCAGTTCAAATGACATTTGTCTGTGACGCTGTATTTCCTGAAAAAGCTTTGCCATAAGCATCGAATCTTTTCCACCGGAGATGCATACCGCAATATGATCCCCTTCCTCGATAAGCTTATAAGTCTTGCACGCCTTCGCAAATGGAGAAAAAAGCTGTTTATGGAATTTTTTCTGTATGCTCTTTTCCGCCTTATTTTTCCTCTCCTCTAAATTCGCTTCATTGCTCATCTCAGCACGCACATAACCGATGTATCCCTCAGCCAGGCTGTAGCAGTCCCAACCACTTAAACATTCCATGGTATCATCAATCTCAAGCGAACTTCTGCCTATCTCGCAATAAAAAATGAGCTTCTTATCCTTAGGAATTCCCGCCAGCTTTTTGCGAACTTCATCACTGTTTTCTTCTAATTCCTCTTTAGTAAAATTCAAGGCTCCAGGGATCATGCCATAAGCCACCGTCCCCTCATCCCTTATATCTATCAGTTGAAATGAATCTTCCCTCAAAGCTTTCATTTCCTCATATGTTATCTCTTTCATCAAATATCTCCTCTGCGAACTTACTGTATTCTTCTATATTTTTTGCCTGATTACATATATTTTATGTCTCTTAATTTTCTTAATCTAATACAATTAAATGCTTTTATCTCCACATCCAACTAACCGTATTTTTCGTCTGCACCAGCCCCAGCCCCTTCTGCAACCTGATCGACGCCTTATTATCCGTTATAACATGACAATAAGGAATAAATCCTGTTTTCCTTATCTTTTTTATCATAACCTGTTCCAGCCTTGAACCATAGCCTTTTTTCCTATATTCCGGGAAAATGTATAAAAGTCCCATACTGCCTTCATGATGCTGCCCGATAAATCCCACGAGCCTGTCCTCGTCATAACCCAGTAAAATGTTACCTTGCATCACCAGATCTTTTAATTCTTCTTTACTTATAAGATCATAGTTTGCAGAAAGCATGAAAAAATCATTTTCATCTGCAACCCTGACACTCAGCAAATCTCTTGCTTCTTCTGTCATCTCAACATGCAAGCCTCTTGCTTCATGTTCTATCATTTTCCTGCTCAATCCATCAACTCGCTTGGAATCAAGGTCATTAACTTCTTCAAAACATACCTCTTCCCCGTCAGCATTTAAAAACGCAAACTGATAGCACTCCATCGGCCCGTTAAAATCATATTTTCTAGCAGCTTTCTTTCCAAGAGATGCTCTCACTGCATTCATAGCCTCATTCACTAGAGTCTCTTTCGCTTCATACACTCTAAATCTTTCAGCAGGCATCTTCCTCTCTGGTTCAGTTACCATCAACAATTTCCAATCTTTAGTTATATATTTTTCAAGGATTTTCATTCCAGACACATGATCAGCACATGCAAGATAGTAGCCTTCGCTTACTGAGTCAAATATTAAAAGATAATTATCATTTTCTTCAATAATTTTACCTGTGCCTCGTTTCATTATATGTTGAAAGACAACATATTCAATTGAGCTAATATCCATTTATCTTCCTCTAGTCACTCTAACTTAAGTATTATTACGCTTCATTTTAACATTTTAACCTAACAACTGTGAAGCATAAAAAATGAGCCCCCACTTTTAAGTTAACATAAAAATGAGCCATAGCCCCCGGGACTATGGCTCATTTTTATGTAAACAAATTATTCCACTGTTTCCTCAATCTTATTTATATCTGTTGCTACATCTTCTGTAACAACGCTGTCTACATTGCCGTCAACAGTGATATCTTTCTTAACAACTGCATCGTAGGTCTTAGCTTTTACAATTTCACCCATATCTACGCCTGTGATATCTGATGTGATATCAAATACCTGCTTCATAACTGATGGAACCATTCCTGTAACTTTCATTGTTCCATTTTCGCCTGACTTGTCGCTTGAAGCATCGTAAATATTGAGGTTTTTGATATTTGCCATTGGCTCTGCAATTGCTTTAGCCATCTCAGGAAGCTTTTCAATGATCATCTGTACCATAGCAGCCTGACCATACTGCTTCATAGCTTCAGCCTTTTTCTTTGTTGCCTCAGCTTCAGCAACACCCTTTGCTTCAATTGCAGCAGCTTCAGCTTCACCTTTTGCTCTGATAGCAGCAGCTGTCTGTTCTGCTACATAACGAGCTGCATCAGCCACAGCCTTTTCAGCTTCAGCCTGTTTCTCCTGCTCGTACTTCTTAGCATCTGCTTCATTTTGGCGTCTGATCTTGTCAGCTTCAGCTTTCTGCTGTGCTGCGTACTTTTCAGCTTCAGCCTGTTTCTTAATAGAAGCTGCAAGTTCCTGTTCCTTTACAGCAACCTGCTTATTACGAAGTTCTGTCTCACGCTCTGCCTTTGCAATCTCTGCGTTTACCTCTTCTGCATTGATTGACTTTCTCTGCTTCTGAGCCTCAATGTTACCGGCTGCTTCAGCCTTTGCCATTTCAATATCAGCCTGAGCCTTAAGTTCTGCTCTCTTTAAAGCAAGTGCTGTTTCGCGCTCTGCAATAGATGTCTTAGATTTTACTTCAGCTTCATTTGCAGCCTGATTTGCATCAGCCTGTGCAACTTTGATTTCCTTCTCAGCATTGGCCTTTGAAATCTCAGCTGATTTTCTGATTGCTACTGTGTTAGCAATACCAAGGTTTTCAATAACACCAAGTGCACCGTCATCGATGTTCTGAATGTTAAATGTTACAATCTCAAGACCCATATTTCTCATATCTGCATCAGCATTTTCCTGAACCTTAAGAGCAAATGTCTTTCTGTCATTCATGATCTCCTGAAGTTTCATAGATCCGATGATCTCACGAAGATTACCTTCAAGAACTGAACCAACCATCGCATTAATGTAACCCGTGTCCTTATTAAGGAAGTTTTCAGCGGCCTTTGAAAGATGCGCTGGATCATTTCCTATCTTTATCACTGCAACTGAATCAACATTGATATTGATGTAGTCCAGTGTTGGGATTGTCTGTGTTGTCTTAACATCAACTGAAAGCATCTGTAATGAAAGTACATCTTTTCTCTGGATAAATGGTACTTTAAATCCAGCCTGTCCGTTAAGATACTTCGGTTTCTTTCCTCCACCTGTTATAATAAATACCTTATCTGATGGTGCCTTTACATAAGATGTAAAGAAAAGAAAGATAAGGAAAACTACAGCAGCTCCAATAATTGCATACATTGTGTTATCGGTCATATTACCATACCCCTTTCATAAAATTAATAGTTGCAGGGGTGCTCTTCTGTCACCCGCTGATTCATAATTATATATTTTTTCCACATAAAAACAATCAATATTTGTGCAATATAACATGTTTTTCGTGCATTTTATGATTTTTGCGATATTACACCATCCAAAACCAAAAAATGCGTTGCTATTGGACTCACTGCCCAAACCTAAAGACGAGGTGACACTGCCATCTCGGTTAACATAAAAATGGACCATAGCCTCCGGGACTATGGTCCATTTTTATGTTAACTATTTTATACCATCTGCACTAACCAAATGTTGCTCTTTACCATGAAGTAGCCAACAATGCTCTTGATCAGTTCTGTTCCATTTACAAAGAAATATACTAAAATGATTGAAAGCCCGGTATAATGAGCAAGCACAAATGCTAATGGTGCCATTACAAAGCAGGTAAATACTGAGTCAAATAAAAATGTCACCAGAGTCTTTCCGCCGGATCTAAGTGTAAAATATGCCGCATGACTGAAAGCACATACCGGCATCCAAAAAGCATTAACAGCTATCATTTTTGCCGCAATATCCTTTATCTGCTGATCTACATTATAAATCTCAGGGAAGAGATGTCCGCAGGCAAACATTATGGCCGCCATTATGGTACAGCAAAAAATTGAAAATACTATCATTTTATTGTCTGAGTCCTTGGCAAGCTCCATTTCCCCGGCGCCAAGGTATTGTCCCACAATGATACTGATGCAGGCCCCCAGCTGGATGAATACTATATTAAACAGGTTTGCTACAGTATTTGTCATACTCATTGCCGTAAGCACATTCATGCCTCGAACCGAATAACTCTGGGTAACGGCACTCATACCGATTGCCCAAAGGATCTCATTTAACATAAGTGGAGCGCCCTTTATAACGATCTTTTTAAATATATCTACCGGAAGGCCAAAACCCTTATATGCCTCCTTAAGATATCTGTTTTTTTCTTTGTTTGAGTGCGCCCAGATGAGAACTATCGCCGCCTCTATGTATCGTGCAATGACCGTGGCAATAGCTGCTCCTGCAACCTTAAGTTCCGGAAATGGTCCAATTCCGAAAATGAGACAATAGTCCAGTACTGCATTTGTCACAACCGCAACCATTCCCGCAAGCATTGGAACTAAGGTCTGTCCCGTTTCTTTAATATTTGTCACATAAGCCTGATTTATCGCAAATGGAATGAGTCCGATTATCATGATCCCCAAATACGAAAGTCCATATTCCAGAGCAAGATCTACAGACGCGCCTTCACTCTCCGTTAAAAATAAAGAGATCAGGTCTCTGCCAAAAAACTTAAATAAAATGATTCCAAGTCCTGTCACTATCAAAGCCATATAAAGCTTAAATCTGAAAGTAAACATGTGGCCTTTGTGATCACCTTTTCCATAATACTGGGCACCATAGATACTTCCCGCTGAAACCGCACCAAATATAGCAAGGGAAAGAACAAAATTCAGCTGGTTTACTGTTGCCACAGCAGAAATGGCTTCCTGCCCCAGCTTACCAACCATGATATTATCCAGAAAACTAACGAAATTAGTTATGGCATTCTGGATTATCATAGGAGTGGCTATTAAGATATATCTTTTATAAAAAGCTTTATCGCCTATATATTTTTTTCTTAATCTTTCCATAATTTCCCTCTTTTCTATCCCGAACCATAAACTAAATCTGATATTTTTCATTTTCTCTTATTACTTTTATACAGTATAATAATCGAATTTAATTAATGCAATCTTCCTAAAACACATCATAAAAATCCCATTATTTTAACAGCTATATCAGATTTCTTCGGCAATATTTTTGATTGAATCCTTAATCCGTCTCAAAATTTTAGGTCGACATAAAAATGGACCACTGCCTCCGGGACTATGGTCCACTTTTGGTTAACATAAAATGAGCCACTGCCTCCGGGACTATGGTCCACTTTTGTGGTATAATCATAAAACAGGTATGTATTTATATATTTTAAGAGGAGTTATATTTATGAAAGAAAAAAAGGAAGGTATCACTGCGGCGGATCGCCCGATTTTAAAGAACAAGTCTTATCTTTATCTCACGGAATTTTTTTCCGGCATGTCTGTTATGGCAGTCGAACTTGGAGCCAGCAGGCTTCTTGCCCCATATTTCAGTTCATCCCAGATTGTCTGGACCATAATAATTGTAACCATAATGATCGCTATGGCTCTTGGAAACATCTATGGGGGACGTAAGGTGGATAAAGATCCGAATCCTGACAAACTTTATGGAAGAATACTTCTTGCTGCCATCTGGATCGCGCTTATCCCTGCATTAGGCCGCTACATAATCATTGGCATTTCCGCTCTGCTGGTATTTACCATCAGCACCAACTTTCTTGTGATTGCTGCGTTTGCTGCGTGCATGATAATCTTTGTATTTCCACTTTTTTTACTGGGAACCGTAACCCCTTCCCTTGTAAAATATACTGTTGACAGCCTTGACGACAGCGGAAAGATTGTTGGAAATCTCAATGCTTTCAACACTGTAGGAAGCATCATAGGGACATTTGTGCCTACATTTATAAGCATTCCCACAGTTGGAACTTCCATTACTTTCCTGATCTTTGCCGGAATCCTGATTATACTTGCAGCTATTTACTTCATTTCCAGCCACATTTTTCCAAAGAAACTTCCAATTGCTTTAATCATATTCATACTTTGCTGCATTTTCGGGCATGGAAACAGTTTTGCTTTCTGGCAAAAACACCTTACTGCAGAGGATGAATCCATTTACAACTATCTTCAGGTTTCTGAAAATGATAAGCAGGTAATTCTTTCAACCAATGTGCTTTTCGGCGTCCAATCCGTTTATCTTAAGGACCGGGAACTCACAGGCATGTATTACGACTATGCCATGGCGGCACCATACATGGCAGGGATTTATGAAAATGATCGTCCGCTGGATGTGCTGATCCTTGGCATGGGCACGGGAACTTACGCCACACAGTGCCGCAGATATTTCGGGAAAATGAATATCGAAGGTGTTGAGATCGATCAAAAAATAACTGATCTAAGTCACCAGTATTTTCAGCTGCCCCAGGATATAAATGTCGCAACTTACGATGGCCGCGCGTATCTTAATGCCTTATCTTCCGATCACTGGAAAAAAGATTCTCCATACGGAACTTCTGATAAAAAATATGACATCATCATGGTGGACGCATATCAGGATATAACAATTCCATTTCAAATGTCTACGGTTGAATTTTTCACCCTTGTTAAGGCTCACCTTCGTGAAAATGGTATCCTGGTGGTCAATATGAATATGCGCGGGATTTCAACTCAAGGTGGACCGGATGGTGCTTTAAAAAAAGATGCTAATATCACCGACTATCTGGCAGATACCATTTCCTATGTATTTCCTGAGGTTGCAATCGTTGATGTAGACTATTCAACAAACCGCGAATTATTTGCCGCCTGCTCCCCGGGGCTTTTGGAACATTTTAGGCAGAACATAGCTTTAGAAAATGATCCAGAATTACTTCAAATGATGAATAGAGTCGAATCAGAACTTAAATCTTATTCTCCGGGCAACCACATAATGACCGATGATAAGGCCCCTGTGGAACTACTGGGAATGCAGGTAATCGATGAGATCATCCGGGATGAAGTAAGTTATTATAAAAAAATCTATGATGAAAAGGGTTGGGATGGTCTCATGGAAATTCTATAAAAATCCATCTTATTCCCTGATCCCTGATACAGGTAGACATAAAAATGAGCCATAGCCTCCGGGACTATGGCTCATTTTTATGTCTACCTAAGAGTGGGCCACAGCACCAGGCACTGCGGCTCATTACGTGGCTCATTTTTACTCTACATTTTTCAATGCATCGCTCTTTTTTATCTTTTTAATCTTAAATAACTGCAGCACAACCACTATAACGTAGCTTACTATTCCAAGTATGACCATTTCTATGTAACAGCTGCTGCTTACGCAGTATGGCAGATAGCCGCTCATTCTCTTATAAAGATATGTCGTAAATACAAGTCTCAGCAACCAGTCTACAAATGGCACCGCCAAGAGAAGGCTTAAAATTACAACTATCGATGTGGAAACAATATAAAGTCCTCCAATCTCTCCTGAAGTAAATCCCAGGATCTTTGTCATGGAAATGCTGTTCTGATTTTTCTCAATTATCTGCTTTGCCAGAAGATAAACCATCAGCACAAACATTATGACACCAAAGAGTTTCATCGGCTCCATGATCTCTTCAAATGACTTCCATAGCTGATCTGCGACCCCGCTAAAGGCTTTAGTATCCAGCTTCATATAAATATTAGCTTCTGTCAACCCGGTTAATTCGCTATCTGAAAAATAACCATTATAGTTATCTTTCTCTTTTTCAAATGTTTCATTGAATTCATCAAGATTCATAAATACTGAAAGTGCCGCTTCATAAGGATAATCCCCGGCTACAGTAAATTCAAAGTATTTGTCTTTATACTTATCATAAAGCTTGATCTTATCCCCGGCCTTAACCCTGTACTTGTCCATAAATCCATTTGAAACCAGTACTTGTCCATCCGGGATAATTGTTTTTATAAACTTACTCTTATCCTCGATTCCGTAAACTGAAATCTCATCAATCTTATAATCTTCCTTGCTCATTTCAAGAGTCTCAATGGCAAAACGCTCGGCCCCAGCCTCAGAAATGTCTTCCGGCGTCTTTAAAATGTACTGATACTTTGAAATACTGGTATCATCTATACGTCTTGCCACGTCATCCAGCAGTGGCTTGAACATCAGCCCGAAAATGATTATAGCCCCCGCCAGGATTATTCCCACCATCATCGTTATATAATTCGAAAGATTCTGCAGGATAATGCGGATCCTGAAGCGCCATTTAAAAGGAATCTTCCTGGAAAGATGCAGTGCCTTTTTCTTTTTCTTTCCAGAAATGTCACGTCTAAGAAACGCCAGTGGCCTTATCCTTAATTTGTGGATCAGGATGGTTACATTTATCAAAGTCATTATTATCGTAGGAATAAGCGAAGTCCTTATAAATGCGTCTTTATTCCACATTGTTACAGCTTTTCCAAAGGAATACATAGAGCGGTAAATATCCAGCATAAAATCGCGCATCAAAGTGTAACCTAGTAGATTTCCCACAAATACTCCCAGCAAAAACGTTACAAATGGCAGGATAAAATAATGTCTTACCATCTCAGCCCTTGTATATCCTGAAGCACGAAGTGTTCCTATTACTGATGCTTCCTTTGAAATGGTATTTATAGTTGTAACCGCAACTATAAAGGCCAAAACACAAACCACGATGTAAAGGAATATTTCCATTGAAGCTCCATCGCCTGAAGTATCTTCTCCTGCAAATGTAATTGCTTTATTTGAATAATCCGGAAGATAATCCTTAATTTCTATAATGTTAAGTCCCTCTTCCCCTGCCTGTGTACGCTGATAAATGTCTGTATTTACTTTTACCAATTCATCTCTAATAGCTTCTAAAACTTTTTCTGAAGCTTCTTCTTTTTCCTTATCATTTATATATTCCTTGTTATAACGCCATGCATAGCTTACTGTCACATGATCAGAAGAAAAATCATCAAATCCCTCCTCTGCCATAACACCTACTCCGAAATTGGAAATATCAAACATAAGATCTGCATTGTCTTTAAATAAAGCGCTGTAATTAGGAAGTGCAACCAGTCCGGTAACTGTTAATTCATGTCCATCTACCGGAATCTTATCTCCTACCTTGATCTTCTTATTTGTTGAATGAAGATTATCAAGTGCGATCTCACCTTTACTTTCAGGAAGACGTCCCTCTGTAACTTCAGGAAGATTTACTTCACTTCCCATTCTATAAACACGGAGAGTCACGCCATCATTTATCTCTTCAAAATAATCATAAGGATAAATCTTTATATCTGCTACATTTTCAATATTTTCTATAGTACTGTCGTCAAGACGTAGATTAAATGACATATGACCATTTTCGCATAAATTCTTATCCATATTTTCATGATAAGCTCTTGCCACTGCATCATTTGCCACCAGGAAGCTTGAAACTACAGAGACTACCATGACTAAGAATAAAAAGATCACAAGGTATTTTCCTAAGTCCGATTTGAATTCCCGAAGGAATCTTTTATTCATTGGATTTTTCATTTTTCTCCTCCTTACCACTCAATTTCAGAAACTGGCATAGGATTCTCATTAAGATAATTCTTATGTACTTTTCCATCACGAAGCTTAACCACTCGATCTGCCATATTTTTCAGGGCATCATTATGAGTTACCATGATGATGGTATTTTTATATTCATGATTGATCTTTTCAAGAAGCGCAAGGATTTCTTTGGAAGTGTTATAATCAAGGGCTCCGGTTGGCTCATCGCAAAGAAGAATATCAGGATTCTTAATAACCGCGCGGCCTATGGCTGTTCGCTGCTGCTGTCCGCCGGAAAGCTGATTTGGTAATTTGTTCCTATGATCATATAAACCAAGAGTTTTTAAAAGATCGTCCACATCAAGAGGATTGTCGCTAAGATATGCGCCAACTTCAATATTTTCACGGACTGTAAGATTTGGAATAAGATTATATAACTGGAAAACATATCCTAAATGTTTTCTACGATACTGGGTAAGACGCTTCTCATTCATGTCCTTGGTCTTTTCATTATCGATCATAACATAACCTTCATCTGCATCATCAATACCGCCGATTATATTAAGGAGTGTGGATTTGCCACTTCCTGAAGGTCCAAGAAGAACACATAATTCTCCCTTTTCAATGCTAAGATCAACACCTTTAAGTACTGTCTGTTTAGCTTCCCCTTCACCATAATGTTTCTTAACATTTTTAATTTCAACAAAGCTCATTTTATTAGCTCCTTTCAAAACCTTTTTCATAACAGTGTTATGTCGTGAGTATTATTAAAATGAGACTGTTAATCTCATCTTAATAAAACTTTTCATTTTAAACAAAACTTATTACCTATTATTACGGAAAAAATCACCATATGTTTTATTTAAACAAGATAATGATTTCCTATAACAGCAAACCATCCTCCAATAAGATAATTAAGCATTCCACTTAACTGCCTTAATGCCTCCTTCTCATCCTTACAATGGGTAAGAAGATGAACAAATAAATCCACCTGATCATGCGCCATCCAATGAACAATGAATTTATCTTCTTTTGTCATTTGTCTTTTAGACCCATAGCCCTTCATAGAACGAAACATCTCGCAATAATGGTTGTTAAGCATATCTGCAATATCATCAATCACATTTTCAAAGCTGGATCCCTGAGCCTTTGTTATAAGCAACTCATACTCATCTTTATATCTAAAGAGTATTTTTACAGTCTGTATTGCCGCTTCCTTATCATCCTGAAGATTATATTTAACTCCTGGTTCATATTTATCTATTATTCCCAGTTCCTCACTCATATGTGATTCGATGATATTCTTCAGTTTATTCAAGGGTTCTCCTACCACTGCTGCAAAAAGGTCGTCTTTATCTTTAAAGACAAAATACATTGCCCCTGTTGTCACGCCTGCATTTTTACATATGTCTCTGAGAGAGGCCTTCATATAACCTTTCTCCATAAATTCCTTTTTTGCACTTTCGATAAGTTTACTTTTTGTCTCCTTATCATTTCCCATAAATTAAACATCTCCCGAATTAAATAACAGCGTTATGCTCAGACCTATTATAGCATAACACTGTTATCTGTCAAGAATCTTTATATTAATACTTTCTAAGAACCTTTATATTAATACTTTCCAAGATTCTTTAAATATATACCTTGACCTTGAAAAACTATTAATGTTATTATCAGTTAGTACGCACTAACTATCATATCTTAGCCTTACCAGGCTACGGAGAAAAATGCATTACACTGATCCCTTTTTCAAAATAAACATGATAATTCTTCTACAGTATTATCCAGTCTCACTACCCTGTTGCAGCAATTAGCTATAAATTCCTCATCATGAGTAACTATAATGATCATCTTATTATCATTTGCCAGATTTTTAATGATTTTGCTGGTCCTTATCATATTTTCATAATCAAGACCACTGGTAGGTTCATCCAGAGCAATTATCTTTCTCTTACTTATGATACTTACAGCCAAAGCCAGTCTTTGTTTTTGCCCTCCCGAAAGAGTATTAGGATGCTTATCTGCATAATCTAGTAATCCCAGCTCATCCAAAACCTGATCTACCCTTTCTTTATCAACTCCTTTTATTCCAAGACTGCATTCTTCTCTTACCGACTCGGCAAAGAGCTGATAATTAACATCCTGCATAACAAGATATGATTTTTTAAGCAGTTCTTTCGGCTTCATCTTCTTTCCATTAAAGAATATTTCCCCTGTATATTCCTTATGAAGTCCTGTTATACTTCTTAAAAATGTAGTCTTCCCAAGACCGTTTCTTCCTGTAATCCCAACTATTTCACCTGTTTTTCTATGTCCTCATTTATTACAGTTTTTATATCCCCTGTTCTTTTTTCATCTATTTCACCAAGAGGCACTTTGCTGTCTTAATACTACTGTGACAGTAATAAGTAAGGCGCTGTTTATTACAACCTCTCGACTGAACTGACTCTTAAGGAACGCATCCATAAGCCTGTATATTCCAATATATGATCCTATGGAGAGCAATCCGCCTGAAAATGCAAATATAAGAGACAATATAATAAACTTTTTATCGTCTCCTGCCCATTTTAAAAGAAGCTTGAAATTCTTCATTTATTAGTCCTCCTTCACTTGTTAAACCCACTTCTTTTCATGTTTCCTACAGGTAATTAGTTTGTACTAACCTGAATTAGCATAGTGTAACTTCCTTTTATTGTCAATATAGTTTCCTCTTATAATCTGCTTATAATCCAAAAAAAGAGCCAGAGTTCATTCAAGATGTTTCATTTTTCTATGACTTAATTCATAATTCTTCCACAAATTCATCATTAATTTACCAAACGTTTCATTTTTGTTAATATCTTGTTCATAACTGTAGTATATATTAAGACCATAAAGTTTTTTCGTAACTCTCTCATTTATTTATTGTTTATTGTAAAAAAAAACCTCGCCCTAAGGACGAGGTTTTTTTTATACTTTCCAACTGGTTAACATAAAAGTGGACCTAGGGCCAAGCCCCTAGGTCCACTTTTATGTTAACTTATTTATCTTCTTACTACCCTTGCTCCAAAAGGACAAAGAGCAAGTTTTGCAATCTTAAAGAACTGCAATCCAAATGGAATTCCCACAATTGTAATGCAAAATACTGCACCGATAATGGCATTTCCTAATGCTAATTCCATTCCTGAAACCAGAAACCAAATGATATTTAAAATAAATGATCCTGCTCCTCCATCATATTCCACGTCTTTTCCAAATGGATCAAAGGAAATAGATGCAAGCTTAAAACATTGGAGTCCAACAGGAATTCCGAAAATAGTTATACACCAGATCACCCCTGCTATGCACCATCCTAATGCACTCCATATTCCACCAAATACCATCCAAATAATATTTCCTAAACAAGTCATTTTTATTTCTCCTTTATTTTCTATTCCTATCTAGTTGACATAAAAGTGAGCCATCGTGCCGGGCCCCTTGGTTCATTTTTCGTCTCCGGGGTTTGCCCGGTAATTTAGTGGGGATTTTCCTATAAATTTTTTAAACATCTCTGCCATATAACTTGCGCCATTAAATCCGCATAGTTCAGATATCTCCGACAGTGAATATGAAGTGGTACGCAGATATTCCGTTACTTTTTTTATCCTGATCTCCAGAAGATAATTAATCGGCGAAACCCCTACATATTTCTTAAAAAGCTTGTTGCACAGGGACTTACTAACCCCGCCGCAGGCCGCGATCATGTCCAGGGTCACCTTGTTTTTATATTCCTTCTGGATAAAATACATCATTTTTTTAAATGACTGCATGTGAATATCCACCTCGATATCATTTTCCAGTAAACCGTAAGACTGCCCTTGTCGCATGATGATCTCCCAGATTGAGAAAAATCGCTTGGTCACCTGAAATGCATCCCGCCTCACATCCGGCAGGGTCTGCATGATGTCATAAATCGCCTTCGTATTTTCATTTTCACCGTGAAACCTTATATACGAAAGATTGGGATTTGTAAGAATCGGCATAACCGCCTGCATTTCCACCGCAACTGAAGTTTTTAGAATCGATGGATTGATGACAAATATCACATATCTCGCCACCTCTTCCTCCACCGCCAGGCTATAGTGGATCTGATTTGCATTTACGAAAATGGTATCTCCCGCATTTAATTCGATGAGCTTGCCATTTACAGAATAAGCCATTCGCCCGGATTTTACAGAAAGAATCTCCACATCCTCATGAAAATGCGGCACTCTCTCCCAGGTCACGTGAGGTTTGATCCATCCATCATAAATGTAAGATGGAAATGTCTCATTGTCATAATTAATTATTTCTGAACCGTCATCTCTTTTAACGATCAGCCCCATTAATTCCCGTTTCATAACAATATTCTCCTAAATTCAAAAATCTATAACTATTTTTTATCGTCGTGAAAGATAGTTATAAAAATGGATATGAAACACCATATAAATAACTTTACATTGATAATATACTTATAAATATATAAAGATGCAACCCCCTGGACACAAAATAAAAGGAGATGAAAAAATGGCAGAAAACGCAATCGTTATGAAAAATGTTTCCAAAGATTTTAAAGTTTTGAATCGGCACGAAGGTTTAAAAGGCAGTCTTAAAGATCTTTTCTCAAGAGATTATAAGATTGTCCATGCCGTGGATGATATAACCATGTCCATTAAGCAGGGGGAGATTGTGGGTTACCTTGGGCCAAATGGTGCCGGAAAATCCACTACTATAAAAATGATGACCGGCGTTCTTCAGCCAACCCGTGGAGAGCTATATGTCAGCGGAAATGTTCCCTACGAAAACCGCAGCCGCAATGCTCAGGAAATCGGCGTTGTGTTTGGCCAGAGATCTCAGCTCTGGTGGGCACTTCCTTTGATTGAATCATTTAAAATTCTGAAAGACATTTATCAGGTAAATGATAAGGATTACAAAGACATTTTAGAATTTTATCAGTCCCTTGTGGATATTGAGCCTATCCTTCACAAACCTGTAAGGCAAATGTCTCTTGGTCAGAGGACTTTAAGCGATATCCTTGCTGCATTTCTCCACAATCCAAAAATTGTTTTTTTAGATGAACCTACCATCGGTCTTGATGTTTCCATGAAAGCAAAGATCAGGACTCTGATCCAGGCGCTGAATAAAGAGAAGAAAACCACTGTTATCCTTACGACTCATGATATGGGGGATGTGGATGCCCTCTGCAAACGTATTGTGATAATCGATAAAGGAAAAATGCTCTACGACAATGATATCGAGCATTTAAAAGGTTTCTTCGGTTCCTACCGCACCTTAAAGATCAGGATAAATAAAGACCATGATAGGGAAGCTGAAAATATCAGGAAAATGCATCCGGACTGCTCCATTTCAGCGGATGAGGATTGGATCTCAATTCTTGTAAATGAAGATAAGATCAAGGTGGTTGATGTTCTTTATAACCTTCAAAAGTCCTATTCTATAACAGATATGCAGCTAGAAGAAATCTCTACAGAAGAAGTTATTAAAAAAATTTATGAAGACCACATCTAATTAAGTTGGAATATAAAAATGTATGTTTTGGGGAATAATTAGATTTATTTTTAGCAGGAATCTGTTTTAAATCCCGGAAGGAGGAGCTAAATGAAATTCAGGAAATATCTGACATTAACAAGAGCCGGCCTTATTGAATCACTGCAATTTCGCCTGTCATTTATAGTGATCGTAATCGGAAATATCCTATATTTAACGATCATATATTTTTTGTGGCAAGCCATTTATAAATCCGCTGGAACTGATACAGTGAGGGGAATGACATTTTCGGACACCCTTATTTATCTAGTTCTCGCCACTGCCCTATTTAATTTCATGGAAATGTATGCTGTCTGGGAAATTGGAAGAAACATCCAGTCCGGAAAGATCGTTTTGGACCTGCTTAAACCCATGGATTACAGGAAGTATTTATTCTGGTCTTATTCAGGTTCATTTATAAGCCAGTTTTTTCTTACATTTCTGCCTACATTTATCATCGTTACCATTGTAACTCACGGCACCATAAAACTGGGGGTCAACCTGGTTTTCTTTGTTATTTCAGTGGTTATGGCGGTGTCCATCAATTACAGCATCGATTTTTTTGTAGGGACCATTTGCCTTTATACCGAGTCCATCTGGGGAATCAATATCATGAAGCAGGTGGTGGTAATGCTTTTTTCAGGGGTTACTATCCCTATTGCATTTTTCCCTGAAACATTGAAAAAGATCGTTTATTATCTTCCGTTTCAATCCATTTATAATGCCCCCCTTTCGCTGCTTTTAGGGAAGGATTTAAAATGGCAGTCGGTGGCATTTACCCTTATTTGCCAGCTGGGCTGGTGCATCATAATGTTTAGCATTAGCAAGATTTTCTGGAAGATTTCAATAAAGCAGATTACTGTGAATGGAGGTTGATTTAATGAAAAATGTTTCTGTAAAGACTGATCCCTTGAAACGGCACAGTTTGAGTTTCTATTTTCGGATCTATTTTAAGATTCTGGCGCAGGATCTTAAGAGTAAAATGAGCTATCGCGCGGATTTTTTCATTTCAACCATAGGAATGATCTGCACTAACATTTCCGGGTTCATGGGATTTTGGATCCTGTTCAGAAATTTTCCCACAATAAATAACTGGACTTACCATGAAATGCTTTTTCTTTATGGTTTTTCCCTGATTTCCGTCACACCGGCTCAATGTTTCTTTGATAATAACTGGAGTCTTCGCATGAATGTTTATTCCGGGGATTTTATCAAATATTGCTTCAGGCCGATCAATATTTTCTTTTATTATCAGTCGGAAGTCTTTGATGTTAAGGGCCTGGGGCAGCTGGCCTTCGGGATTGGCACCCTTGTTTATGCCTGGATCAAAATAGGAATTAGCTTTACATTTTTTTCTCTTGTTAAGCTTCTTATTTTTCTCATTACCGCTTCCCTGATAATGATTGCGCTTCAGACTGCTGCGGCTGCCACTTGTTTTTGGATTCAGAATTCATTTTTCATTCTGGATTTTGTATATCGATTTAAAGAATATGCCAAATACCCGGTTACCATCTTCAACCCGGTGTTTAGGTTTATCTTTACTTTCATTATGCCGATAGCCTTCATTGCTTATTATCCAAGCCTTGTGATACTAAGGCCGGATGAGATTCCACTTCTTTCATGGCTTTCACCTTTTGCGGGAGTATTCTTCTTTTACCTAAGTTATAAACTCTGGATGTACGGCGCCAGCCGCTACAGCGGCACCGGATCATGAGGGAATCTCGCTCCACAATATAGTTAACATAAAAATGGACCACAGTCCCGGGGGCTATGGCTCATTTTATGTTAACTAGGTGAATAAGTAATCGTTCAAAACCGGCTGGAGTCCTTCCGCAGAAATGTCACTGTACATGTTGTGAAGGCTTCTTGTATCCGCTATCTCAAACTGCTCGTCTCCATGGACATCCGTGGAATCTTTTCTTTCCTCGTACTTATCTTCATGGTCTCCGATTCCTGTGGATACCCCGGCAGATACTTTAGTGGCGGCGATCTTTACGATGCCATTTCTAAATTCGGCCGACTCCCGGGATGAAACTGTGATGCCGGCGAAAGGCAGGAATATCCTGTAGGCACAAAGGATCTGGCAAAGCTGCTTTTCTCCCACATCAAGCGGATTTATGGTCTCGTTATTTATGATCGGTCTAAGTCTTGGGCAGGAAAGTGACATTTCCGCATGAGGGTACTTTCGCTGCAGGTAGTACACGTGAAGGGCTGTTGCCAACGCGTCTTTTCTAAAATCTGAAAGTCCCAGCAGCGCCGAAAATGCAACTCCCCTCATTCCTCCCATCAGTGCTCTTTCCTGGGCGTCAAATCTGTATGGCCAGATTCTCTTATTTCCCATCAAATGCAGCTGCTCATATCTATTTGTATCATAGGTTTCCTGAAAAACCGTCACATAATCAGCGCCACATTCGTGTAGATATTTATAGTCAGAAACATTTACCGGATAAACCTCAATTCCTACCATGCGGAAATATTTCCGGGCGATCTTTACAGCCTCTCCGATATATTTCACGTCCGACATGGCAGGGCTTTCCCCAGTAAGTATAAGGATTTCCTCCATGCCGCTGTCACTGATAACCTTCATCTCATGCTCGATTTCCTCAAGGCTGAGCTTCAGGCGATTTATCTTGTTGTAGCAGTTGAAACCGCAGTAAATGCAGTAATTCTCGCAATAATTTGCTATATAGATTGGCGTGAAAATGTAAACCGTATTGCCAAAATGCTTGCTAGTCTCCTGGCTTGCTCTTTGAGCCATTTCCTCTAAAAATGGCTCTGCCGCCGGTGAAAGCAGTGCTTTAAAATCTTCAATGGTGCATCTCTCATGGTTCAGCGCTCTTCTAACATCCTGCGCTGTATATTTACTGTAGTCGTAGGCTTCCATATGACTCATGACTTTTTCGCATATGTCCGACTCAAGCACATCCATCCCCGGCAGATATTTCATGTGATCTATTCTAGCCTTTGGATCAGTCTCGATCCTATGTTTTATTTCCAATGCCTTCGGGGATAATTCATCCGAATCTACCAAAAAATGATTCTCCATATTTGCCTCTATTCTAATTAATCATTAAAAAATCCACGTTCTATCTGGCCAGCAGTTACATACGAATTTACTGTCTTTTTCTCTTGCCAGCAGTTATGCAGGATATTTTTTCAATTTTTCTCTGGCCAGGTTTCTTGCAATTATCTAAGGAATCCTGTCAGTGGATCTGACGATGCTGCTCCTCTTTGAAGTACGCGGCCAAGTCCTGAAAGATAAGCCTTTCGACCTGCATTTATTGCATCTTTAAATGCAGATGCCATCAGCATAAGGTCTCCAGCTGTTGCAAGAGCAGTATTTGCCATAATGGCAGCAGCACCCATTTCCATTGCTTCACAAGCCTGAGAAGGCTTTCCGATACCAGCATCAACAATGATAGGAAGATCAATCTCGTCTATCAGAATCTGGATAAATTCTTTTGTTGCAAGTCCCTTATTAGAACCGATAGGTGATGCCAGTGGCATGATTGAAGCCGCACCCACATTTACAAGTTCTCTTGCCACATTAAGATCCGGGTACATGTAAGGCATTACAATAAAGCCCTCTTTTGCAAGTATTTCTGTGGCTTTGATAGTCTCATAGTTATCAGGAAGGAGATATTTGGTGTCTTTCATTATCTCAATCTTTACCATATCTCCGCAGCCAAGTTCCCTTGCCAGACGCGCGATCCTTACGGCTTCCTTTGCGTCTCTAGCACCGCTGGTATTTGGAAGGAGTGTAACATTTTTAGGAATGTAATCAAGGATATTTTCCTCTTCCTTAGTATTGGTACGTCTTACTGCAAGTGTGATGATCTCAGCCCCTGCATCCTTTATGGCAGCTTCGATGAGTTTCATGGAATACTTGCCTGAACCAAGGATAAAGCGGGAATTAAACTCCCTGCCACCTATCACAAGTTTGTCATTATTTTCATTATTATCCAACATATACTTTTCCTTCTTTCTAAAATCTTATCGCTATCCGGCATGCCAGCCGGTCCGATACTTTTCCCGCTACCTGGCATGCCTGCTGGTCCACTGGTTTTCCCTCTACCCGGCATGCCAGCCTAGGCCTGCGTCTCTCCCATGAGAATTCTTAGAACCATATGGGCTTCGTGAGCCGCACATGCCATAACTCTTGCGGAAATGAGTCCGATTCCCAGGTTTACATCACTGACACCGTCGCCGCAAAGATAAAACCTTTTTGATAATTTCTTTGTCTTTATCATATTGGCGCTTTTAAATCCAGCCATGCCTGATCCGGAAACAATATATTTATCAGGGTAATTCTCCAGCACATAATTAACCAGCATAGCCTTGCTCGCAGCATTATCAAATGCCTCGCAGACTATGTCCGCCTCCTGGATAAGATCCTGGATGTTAGATTCATTTATCCTTGTTTGATGAGTTTCTATTTCCATAAATGGATTTATCTCTCTCAGGTTTTCTGCTAACGCCTTTGTTTTATCCATCCCGATCTGGGCAAGCTTATACTGCTGTCTATGAATGTTTGTTATATCAACCTTATCGAAGTCAATTAAAATAAGTTTTCCTACACCCGCTCTTGCAAGGCAGATGGAAATATTTGAACCAAGGCCCCCAAGGCCACAAACTGCAACCGTCGCCGCCCGGAATTTTTCTTGATTTTCCTTGCCATGCCTTACGCTAAGGGCCTCGTAAAATTCTTCCTTTGATGGAATGTTGTTCATGATGATTCCCTCACTAAATACTAAATTTATGGATATAAAAGCTGCTGATTAATGAAAAAAATCTCCTTTATCAGCCGCCGCCCACAAAACTTACTACTTCAACTACATCGCCATTTTTTAAGATTGTCTCTTCATAAGTTTGCTTAGGAACTATGTCCTCGTTAAGTTCAACTGCAATTTTTGTTCTGTCATATTTAAGACTTTCCACAGCAAATGCTACTGACTTTCCGTCCATATCATATGACTCACCATTTACTTTTACCATATGAGCTCCTTTCTAAAAATAATCTATCTTATTTTTTATTTAGTTAAGCTTAATATTAATTCAGCTGGGAGATTGCTCTCTGCATCTCTAATGTGGCATTATAAGGTGAATCAGCCTTCATGATAGCTGATACCACGCAGACTCCTTCAATATCAATTCCATTTAACACATCTAAATTAGAAGGATTAAGACCACCTATAGAAAAAACGGGGATAGGAACATTTTTGCATATTTTTGAAAGCGTATCTGTCGAAGTAAGGATAGTCTTAACCTTTGTAGTAGTTGGGAAAATGGCTCCAACCCCAAGATAATCAGCTCCATTTTCATAAGCGGCACGAGCGGCTTCAACAGTTTTTGTGGTGGCACCCAGGATTTTATCCGAACCTATTAGCTTTCTTGCCATATCAAGGGGCATATCTTCTGCGCCAAGATGGACACCTTCTGCATCGACCGCCAGCATTACATCCACACGGTCATCTATTATAAGAGGCACATTATATTTTTTTGTCATATCATGCACCGCTGTCGCCATTTCTATATATTCTCTTGTAGTTTTATTCTTCTCACGAAGCTGTATCAAAGATACCCCAGCCTTTAAAGCCTCTTCAACTCTTCGAAGGAATTCATCCCTCTCATACAGCGTACTGTCCGTAATAAAATATAATTTTTTATCTGCCATGTTATCTCCTTTATAGTTTACATAAAAGTGGACCTAGGTCCCGGAGGCTATGGTCCATTTTTATGTTAACTTATTTAGTCAATATCTCGACTTGCGGATCAACTTCGTGCATCTCGCCTTATGGCTCAACTTCGCAATGCCCTCTCGCCTCGCGGCTCGATGTCGGGCAGTCGCCAAGGTTCCTGCATTTTGTGCAAGCACAATGCAGGAACCTTGGCTCGTTGCCTACGCAAAAAAAGAGTACCCCAAAAAGGATACTCCATAAAAATCGTATTATTAAAACAAGCTGATCTTTAAAATTCAGTTTATTATCCCTACGTTGGCATTATCCAAATCAGGTTACCGGTCGAAGTTCTTAACTTCCTCTCAGCCTGGCACACAAGCTCCCGCATATCATTGTTATTTAATTTAAACAGTTAATGATTGTAAACCCAAAATGAATCATTGTCAAATATACCAATCAGATTGAAAAGTTACAATAATCAAACTGTTGCAAAGTATAGCTCATCCAAAGAAAAACCATTTGTATCTATTGAATCCCCTGAGGTATGCCATATTATCTCCGGAATATTCTTTTGAAGATATTTTAAATCCATATACCACTCTTTTAAATCAAAGTTACTAACATAAACACAATTACCTTCATTCAAAACTTTCAAATACTCCTCTGATATTTTCCCTCTTATAAAATATATTCCTATCTTAGCATTTAGCATAATTGACATACTTTGATTATTTATGAATGCCCACTCTTCTCCTGCCCCCTCATCCCAATTGATTTTATTACCTGTATTTATCCCTTTTAAAAATGATAATATAGTCTTAAAATCATTATCCTTGTATATTTTTTTATTTCTTGCCTCAACTAATTCTTTTATCAAATCTCTCATATCCCTGTCTCCTACATCAATTTCCTGGGCACCCATGAACTTGCCCTGTTTTTGTTCTATACACATTGATATAATTCGTAAGTTTACCATCACCTGTAATACCTACAGGTCCATTTTCTACATATACTTTTGCTTTGCATGCAAAATCATTTGGATTTCCTGTGTTTGTTTCCCATAAATTGTATTTATCAGCATACTCTGCAGCATCTAAAACAGCTTTTTCTGCGTCTACATCTGATAGGAATTGACTTTTACCCATTGTTCCATTTTTATGAGGTAACATACCACTATCATTTATAGTATATCTTCCATTAGTTAAATGCCCCTGTTCATCATAAAATATTTTAGAAGGCTCAAAATCGCCCTCATCCACATTTCCTTCTCCTCCCCCAACCTGTCCAGTTCCTGAATTTGTTTCTGGCGTTGTCTCTGGATTTGTCTCTGGTGTGTTTTCTGGATCAGCTTCTACTTCAGCGTTATTGTCTTCCTTTTCATCATCACAAGCTTCAGCAACCCAAAATATACTTAATAAAAAGTACGCACATTCCAGCTGAATACTTGATATAAGTCCTGACTTTAAAAACCAGCTAACAAACTGATCAAAATAAGCTTCATCATGCGTT
>JAFOIV010000106.1 GCA_017420535.1 Eubacterium sp. | reverse complement strand
GCAGTCGCCAAAGTTCCTGCATTTTGTGCAAGCACAATGCAGGAACCTTGGCTCGTTGCCTACGTTTCCCTCTCGCCTGGCGGCTCGATGTCGGGCAGTCGCCAAAGTTCCTGCATTTTGTGCAAGCACAATGCAGGAACCTTGGCTCGTTGCCTACGCAAAAAAAGAATCCCAGCACATAAACTGAGATTCTAATATATAAACAAACTATTTTCATATAAATGTTGCAAATAAAGGAGCAAGTGCCACGGTAATGATACCTGATACAGCTATAGCAAGACCACTCATAGCCCCTTCAATCTCTCCTAATTCCATGGCCTTTGCTGTTCCAATGGCATGACTTGCCGCTCCAAGAGCAAGCCCCTTTGAAATTGGCTCTTTAATCTTAAATATTTTTAAAATTAATTCTCCAAAGATATTACCCAGAACTCCTGTAATAACTATTACTGCAACTGTAATAGTAACATATCCGCCTAACTCTTCAGAAACACCCATTCCTATCGCCGTTGTGATGGATTTTGGAAGAAGCGTAACATATTCCTTATGTGTCATCCTACATATAAGTGCAATCACTAATACAGTTGTCATGCTTGTTACACAACCTGTCACAAGACCTGCTATTACAGCAGCAATATTTTTCTTTAACAATTCCATCTGCTCATATAATGGAATAGCAAGACAGACCGTAGCAGGTGTTAGAAGCCATGAAAGTACCTGTGCCCCACTTTTATAAGTTTCATAATCCACGCTTCCTAATTTAAGCACGATCATAGTGATCATGATTGATATAAGAAGTGGATTAAAAAATCCCAGTTTAAATTTTTTCTTGAGAAAAATGCCTAATTCATATCCTATAAGACTAAGTACAACTCCTGCATATAGTGAGTTTTTAAAGAATTCATTCATCTTTCTTATCCTTACCCTTTCTGATTATCGCCTGTGATGCAAGTCCCGTTGCTGCCATAACCGTAATTATCGCTACTACAGTAACTATAGATGCCGGGATCAGCATACCTTTAAGAACCCCCCAGCTCTCTAAGAGTCCAACTCCTGCAGGAATAAACATTACAGGCATGATCTCTATCAGAAATTTTCCTGCGTCTTTAACTTTATCTAATTTGATAAGTCCTGTCATAAGACCGACAAAAAGGATCACCATTCCATAAATACTTGCAGGAATAGGAAGCGGGATAAGATATTTAAGTGCTTCTCCTATCAAGGAGATGATGATAATAATTAAGAATTGTTTTAGATATTTCATATGAATGCTCCTATATCGTATATATCAACAGTTTCTCTTGCATCATTGTACACTTGTTGATTCTATTGCGCAATTGCTTCGCAATGCAATCGCAATGCATTCATAACTCGCCGCAACGCAATCACTTCGCAATTGCGGTGCGGCAAGTTATGAATGTCGTGCTGTCGCACTATATGAACAAAAACAAAACCGCTCCCCTGTAAGCAAGCTTACGGGAGCGGTTTTATTTTTATCCATGCATTGCTCGTAGCATACGCAAAAGAATCATCACGTTAGGGCTATTAGGGAAAAAACGTGATGATTCTTAACACATTATATAAGGAGGGAATATGTAATTTAATTAACTATTACTTACTCTTCTTTCTTGTTACTACGTCGAATGCTACTGCGATGATGAAGATAACACCCTTTACGATATACTGTACGAATGCATCAATACCAAGTAAGTTCATTCCGTTTGTAAGTGACATGATTACAAGAGTACCGATAATAGTATTTGTTACTTTACCAACACCACCGCTAACTGCTACACCACCGATGTATGATGATGCGATAGCGTCCATTTCGAATGCGTTACCAGCCTGTGAAGAAGCTGACATAAGTCTTGATGTGTAAAGTATACCAGCTACAGCTGCAAGTACGCTCATTGAGCAGAATGCAAACATTGTAACGTTCTTAACATTAACACCTGAAAGTTCAGCTGCCTGATCATTACCACCAATACCATAGATGTAACGACCAAGTCTTGTCTTATTAAGCATGATGCTGTATCCAAGAAGAATAACAGCTACGATAACCGCTGACCAAGGAATACCCTTTGCCTTAGCAAGAACTGTAACTACTGTCATGATAGCTACTGATGCAAGAACAAGTCCTGCTATGAATCCTGGAGTTGAAACAACCTTGAATCCATATTTCTTCTTATTCTTTCTTGCCTTTACCTGTGAATATACGATTGCTGCAATTCCGATTGCACCAATGATCATTGTTACAAGATGTAATCCTGTTGAATTAGGGACGTCTGGGATAAAACCATTATTTAATGCATTGAAAGTCTTATCTTTAACTACAACTGTACCCTGTTTTAAGATTATACCAAGAAGTCCTCTGAAGATGAACATTCCGGCAAGTGTTGTTACAAATGCAGGAACACCGATTCTTGTTACTAAGAATCCCTGATAAAGACCTATAATAAGTCCAAGTAAAAGAACTGCTGGGATTACAAGATATACTGAAATACCCCATGAAAGCATTAATGCACATACAGCTCCGCTGAAACCTGCTACATAACCAACTGAAAGATCGATATGCTTTAATATGAGAATTATTGTCATACCTATTGCAAGAACTGCAACATAAGCAGCCTGGTTAAAAAGGTTTGATATATTATTTGCTGATACAAATTTACCATCTGAAGCAATTGAGAAAATGACTATGATAGCTACCAGAACTATATACATCATATAATCTCTTAAATTTGCTTTTATTACACGACCGAATTCTGAACCACCCTGGCTCTTCTTATTTTCTTTTATCTCAGTCATTGTTTAGTCCTCCTTTGATTTAATGGCAAGAGCCATAACTTTTTCCTCAGTAGCTTCTTCACGAGAAAGCTCACCTGTGATAGTTCCTTCGCTCATGACATAAAGTCTGTCGCTCATTCCAAGTACCTCCGGGAGTTCCGAAGAGATCATTATGATACTCATTCCCTGTTCAACGAGCTTATTCATAAGTGTATAAATTTCGAACTTAGCTCCGACATCGATACCTCTTGTAGGCTCATCTAAGATAAGAACCTTTGGATGAACGAACATCCACTTGGCAAGCTGTACCTTCTGCTGGTTACCACCACTAAGATTTCCTACCTTCTGCTCTATGCTAGGAGCCTTGATATTGATAGAATCCTTATAGTAATTAGCAACCTTTATTTCTTCATTATCATTAACAAAAAGTCCATCTTTAAGTTCATCAAGATTAGCAAGGGTTGTATTATATTTAATGTCCTGAATAAGAACCAGTCCATTACCCTTTCTATCTTCAGATACATATGCCAGTCCACTCTTTATCGCCTGACGCGGACTCTTAAATCTGTGCTTCTTACCATCAAAAGTAAATTCACCAGATGTTATCTTATATTTTGGTGTATTACCAAATATACTAAGGGCAAATTCTGTTCTTCCTGCTCCCATGAGTCCCTGAAGGCCTACAATTTCACCTTCTCTTACCTGCATGCTTACATTATGAAGAATCTCTCTTCCCTTTGCTGGATCATAAACTGTCCAGTCTTTAATATCAAAAACTACCTTACCAGGTTCTTTTTTCTCTCTGGTTGGATAGATATTGTCGATTTCACGTCCGACCATGTTCTTAATTATGTCAGACTCCTTAACACCCTGTACTCCATTCTCATGGCAGTCCATAGTACATATTGTTGATCCATCTCTAAGTACTGTGATTGAATCTGCAATAGAAATAACTTCTTTAAGCTTATGAGAAATCATGATACAGGTAACGCCCTGCTCTTTTAATTCTTTAATGAGCTGCAGTAAGTTTTCAGAATCATCTTCATTAAGAGAAGATGTAGGCTCATCAAGAATAAGCAGTTTAACATTCTTACTAAGTGCCTTAGCAATTTCTACTAACTGCTGTTTTCCTACGCCAAGGCTTTTAATCTTAACTGAAGGATCCACATCAAGCTTAACTCTCTTAAGCTGCTCCTGTGCCTTCACCATAGTCTCATTCCAATCTATGGTTTTGCCATGCATTATCTCATGACCGAAATAAATATTTTCGTAAACACTAAGTTCTGGAACAAGTGCAAGTTCCTGATAAATGATTGCTATGCCTTTTTCTTCGCTGTCTGCTATTCCTTTGAAGTGCTGTACCTCACCGTTATATAAAATGTCTCCTGTATAGGATCCATAACCATACACGCCAGAAAGGACTTTCATAAGGGTTGATTTTCCGGCTCCGTTTTCGCCGCAAAGGCAATGTACTTCGCCACGTTTAACTTTTAGATTGACATTATCGAGAGCTTTTACTCCAGGGAATTCCTTGGTTATCCCTCTCATTTCCAAAATGTAATCGTCCATTCTTTAATTCCTTTCCTTGTTTTTTTTACAAAGGAGTGGCATAAGCCACTCCCTTATTTATGTTTGCTTAAAATTATTTAGCCTGATCGATATCGTCCTGAGTATAGTAACCTGAATCTACAAGTACTTCCTTATAGTTATCCTTTGTAACAACTGTTACATCTGTCTGCTTAGCAGGAACATCCTTAGCACCATTGTTATATGTTGTAGCTGTTTCAGGTGTTGTATTCTTTAAGATAGCTGCTGCCATTGCACATGAATCTGATGCAAGAATAGATGTATTCTTAAATACTGTCATGTTCTGCTTTCCGTTCATGATGTAGTTAACTGAAGCAACTTCAGCATCCTGACCTGTGATCACATAAGTCTTAACATCACCGTCTGCTTCGAATGCATCAGCGATTGATCTTGCTGTACCATCGTTTGGAGCAAGGATGCATACATCACCCTTCTTAGAAGCATCGTTAGCTGTAAGATGAGCTTCAGCCTTTGACTTAGCAACGTTGAAATCCCAATCTGTTGTTATCTGACCAATGATCTTAGCTTCTTCATCTCTTGTAAGTTCAGCCTTATCAGCAAGCTTTTCAGCTTCATCTGAGTTAGCGATTACAAATGTTCCATCAGCGATCTTTGGCTGTAATACTTCCCAAGCTCCCTGGAAGAAAAGGAAAGCGTTGTTATCTGTAGCACCACCTGCATAGAGGTAAAGAGGAACTCCCTTTGCTGCTGGAGCGTTGTCAATAAGATACTGACCCTGAGCTCTACCTACTGCAACTGAATCAAATGTTACATAATAATCAACTGCTTCTGTATCTGTAATAAGTCTGTCATAGCAGATAACTGTAACACCGGCGTCCTTAGCTTCCTGAACTGCTGCACCACCTGCTGTTGCATCCTGTGCACAGATGATAAGAACCTTAACACCATCATTGATAAGTGCTTCTACGTTTGTCTTCTCTGTTTCTGCTTTACCCTGGCTGAAAAGAACCTTTGATGAGAATCCCTGTTCTCCAAGGATCTTATCGAACTGCTTCTGATCCTGAAGCCATCTTGGCTCATCCTTTGTAGGTAATACGATACCTACATCTAATCCACCATCTTTAGATGTTGTTGTCTGTGTTGTTGCATCTCCAGTCTGATTACCTGCTGCTGTTGAACCGCCCTCGCTATTTCCACATCCAAAAAGTGTTGCTGTAAGCATTGCTCCACAAAGTAAGAGACTATAAATTCTTTTTCTCATTCAATTACCTCCCTTTAGGTATCAATTTTTCAGTACCGACCCTTAATATCAGGTACAACTTTACTATACCTTTTCTACCCTTCTGTCAAAATAGTAGATGTTTGACAATCAAATGGACATTTTTTGTGAAACCATTTTTTCACAATAAAAAATAGCATTTTTTTATCCGCAAATAATATTAGACAAAAAAATGCTATCAAAAAAATGCTATGCTATTGATTTTATACAAAAAAATACAGATTAAACGGATTAATTATCTTTCTTCTCATCCTTAACATTTAAATATACTTCATCTTTAAGGTGGAAGCCGCTTTCTATTATCACACTATCCATATTTTCTTTCGTTACCATATATGGATTAATACCTATATAGTTAATATTATCACTGCCATTATTAAGTGTTGATGTATATTCCAGAGTTTCACCCTTCGCCAGCTTTACAGCGCTTTCAGCACCAACAGTTGCCAGTTCATCAATTGGTTTATAAACTGTCATATACTGTGTACCCTCCACGATTCTCTGGCAGGCATCAAGATCTGAATCCTGACCTAAAACAATATAATCATCAGCCATTCCTCTTTCTAAAAGTGCAGTTATGACCTGTCCTGCAAGGGCATCATTTCCACACATGATTATATTGGCCCCTTTCACTTTATCAATATGACTATTTACATAATCGTAAGCTAAATTCTGTTTCCAGTTTTCAATATATGTGATATCAACTATCTTATAACCCTTATCATTTATAGCAGCCCTGAATCCATCATCAACCATTATAACATTGCTGTCTGTTGTAGGACCACTGACCATTATGACATTCTTACTTTTGGGCTCCGCTTTCTCTAAAGACTCACCCATAAGAGTTCCAACCATAGTATTATCAAATGAGATATAAAGATCATAAGAAACATTCTGGATCATTCTGTCATAAGAGATAACTTTAATACCTGCATCCTTCGCAGCTTTAACTTCCTCAGTAAGTCCCTGACAGTCGATCGGAACGATAACTATAACATCAACTCCCTGATCTATGAAATATCTGATCTGCTTCTTCTGTTCTTCAATATCGCCATTGGCACTTTGAATATTAACATCCGCTCCCAGTTCATTTGCCTTAGAAAGGAAGATATCTCTATCTCTTTCCCATCTTTCCATAACAAATGTGTCCATGGTAAAACCTATCTGAATCTTATCTCCGGACTTTTTATTATTTTTCTTTGTATTTGTCTTTCCACATCCTGAAAGAGATAAGATCATTGCTACCACCAATAGTAAACTTACATACCTTTTCATTGTATAACCTCCTTGTACTCCGATGGTGATTTACCAACGTTCTTCTTAAAGATCCTGGAAAAGTAATTCGGATCAGGGTATCCTACTTCAAGCCCTATCTCCTTAACACTCAGTCTTCCTTCATCAAGAAGTTCTTTTGCCTTATTAATCCTTATATTTGTCAGATAATCGATGAAATTTGTACCTGTCTCATTCTTAAATAATTTACTGAAATAATAAGAACTTATCCCCATCATCTGCGACATTTCATCAAGAGAAATGTCCTTCCCATAATTCTCGTCTATATATCTTAAAGCTTTTTCAACCGGAGTTCTCTGTATATTCTCCTGAGCCTTGGCAATAGTATTGGTAGCTTCAGCTATTTTCTCAATAAACCAACGTTTAAGAACATTTATATCACTTGCCCCTACCACTTCTTCAAGGTAATTGCTTCTTCCATCAAATTTATAGGTCTTGTTTGTCTTTAAAAATGCCTGTCTCTCAGCTCTTAAAACAAAATCTATGACTTTTATCTGTATATCACTGAGTTTTTCTTTATGATACTTTACCATCCAGTTCCAGAATCTTAAAGCTTCGTTTTGAGCCACATCTACATCGCCTTTTTCCACAGCCTGAAATAAAGCTTTTTCTGTATCTATAGGATAATCATCTTCATAATCGCAGCCTACCTTAACATCAAGAGCATGAAGCACTGTTCCATTACCTAACTGCAACGCAGAAATGGCTTCGTGATAGGATTCATTCATCTTATCAAACTTCTTTACATCTCCGATCCCTACTTTCATCTCGATATTAATATCGTCTTCAAGATTATGTATCAGATTTCTGATCCTCTCTACCAGTTTTGTTCTATATTCCAAAGGCATTGCTGCTTTATCATATGGAGCGAGTATTATGATCTTATTTGTCATAACCGGTCCCACTACCGCATTCATTTCCACCTTAACAGATTCTTTTATAAGCTCATAATGATCTTCCAGTCGCACACTGGATCCTACTACGTTAGAGATATTGCCTGCATATTCCTGTTTTGCTTCTATAACGAGTATATAACCATATTCTTCATTTATTCCCAGGATATCCCTGTATTTTCCCGTAGATTCTCCGCTATCTCCGGCAATAAGAAGAGTATAGATAAGTCCCTTTTCCATAAATGGGATGATAGTCTCTAACTTTTCTTTAATTGTAAGATCTCTTGTTCTTACTTCTCTTCTCTTATCAATGATTCCCATAGCCTTTACAAGAACATTTTCAATATTCTCGCGGCTTACAGGTTTTGAAAGGTACTCCAGAACTCCGATCTTTATTGTCTCTCTGGCATAATCAAACTTATCAAATGCTGTCATTACAATAAATATAACCGAATTATTACCTTTTCTTATTTCCTTCATGGCATCAATTCCGTTGATACCCGGCATATGAATATCCATAAAGGCTATATCCGGTCTGAATGTTTCAGCTGCTTCTATCACGCTTCTTCCTGTCTTTGCACACTCTATCTCACAGCTGTCACCGAATTTCTCTTTAATTATATATTTTAACGACTCAAGAACTATGCTCTCATCATCTGCAATAAGAATCTTATACATTTTCCGTCCTCTGTTTATTTAGTGGAATTCTTATTACTACTTCAAATCCGCTGTTTTCTCCCGTATGCGGAAATTCCACCACATCTTCCTTATTATAGAATAATTTAAGTCGGCTGATAATATTGATAAGCCCAACTCCGTTACCATTATTATCTCCTTTTTCTTTAACATACGTACCATCTAAGATCTTGGCTTTAAGATCCTCATCCATACCTTTACCATTATCAGCAACGCTGATCACACAGTTTTCATCCTCTTTATATACTGAAAGGAAGATCATCCCCTTTCCTTCCATATCTCTGATCCCATGATTTACTGAATTCTCAATCAAAGGCTGTATAACCATTTTAGGGATCTGTGTATAGATAAGACTTTCATCGATATCCTTAATAAGTCTTATCTCTCCACCAAATCTTACATCAAGGATTGCCACATAGTAATCCACTAATTTTAATTCATCTTCGATAAGAGTGATACCATCATCCTTCTTAAGATTATATCTAAAGAACTTAGCCACATTTTCTACATATGAACAGGTTCTTGGTGCCCCCTCAAGCATAGCTAACTGCATTCCGGCATTAAGAGTATTAAATAAGAAATGAGGATCTGTCTGAGCCTGAAAATATTTCAATTCAGCATCTTTTGCTTTTGCCTCTAACTTTAATTCTCTTTCTCTTATATCTCTCTTCTCCTCAATATTACGCTTCTCATTTTCCATATATTCCTTGATACTGACAAGCATCTTTTTGAAGGTTCTAGAGAGTACTCCTATCTCATCCTCTCTATCCTGAGAGTTTATCTCTACATTAAAATTACCATCCGATATTTCTTTTGCATTTTTTGCAAGTCCTGCAATAGGTCCAGTCACTCTGGATGCAAAGAATGATAGCAGCGTATATGTACAGCATGTTACCAATACAATTATAAGTATACTTGTTATCTCAAGATAATGCATTGATGATTTTACAGCTGCATATTTATCATTATTCAGCTGGAACTGAGCAATGTTTACCGAGTAAAGATAATCCTTTATATAACTGTACATCTTTGTAGCCTTATCGTAACTTTCCTTATATTTCTGGATATTTCCACCACGCTTATTCTGTACAGTTTCATTGGTAAGAACAATGTACTCCTGGGTCATCATTACCAGGTCCTTCTGCATACCCCAGACCTTTTCATCTATCTCACTATAATTAATATTATCTACTATCTTCTTTAAGTCTTCAATTTTTTTATAGTATTCCTCCATTGATATAGAGCTTTTTGTCAATGCATAATCAGTAAGATTCACCTGAACTTCATCAATCTTATCTGAAAATGAACTGTTGTATTTATTACTTGAATATGCTTCATCATATCCCTTAAGCTCTGCATCAATGATAAGGAAAACTATGATATTAACTATCAAGATGATGGCTATTGTAAGAGCAAATGAAAGGGACAGCTGCCTTCTTACCGAAAGGCGCTTTAATGATTCATTTATTCTTGTTTTTAAGCTACTTTTTTCCATCTTTTTCCATCAATTTTTCATTTACATTTAAAGCATCTATCAGATGTGTTTCAACAGGAATATACGAACTTACAAATCCATTATCAATATATTCTGTTAAAGCATCTACACTTACAACACCTATCTCATCTGCATCCATAGATATTGTAGAATCCACCGTACCATTCTGTATCGCCTGAAGTATACTTTCAGTCGTATAATATCCGATAAATTTAACCCCTGATAATCTGTTATAATCAACCAGTGCCTGGTAAGCGAATTTAGTCACTGCCGGATCCATGGCAATATAAACATCCGTACCGCTTTCATCATTATAGATCAGATTTCTTATATCTTCCTCCATGGAAAGGGCATCTTCTGAATGTATCATAACAATATCCAGCTGATACCTTCCCGGTTTTCGATTAAGCTCTGACATAACTCCCTGATAAATGCTGTTTCTATCATTTTCAGATGTTGTATCTCTTAAGAGCATCTTTATGTCAAATCTCTCACTTTTATCCGTATTTAACACATAGCTCTCAATACCATATTTTTTCCCAAGGTCATAATAGTTTGGCCCAACAAAACATTTTCTTGTACTGTTAAATGAATCTGACATTACAGTTATAACAGGTATACCAGAATCTGTAGCTTTTTTTATCAGCTCTCTGGTATCTTTAGTTCCATCACTTTCAAGGATTATACCATCCGGTTTTGAAGCGATCGCCATACTAAGATAATCATTCATACTATATTCAGCACTAAGATTGCTTCCTACAAGCTCTACATATATTCCATCTTCTGCCGCTTTATCTTTTGCTGACTTATACACATTCAGCATAAAGTCATCTGTCATATCTTCTATCAAAAAAGCATATCTTCTGGAATAGTTTGGAAGTTTTTCTTTTTCTCCCACTGTTTTTCCTGCAATAAGCACCCTGCTGATAGTAATAAGTATACATAATGAAAGCAGGATGATGATTATCGCCACATACTTTCCACTTACGACCTTATCCTTATCTCTTGTTTTTCCTTTGTCTTCCAAAGTCTTATCCCCTATCACTCATTCTGCCTATTTAAGCGCAGGATCTTCTACTCCATTTGCCGCAAATGCTGCAGCCCTGTCAATACATGTTCCACACTTGCCACATGGTTTTTCATTCCCCTCGTAGCATGACCATGTAAGTTCATATGGAACACCAAGTTCCAGTCCCATTTTTACTACTCCCGCTTTATTCATTCCAATAAATGGAGCTTCAATCCTTAACTGATGTCCTGATCCTTCATAGATTGCATCTCCCATAGCCTGATTAAATTCAGGTGAACAATCAGGATAAGCAAATCCGGCAGAATCATCTGCATGGGCACCATAATAGATGACGCTGCAGTCCCTACTTAAAGCAATACTTGCTGCAGATGAAAGAAAAAGTCCATTTCTAAATGGCACATATGTGCTGACCGGTTTTTCACCTTTAGTTTCTTTTATCTGCTCTACATAGCTTTCTTCTGGTATTTCCTCTGTGGATTGTTTTAAAAGAGAACAATTGCTGAATTCAAAAATCTTACTAAGATCAAGGAAGATCTGCTCTACTCCATAATAAGCTGCAACATTTTTTGCTGCTTCTATCTCCTTATCATGCTTCTGTCCATAAGAAACAGAAAGAGCAATAACATTTTCCTTTCCAAATCTACTTATAGCTAAAGCGAGAGCTGTTGTTGAATCCACTCCACCGCTTGATAATACTAATGCTTTCATTTTTGTATACCTTTCAGAATTATTTATAAATCACATTATAATCCAAGTTTAAATATTTTGCCATTAAGTCTTTCTTTTATCTCTTCATCATGACTTGCAATTATAAGTGTTTTTCCTGCTGTTTTTAACTCTGCCAAAAGACATAACATCTTCTCTTTGGAGCCTTTATCGAGGCCTGTTTCCGGTTCATCAAGCACCAGTACATCCGGATTAAGAGAAAGAATAGATGCAAATGCGACCTTTTTCTTCTGACCTCCTGAAAGATGATAAGGGGCTTTATCCCTTAACTCTTCTATCCCAAACAAAAAAAGCAGATTCCTTACCCTTTCATCCACTTCTTCATCTTTAAGTCCCATCTGTCTTGGTCCAAATGCCACCTCATCATAGACACTCTGGTTAAAAAGCATGACATCAACGTTCTGAAACAGATATCCTATCCTCTTATGGAATAGTTTTGCTTTCCTGTTATCTTTTAAATATTCTTTATTTATAAGTGTTTCCTGAAATTTATAACTTCCCTCATTTAAAAATGATATGCCATTTAATATTCTAAAGAGAGTTGATTTACCAGTACCATTATCCCCTTCTATTATCAGGCATTCCCCTTCTTTTATTTCCAGATCCAATCCACTAAAAACAGGGTGCTCTGCTTCAGCATAGCTAAAGCTTGCACCCTTAATTTCTATAATATTCATATCAAATTTCCTCGTATCAAATTTCCTCGTATCAAAGTCCCTCGTAATCATCAGAAAAACCTCTGCAGATCATGGCTTCATACATCTGCTTATTCATTTCAGTCCCTCTAATAAAGGTCACTCCCATTACACCGCCTATAGAATTATATTTCCTATTATTCTTTCCCACTGATCTAAGCTGCAGCGATGTAAGGATATCTGTTATAAGCCTGCCAAAAAGCACAATATATTTCAGGGTAATATCAAGGATAAAGATGACTACTCCCGGAACATGTATCTTTCTTAATGCACGAGTTATATGATTCCACTGAGTTGTATGATTAAATATGCTAAGAACCGTAACACTAAGGAAAACTTTTCCCATCATCATAATATAATTATTCATTCCCTCAGGCCAAAAGATAATAGCAGACAGCAAGAATAAAAATGTTACTCCTGCTGCACCAAGTCCTGCTTTAAGTATATTCCATATATCATGAGCCGGCCATGTGGCAAGATAAGCTAAAACTCCCGCTGCAAAGGCTGTGATCATCATCCTGTCTCTAATTACCGCGATAATTATTATTATAGCAAATGTTAGAAATAACTTAAACAATGCAGGACGATGCTTTTTCTTTTCATGACCTTTCTGAATACGTATCCTTTGAATCACATTTCCTAATGTCTTAATGGTCTTTATAATAAATATACCGCCATCTTTTGGCGGTATATATTCTTCCTTTTTACTAAGCCACGCTGGAAGCATCCTTTTTCCTACCTTTCATAGGTATAGATAATAATTTAAATATTATTATAAGTAATGCAACACCAATAACTGCTGATAAGATATATGCTGCAACTTCATTAACACCCTTTAAAGTATAATCCGGCATTATAGTTTCAAGTGACCACCCCTTAAGAAGTCCTGATGGTGTATAACCGAGCTCTTTACCATTAGTAACGATCTCTGCTATCTCATCACTTCCCCATTCACCCCAGGCTGTACCTGTAGCAAGAAGTCCAAGAGGAGTTGCTGCTATAAGGACTGCTACTAAAGCAAACACAGGAATATGCTTCTTTTTTTCTTTCTCATCTTCAGCTATCATATTTTCAAATACAAGATCTGGAGATGTTTTCTTAACAAATGCAAATATTGCAACAGTAAATAATGCTTCAACTACACCCGCTACAGCAAGATGAGGTATTAGCATTGCAGGTATTGAAATAGAAAGATCATATGGACAATAGATTGCATGACCTGCTGCATCTTTAAAAAGAAGTGGCTGGATACCAAACTCGATAGCTGCACAAAGAGCCGCAAGATTAAGTGCAATATAGGAAGACAGTGCTGCTGCTATATATTTTATGGCACCATCTTTTTTATTCTTTGTTATAAGTTTATAAATAGCATATCCTGCAAACGGAAGCACAAAGGCCATATTAAAGCAGTTAGCTCCAAATGCTAAAACACCTCCATCGCCAAATAACAGTGCCTGGATAAGAAGCGCAATGGATACTGCAAGACAAGAAGCCTCAGGTCCAAATAATAACGCTATAAGTGTTCCACCTACAGCATGTCCTGTAGTTCCTCCAACAAGTGGAACATTAAACATCATACCAAGAAACGAAAAAGCTGCTCCGACTCCGATAAGTGGGATTTTTTCCTTTGGTAACTCCTTATTTACTTTTTTAACTGCATGAGTCCAAACCGGCACCATTGCTGCAGTCATAACACCGCATGTAGCCGGCGAAAGATAATTCTCTGGAATGTGCATGTTTCATACCTCGATCGTATAAATTTTATTGTAAAAGTAAACTAGACGTTACTTTATAGTTTACATTATGAATTCTATATAATATAAAAAACCCCCACAAGCCGGGGCGGGGGTTATCCTTATATAAGAATATTATTAAAGGTATTTTTTGATTGCTTTTTGAAATTCTTCAACAGATTTTGTATCGCCGTTCTCTATTGCATGAACAATGCAATGAGTCATATGCTCATTTATTATTTCTTTTCCAAGGCTGTGAAGAGCTGCTTCCACCGCAGTAAGCTGGATCAATACATCCGCACAATCAGTATCATCCTCCATCATCTTCTTTACCTTCTGCATGTGTCCAATAGCTTTAGACATTCTATTAAGAAGCTTCTTTTTTTGCTCCGGTGAATGATAATGCCCCTTCTCTGTACCATGACTATGTTCTATGATATTTCCATTTTCATCAATATGAGTATGCAACTGTCTTCTCCTGAACTTTACTTTACTATAAAGCATATTATATCATACTTATATACTTTCACCTACGAAAATTATATTCCCGGTAACGTTTACAAATTGAAAATTTCTATGATATATTTAAAATAAGATGAACAAAAAAATAACGATTCTAAAAAGGATGTTACATATATGGCACATAGAAAAATTAAGACCATCATCAGCCTTCTTCTTACATTTTCCTTTTTACTTCTTAGCGGCTGTACTGATAGAAAAGATAAAACTGCAGATGAGATTTCTTCAAAATATGATGTTCCTGATGAAAATCAGCTGATAGTCTATACTTCCCATAAATCCGAAGTATATCTTCCTATCATCACAGAATTTGAAAACCGAACCGGCATCATGGTAGAGATACACGCCGGAGGAACAGAAGAAATGATGCAGCAGGCAATAGATGCATCAGCTAACAGCAAATGTGATATTATGTTTGGGGGTGGAATCGAAAACTATGAAGCTGACAAAGATTATTTTCTTTCATATAAGACCAAAGAATATGATAAATTAGATAAAACCTACTATTCATCTGACAACAAATGGACTCCATTTACTGAACTTCCAATTGTATTTGTCTACAATAAAAAACTGGTTTCAAGGGCTGACGCCCCACGTACATGGGAAACCCTTTTTAATAAAAAATGGAAAGGAAATATAGCCTTTGCCGATCCAAACAACAGCGGTACCAGCTATACTATCATTTCAACCATGGAACTTATCCTTGGGAAGGACCATGAAGAGATCGTTCCACTTTTTTATGAGCAGCTAGATGGTAAAATTCTTTCTTCATCAGGTGATATCATTTCAAAAGTATCTGATGGATCATATCTTGTAGGTATAACCCTTGAAGAAACTGCAAAGAAATATATTGATCAGGGATATGATATCAACATGATATATCCTATTGACGGCACCACATCAATTCCTGACGGGATAGCAATGTTAAAAAATGCGCCCCACAGCTATAACGCCGGGCTTTTTATCGATTTTGTAACAGGATATGATACACAGGAATATGCCATGAATACATTTTTCCGTCGTCCAATAAGAACTGATATAGATTCCGATTCTGATCTGGGATATGCAAAATTAGTCACTCTGGATATAAACAGATCTGCAGCTACTAAAGATGAATTCTTTACTCTATGGAATTCTTATTTTGATGCCACCTCCACTGACCCGGCAGGTAAGGAGAGAGATAAATGAAAATATCAGCCATTGTAAAAAGCTCATTTAAAGCACAGATTTTTGTGGTACTTCTTACTGTTACTCTTGTTATGGTAATTCTTGGTGGTGTTCTTACTATTCAGGGATTTCAGGCAAGACTAAAGTCTGAATCCAGATCCAGCGATATAAATCAGAATAATGCTTTAATAGATCAGCTCACCAGCGATTTTGATCTTGCCAACAATGTATTACATAGCATATCAGATAATAATGTAATAAACAGTTCCCTTAATTCTGATAATATGAATTCTATAGAAGTTTATTCCGTGCTTTATGAAATCACTTCATCTTTAAGAGATTTTACTTCCATAGATATTTACCAGGGAAATAATTGCATCTATTCAACTAATTCCAATGACTTATCAAAGGTGCTTCCTTTAAATTATTCTGTACTTGGTGAAGCTTTAAGAAATCCCGGAAATGTTGTCTATGGCCTTGACCCTGAAGATAAAAGTAAGGAGCCGGACCTTCTTATAGCTATTAGTATAAATCCTGATGCAGGTAATCCTTCCTTTGCAGTTATAAGGATAAACCAGACCGTTATGGCTTACAGGCTCAGGGAAAAGATCAATGCAAAAGATGGATTTTTATTAACTGACCGTTTTTTTAGGCCCTACTGTGCCATAGGAACAGCTACAAACGGAATTGAACTTACAAGAATAAAGAAAAACTTATTTGAGCATGCCGCCTATGATCAGGGCTCTGATAATAATATCTATATGAGTGATATTGGAAATACAGGACTTATCTCCATATATATCACTCCCCAGGTTATTGGAGAATCTGTTGTAAAAGTCGGATATCAGATCATAGTCATTCTTTCATTTATAAGTATAATTGTCTGTTTTCTTGTTGCAAGAAAGCTGAGTAATTATTTTTCAAAACCTATTGATATCCTTACAGCCGGTATGAAACGCTTCAGAAAAGGTGATTTTGAAACCATGATCTCCCTTAACAGGACTGATGAATTTGAGCAGCTGGCCACAGGTTTTAATAAAATGACTTCTCAGTTAAAAGACACCATGGAAAAGAAGTTAGAAGCTGAAAGGACCATAAATGAGACCAGGATAAAGATGATGCAGGCTCAATTAAATCCTCATTTTCTTTATAACACCTTAGATACTATAAAATGGGTAACTAAGGTAAATCATATTCCTGAAGTATCAACTATGGTTGCCTCTCTTGCAAATATCCTGAGAGCCAGCATATCTGAAAATGAATTCTGTGCTCTTTCAAAAGAACTTGAACTTGTAGATAATTATTGCCAGATTCAGCAGATCAGATTTGATAATAAATTTGATATTAAGATTGATGTCCCTGCCGATTTAAAAAATGCCATTGTACCAAAACTGATCCTTCAGCCGATAGTTGAGAATGCCATTATTCACGGATTAGATGAAGCCGACAATGGAATGATCGTTATAAATGCAGAAAGGACCAGCCTTGCCTATTTTAAATCATCTTTACAGGATAATCTACCTGTTCCGGCAGATGAAAAAGACGTACTCATCATCTCAATTCAGGATAACGGCAAAGGAATAGATGCGACAGCTATAGCGTCTCTGAATGATATAGAAAATAAACCTCCTAAAGGTCATTTAGGTTTAAAAAATGTTATCACCATCCTTCGATTGTATTACGGCAGCGAGTATGGTGTATATCCAAAGCGCCTTGAAGAAGGTGGAACAATTATGTATATAACTCTTCCTTATCAGGAAGAAGAACCGACGAAAGTGGAGTAAACTATGACATCTGTATTAATAGTAGATGATGAAAAATATGTAAGAATGGGAATAATAAGTGAAACCGACTGGTCTCTTATAGGCTGTGAAGTAGTAGGAGAAGCTTCCAACGGCCTTGAAGCTTTAGAAAAAGCTGAAACCCTACGTCCGGATCTTATCATTTCCGATATTCGTATGCCCAAAATGGACGGCATAGAATTTTCAACTAAATACTTAGAAAAACATCCTGATACCAAGATCATCTTTCTTACTGCATATAATGATTTTGAATATGCAAGGCAGGCCATTCGTATCGGTATATCAGACTACCTGTTAAAGCCATTTCAGGACGGTGAACTTGAGGCATCTATCCAGAGACTTCTGCATGTAAATAATACCACCATGTCAGAAATAACTGCTTTGGAAAATGAACTTGTGCCTCTTAAACCAAAGTCAGAAATATCAAATAAGTATGTTCAGAATGCCATTGAATATATAGAAAAACATTTCCGGGATACAGATTTCAGTATTGGAAAACTAGCTGAATCTATGGGGGTAAGCGAAGGGCACATAAGCCGTCTCTTTAAAACCGAAGCCGGAATCAGCATCAATAACTATCTCACAAGATATAGGATAAGAAAAGCCATGGATTATCTTAAAGATGTGTCCATTAAAGTATATGAAGTAGCTGATATGATCGGTTATCAGGATATCGCCTACTTCTCAAACACTTTTAAGAAGCTTGTCGGAAAGTCTCCATCTGATTATCAGTCAAACGGAATCCTCTAAAAAGTTGTTTGTTTTTTACAAAAAATATCAGTTTTGTCCTCTCAAAATATTTCATTTGCACAACTATAATCTAAATATAGTCAAAAACGAAACGGATTTAGTCAAAAGCAATAAAATATTTTAGGAGGAACAATATGAAAAAAAGACTATTATCTACAATTCTTTCATTCACACTTGTTGCATCAGCATTTGCAGGGTGTGGAAGCGCTGGGGGAAATGACCAGGGCAAAAAAAATCCTGATTCAAATCCCGACAAGGGAGCATCTGCTTCTGATGCATCTGATCTTTCAGGAATCGATGCCATCATAAAAGAAGCAGAAGGCATGTCTATGGAGGAGCTTGCTAAAAAAGCCATTGAAGAGTCAAACGGAAAAACTTTCTATGGCGTAGGTAATTCAAGCCGAGGCAAGAACGCTCTCCCATCTTTTATTGAATATCTTCAGACTATCGATCCAAATTACAAATTAGAGTTCGAGTGGCAGCAGCCAAAGAACAATAAGATTTTTGAACAGCTTACATCTGATTCACTTAAGAGCGAAGGAACATTTGCCATGACTCTTATACAGGACGGAAATCAGATCCAGACTAAGATGGTTGATACAGGAATCTTAAAGACTTACATTCCAAAGGAATGGGCAGAAGCTAACAACACAACAGCAGACGCATACACAGGTTTCCTTCCACTTCAGACACTTAATAAAGTATTCATGTATAACAACACAGGAAGCGCTACATATACTAACTGCTGGGATTTTGTTTACGAAGGTTCACATCCTCTCTTCATGGGTGTTGATTCAGAAATCGTTGGTAAGAACTTCCTTATGATGCTTACTCAGGATAAATATGCTACATGGCTTAAAGAAGCCTATGACAATCTTGATGATACCAAGAAAGCTTATTTCGATCCAACTATAAAAGCATTGCAGGCTGATGCAACTGACCTGGGTCTTGGGGCTAACGGTGCTTACGCTCTTGCATGGATCAAGCTCTATGTTAACAATTACAACGAGCAGACTGATGACGGTCCTATC
>JAFOIV010000105.1 GCA_017420535.1 Eubacterium sp. | reverse complement strand
TGTGGGAATTAATTCCAAGCACTGATAAATCATATTTAGTAAATAAAGCTGAATACTATGAAGAAAGTAATGATTTAATAGATGATGATGAAGTATACCTATATAATTTGGTGGTTAATTATTCAGCGGATGATGTTGAAACAAATTATAAGTTATTAGATGCTAATAAGCCTAGATATTATCATTTTTCAATTGGTATACCTTCAAAAAAGGCCATACAGTTGTATGGAGGTACGACAGATTCAACAGGTTATTCAGGATATGTTGATTTTGTTTCAGAATCATATGATGGAGAAAGTGATTTTATTTGTATGAATTCTACAATGAAAACACCTGAAGGAACAGAAAGAGTAAGAATTTACAGGCTGGATACTGGAGAATTACTATATGAATTTGTGGTCGATTTATATAATGATAAGCCGGCTTCTGATCCTGAAATGTTATTTCCCAATTGTATTGTAGAATATATTCCTGAAAATGAAGTAAAAAAATTAACTAAGAATCAAGTCCAAGAAGTGATAAATGATATTTATGCAAAATATGGCTATATTTTTAAGGATAAAGAGTTACGTGAGCATTATTCACAATTTTCGTGGTATGTTGAAAGAGCAGGAGCTGATCATTTTTCTGAAGAAGTTTTTAATGAAGTAGCAAAAGCAAATTTAGAGTTGTTAAAAAGATATCGGTAAAAAATAATGATATTTCAGTTGGTGTGGTTAAAGATATAGAAGGTATTTGTTATGTATGAAAGAGATTATAAATCACCGTATAAGAAAACTTATTAATCACTGAAATTCAAATATATTAATTCATAATTTAAAGAGGTGACAAAGTATGTTTTGCAGTCATTGTGGAAAAGAAATATCAAGTGGTGATAGTTTTTGTAAATATTGTGGAAATAGAATTGAATATAAAAATATAGGTAATAGTGCTTCTGAAACTAAATCTCCTAAAATAAAGAGGTCTAGTAAACCTATTATTCTCGGGGGTATTTTAGGCTTAATGATCTGTATATTCGTTGTTGTATTTTTTGTGGTCAATTCACAGAAAAATAAATCATCAAATCTAAATAAAACAGATTCAAAACTTTCAAGTGAAGAAGCAATAGTTACTGATGTAAAAACAGCTGGAAGATTACAATCTGCTACATAATCTGCTTTAGCAAATACTAAAGTGTATGAAGCAGTTAGCCAGTTAGATAGTAGATATGATCAGGATGAACTTATTATGACAATAAACAAAAATGGTGAGTATATATATCCTGAAGGACTTGATTGTTTAGCTGAAGAAATAAAGCATGTTGTTGGGAATAACATAAGTATTAAATTCACTGAAAAAGGGGCTGATTCTTTTAACATTTATATTACCCCTCAAGGGGGAGTATGTATTTATATTGGTTCTAAGGATGAACCAAGAAAATGGAAAGTTGTTCCTTTTGAAGAAGCTGATACATTATATCGAGTTAATATCGAAGAAGAAAATTCAAATAAGGAAGAAGCATCTGAAATTAAAAGAATTGATACAATAGATGATGCTAAAGAAGCGGATGTAAAAACTGCCGGTATTTTACAGTCGATTGCGCAAGCGACTCTTGCTGATGAAAAAGCATATTCAGAAGTAGCAAATTATTATGATAACGAAAATAAAAGAGATGTCTTATTGATTACAATAATTGATAATAAGCAAATTTATTATTCAGAAGATATCAGATATTATGCAGAAGAATTTCTTTCAATATTACCGGATGATATTCAAATCTATTATAAAGAGAAAGGAGCATTTTCATATAGTATTTATTTTACTAAAGAAGGTGGAATAAAAGTTTATGCAGGAACTAAAGAAAAAAATGATATGTGGGAATTAGTTCCAAACACTGATACATTATATTCATTAAAAATTGATGAATACTATGAAGAAGGCTATGAAGAAAGTAATGATTTAATACAAGATGATGACGTGGATGTAAGCGATAGAATAAATAATGAAACAACTTCAGACGTAGAGAGTCAGAACGCATTAGGAAACATAAAGGGTATGAGTTATTCAGATGCAGCTAATCGAAAAGCATATGGAGAATTGCCAGTATATGTTGAACAGAATGATATATATTACCCACTTGATACCTGTAGATATAATGTTGCAACAGATGTTGCGCATAATAATCCTGAATGTCATTTAGTTGAACGTGAGGAAGATATTGAAGCAAAGAACGATGCGTTGTTTATTCAAAAAAAATATAATGAACATATTCAAAGTGTAAAACCTGGAGACAGAATTCTGGTGTTTAAAAAAAGTGATATAGAGACTATAGTAATGGAAAAAATAGAACCAGAAAAATTTCATTATATATCTGAAGGATTCTTTCAATTTACGGATAATGGCAACCAAATAAGGTATGGCTTTCCGAAATATTCATCGGCTTTCCTTTGGTATAATACGGAAGCAACCGGAATATTTAGTTTCAAGGATATTACGAATATTGACGGGGTGCCTATAAGTGAGTTTACTAACTATAAAAAATGGATTTATGTAAAATCAGATTCTTTTGGCGGATATGATACATATAAAACATACTTTTTTGATTATACATATCCTACTACCGTTGATCTGAAATACTATGACAACTTTGAGGAAAAACATATTATGGTAGAAGTTGAAGATATAGTATTTATCGCCAATAATGAAGTTACAAATATAAGCTGGAGTGTTGCGGACGAGGGATATAAGTACTTTAGCATTCCCGACTTAGAACCAGGAACGTACCGATTGTTTGTAAAAACTTCAGATTTTCATGACTTTGACAAATATTTACGCTTTATTGTTAATGTACAATAGGTTATTGTTTTCCAAATCTTCCAGGATTTATATAACAGTAAGTATATTCTGGATTTTTATATTATCAATAATTGAGAGAGGGTATTAATTTAATCATATTTGTCTTTTAGACAAAAATATAAATTAAAGGAGAAATTGCTTATGGAAGAATCAAGAAAAGACAAGGTTGTGGAGATTCCTGAAGGTAAGTTGTTGCTTATTTAACTAAGAAATATGAACCATTAGAATGAGTAATTTTTTTACCATTCTTTAAAATTAGGATTTAAGAGGTAAAAACAAGTGGATTTGTTTGTTCAATTATTCAATCTATGTGCGCTTTTTCTGAAGATGTCTTTAATAATAATGTAGAAAAAGCAAATATAGAGTTGTTAAAAAAATATCGGTAGAAGAGAAAGTAATTCAATTTTCAAAGAATAAGTCATATTTCTCGGGAACGGGGCTAATTAGAACGAATATTTAGTTCTTATGCGGCTATCGATTGGTATTGTAAGGTTTATTTAACTAAGAATCAATAATTTGTAAGAAGGAGAAAGCCATTTATCAGCTGATAATTGGATGAGGAAGTTATGAAATGTTTCAATTGTGGAAAAGAAATAAATGATAATTCAAAGTTTTGTTGCTATTGCGGTTCAAATCTTGAAAATAAGAAAACTGTTAATAATAATAAAAAAAGAAAAGTAGCTATTAAGAAAGAATATAAAATATTGTTTACTTTGCTATCTATTTTCCTTTTGATATTTGTTTTTCAGTTTTTTTTGGTAAGATTTCATTATAATAGAGGGATATTTTATTTAAATAAATGGCTAGATGCTTCTATGGATGGAAATAATCCGGAATATGTAGGTAACAGTGGTATCATTGAAATACCTGAATTGGAAGATATAGAAAAACATTTCAATAAATGTAAATATTATGCAATTTTTGGAATGGAAATGTATTTCATTGATGATAGAATGGTGAATAATTGTGTAAATGATTTAATTATATATAAACAAACATTTGATACTCGCCCTACGTATTATACTCTATACGAATGGCAAGAGACGAAGAATAAAATATCTTATACAAATAATGAAAGATTTAATGATTTATTAAAAAAAATAGAACTTGAATGTTGTGCTGCAGAAGAATTCTATAATTTAGATTTTGATAATGCTTATAGTAAGATTGAGCCTTTTAAAGATATTTTTCCCCATTTTCTTGAAGAAATGAATTATATATCTAATTCATTAAAAGTAATAGATCGCTCAAATATAAAAAATAAATTGAATACATCAAAAATATCAGAAATAATAATATTCAGAGAATATAAAGAAATAAAATATGAGAAATATCCTATGATATTAATTAAACTAGAGGATGATATAAAAAATTATTTCTTAATTCCGGATAATAATAGTAATATTTATAATTATTATGAAAATTATTCAACTGATTACATATTCGAAATGACAACGTACCATTATGATAGCAACCAATATGGCTGGTGTATTGAGTTAAAGGATAGTTTTATTTCATATTTTTTTGACAAACTAACGAATGGAACTATGAAGTATTTTTCGTATGTTACTGATTAATAAGTATTTTATAAACATATGATCACATTATTATTGTATTCTGTTGTTTCATCTGCTGACAATCCTTGAAATGGATTATGCCATTGATAATCCTAATGTCTTAAGGGAAACACAGAGACTTTTTTCTTTGATTACGAATAAAAACAATGTTTCTGTCATTAAGATTCATTCTTTTGAGTTTGTACTTTTATCTTTTAAGTTTTTAACTGAGTGGATATTTGCGGAACATGATGAGTTAAAAGAAAAACGTATGAAATTAATTGATTTTAAAGATAAGTTAGTCAATTTGATTAATAATGGTGGAGATGATAATGCTGTTCGTTCGTTGAAAGAATCTTATGATTTTTCTGATACAATGAACTTGGAACAATTATCAGCTAAGGTGCTTTTTGATATTACCAGAAATACTGGTTTTGAAACATCTAAGGGGAAAATCGGAGAATGTTTTATTGTAGATTGTTGTGAGTGGACAGATAGAGAAGATGATGATATTTGTGGTCTTAATACTGAAAGGATAACAGGTGAAGCTAAAATAAAATCAATCTTTGAACAATCTGTGTTGAAAGAATCATTTACGAAAGTAGGACTATAAATGATAACAATATATAAAAAAAATGCATTTCCAGAAGAAAAAGAGTTTATTAGAATCAATGATATATATTTTAATAAGTATACTGTGGAAATGCTTGATAATAAAGCTGCAGATATTATCTGGAAGATAGATCAGTCTAAAATGAAGGATAAATATTCAATAGAATCCAGATTTGATGGATCTAAGTTAAATATAGATAAATTATCTACAGGTTGTAAGACAACGTTAAATATATTATATAATCCTGATAAAATATTTGATATATCCGAGTGTGGGGAAAATGCTTTGGAAATAATTTATAAATTACCACAAGGGTATGTTTATTGTGACTATCCTATGATTGCGTTTAATTTAGAACGAGCAGAGGCTGTTGATAAATCAGGAACACATATTTTTGAAGACTATGAAGAATTAAAAGAGTGGTGGGAAAATGAAGATTAAACCGATTGTTCTTGAAGAGATAAAAACGAAACATACAAATTATATATTAGATTTAAAATTTGTTTCAAATATTACCTTTATTACCGGAGATTCCGGTGTAGGCAAATCTGCTGTATATGCATTTTTGGATGAGTATTCATCTGAGGATAATAGAATAAGATGTATAAATTATATTGATCATAACAAGCCATATAAGACATCTATAAAAAATTCAAAGAATAAGGTTTTTGTTATTGATAATGCGGATTTATTACTAAATGATAATCTTAGACGCTATATTGTTACGGATACGAATAATCAATATATTATTATAGGTAGAAATCCTTCTGGATTATTCTTATCTCAGGACGACATTAATGAACTTGAAAGCAAAAATGAAAATGGTATTACGGTATTTCGATTGAAAAAATTATTTGATTAATATGACTAATCGGATTCCTATGATGATGTTTCTGTAGTTGGACTTGTAAGGATTCCAAATGAGGAGGTAAAATCTGAGTTTGATAAGATACTTCGTAAGGCTAAACATAAGAATATCATAGAATTGGTTAAAAAGTCTGATCAGCTTCTTAGGGATAGAAGAGTATAAGAAATAATCTTCGAAACTCTTTTCTATTTGAAAATTCCTCTGAAATGGTATACCCTAGTATTGTTGCAAATAAATCAGAAAGGAATCCTGTGGACAGCCCGCAGGATAACAAATAATTTTATGGAGTTTAATAACATTTCGATTGTGGGATCTCAGATGGATATGGGAGCAGTGAGAAAAGGCGTTGATATGGGGCCTTTGGCCATTAGGCATGCTGGACTGGTTCAGAGGATTAAGGACATTGGATATAATGTTACTGATTATGGTGACGTAGTTCCTATGGTTGCTCTATCAGAAGGAAATCCTTCAATGAGATATGAGAAAGAAATAAATGAGAGTAATGGAAGACTTTTTAATAAGGTCTTAGAGATACATAAGGAGGATTCGTTTCCTGTGATCCTTGGAGGAGATCATAGTATCGCTGCAGGATCTGTTTCTGCAACAGCTGAGCATCATGGAAAAATTGGTGTTCTTTGGATTGATGCTCATGGTGATTTTAATGATGAAAAGATCAGTCCTTCTGGAAATATCCATGGTATGCCTCTTTCAGCAGTTTGTGGATGTGGACCTGATTCATTAGTAAGCTTTACTAAGGCAAGAGTTAATCCGAAGAATGTTGCAGTTATCGGGGCCAGGGATTTAGATCCTCTTGAAGCAAAGAAAATGAAGGAGATGGGAGTTACCATTTTTTCTATAAGCGATGTTCATACTATGGGTATTAAAGAGGTCCTTAGTGATGCTATTGCTATTGCGTCAAATGGTACCGCCGGCATTCATCTTAGTTTTGATATGGATGCTCTTGATCCAGATAATGCACCTGGAGTTGGAACTCCAGTTCTTAATGGACTTACTAACAGGGAAGGATTTATGATCTGTGAAGCTTTATATAATTCAGGTAAGCTTCTTGCAATAGATATGGTAGAGACAAATCCGCTTTTAGATGATAGAAATACTACCGGAAGACTGGCATCAGAGCTGATCTTAACATGCCTTGGAAAGACAAGTTATTAATAACATATAAAAAGAATTAAGCCACCTTTTATGTGATTTGGGATACATCATTAAAGGCGGCTTTTTTTGCTTCTAATTATTCATTTTCGACAGACTTCTTAGTTTTCTTTGACTTTATATAATTAAAAATAATAAGCATAAGAATTGTAAGTCCTGTTATTATATATCCAGGCTTCATATTGGCTCTCTTATAACTTAGAGTTAAAGTATGACTTCCAGGGGTAACATCTATTCCCATACCTCCCATGAAATCTTTTATAGAAGCTTCTTTTCCGTCAATAGTGACACTAAAGCCGTAAAGATGTGGAAGAGAGATAAAGACAGTTCCTTCACTAGGGGCGTCAATCTTTCCCTGGATTCCAGAAGAAGTAGTTGTTATATCATACATCTGATATTTAGAGAATCTTTCGTATAGATTTTCATATTCATCTTCATTTAATATTCCAAAGCTGATATTCTTAGTATTTACCTTAGGTAATCTGATATATAGGTCGTCTTCTTTATTGTTACAAAGTCCCACATAATTAATACCATTATTTACAGCTATATAGAGATGCCCTTTTAAAGTATCATTAACATGAACCTGGGCTATCATATAGGCTTTGTCTGATTCGTCCGGGAATATCTCATAGTAATTATCAGCTTCAGTGATTTTTATTTCACTGGATTTATCTAACAGATCAACTTTTTTGTACAGATCCTCATCTTCGAAACATTTTGCAAAGGCATTCTGCATATCAAAGGCGGTTTCATATTTCTTTTCTGTGCCAGAATAAGAATAAACTGAAGAATCATAAAGGGCTGCGTCGTATTCTGTTAAAGCCTCATTTTTATCTATAAATGTACCAAGGCACAAGGCATGGCTATTTAGATGGAGCTCATATTTATATTCTCTGTCCACCACAGGATAAGGGGAAGAAAAGGCAGAAGTGCCGGTATCTACAATAAAGTATTTTACCCTGAGGAACATATCTGCTATAGGATTTCCGCTAATGTATCCTATGATATTTGATGAAGTATGGATGTTATATCTATCCAGCATGGCCATATTTGTCATGGAAAAGCTTGAGGAAAAGCCGGAGATTGAATTAACTCCAAGGAAGTTCTGGCTATTTACAAGATTTATATCCATTACTTCCGTCATAACAAATGGATCTTTAGCATCTTCATGCCTGTCTACTAAGGCTTCAAGTTCTGGCAAATGTCTTAAAGACATGTCCATACCCGCTGCACCGTAGAAAGTATAAAGAGAGGAAAGAAACAGCTCAAAAATAAGTAATACAGCAAATATCTTGGAGAATTTTCGTTCCTTACTTCCGGATAAAACCGAAGATGGATCACTGCAGTTAATAAATTCATCTTTACCGGATTTTATCGTAGTTATAATGATAGTTATGATATAGATAACTCCAAGGCTAAGGGAGATGCATTTTCCAAGTTTATTTATAGTCTTATTTGCAAGAAGAAATGAAGTTGCTATAAATATAAAGGTTACTGTAGGTATCAGGAACTTAATCCTTGCACTTAATTCCTCCCAGTTTAAGATCACGTCGTAGGCTGATACTATCATCAGGAATACCAAAAAGATTGAGAATCTGTTAGGTACCAGGCTCTGATAATGAAAGCCGTGTAAGATGTAGTTCAGTCCTTCATTCATAAATGACATAAAGTATAAAATAATGATAAGGCCTCGGCCGATACGCTCATGAAGAGGAATCTTCTTAATGAAAAAGTATAGGGTAAAGATAAGTAAAATAAATAGCCCTGCGTAGGAATTTACTCTTGATGTATCTGAGGTGGTGATAACAGCAGGGTGAAATGCGTGATTATCAGCTATAACATCCACAATAGAAGAAGTCCAGTTAGTAAAGGATGGGGAACGAGAGTCATTTATCTTATAGGAATGATCCAGGGTTCCAAGATAGTATGGCAGGAGGCTGTAGGCATGAAGTCCTGCGGCGGCAATGCTTGAAAGCCCAAAGCGAAGTCCCTTAAAGAAAAAGTCTTTGAAGCTCTTAAATTCCATGGTGAAGAAATAAAGGAAAAGGAATACACACATCATAAAGCCGTAGTAAGGGTCCCCTATGAAAAGATAAAGAAGCAGGATATAAAAACTGATCTTCTTATCATAGATAAGTCTTTCCAAGGCAAGGATCATTAATGGAATATAAGTTATAAAGCCAAATCCGGAATATACAAAATAGGATATTGCATATGAACTTAAGGCAAAAGACAGGCCAAAGGCTATAAGACGTGGGTCCTGCTTTGACATATTTTTTCGGTTGCGTCTATGTATAAGATAGAAGCAAAGAGATACGCCGCCAAAGATAAATGGCAGGATCTTTCCTAAGACAAAGGTGAATTCATATAAAGCTTCCGGCATTAATTTAGCTGTGACAATTCTGATAGGACTAAGGATAAGATCATAAACTCCAAGAGTATTGTCGCTGATAAGGCCCATGTTATATCTTAATATGGAATATTTTCCGTTCTTTATGCTTCGCATATTATCTATATAGCCTGAAAGACCCTGATAGAAACCGTCACCTATATAAAGACTGTTATTTCCAAAAGGATAGCAGGTCCTTATAAACATCACAATAAGAAGTACCAATGAAGATATCAGTACTACAGAAAGATATACATAATTTTCTTTTACCAATGAATCAAGCTTCTTAGTACTTTCTTTAAAGTAAAGCTTAATTGCCATAAAGAATAATGTCAGTGAGATAAGGATAAAGAGGCTGTACATAGGATAGCGGTTCTTATAGCTTATCTTAAATTCAGGACTTCCATTGATAAAATCCTTTTCATATACAGGAACTGCTAAAAGACCGTTTAAAACAGAAGTGGATTCTCTGTTTTCTCCATTAATATAAAGGGACATGCCGTATTTATATGGAATGTCGGTTACGTAGTAAAAGGATGGGTTGCGTGAGTTGTCTGAGGCAGAGTTGTGGTCTGCATCGGAAGAGTTGTGGTCTGCATTGGAAGAATTGTCTGTGTCAGCTGCCATAAGATAAGGATTATCCACTCTTTTAATGCTGTTATAAAATTCTAAGAACTTGTCTAGATCAAAGGTGGCATACTGGGCATAAAGACACTGTTCTAAGGATCTTCTAATGGAAATATCTTCAGTTAAAAAGATGGTTTCCTCTGGCTTTTTATCTCCCATATAGTGGGTTGAATTGATGTGGTTATAAAAAGTGCCTCCTTCATTAGGCATAAATAAAGTGGCAATTCTGTCTTTATTTGGATCTATATGGTTATTTTTATCAACAGAAACCTGAGGGATAAAACTAAAGCTGGAATCGTCCTGAAGAAGCTTGTAGATATTATATTCCTTGGATGTAGTACTTCCTTCACTCATTTTGTCAGGGGCATAATAAGACATTACGGAAGTTGTAATCTCATTAATATATTTAAAATACTGATCATCATAGTATTTAAGGATAGCGGTATCAGCCGGGATATAGAAACCATGGAGTGAGTATGGATTCTTATAAATAGAGATTACTTCATCCCCAGGATTTATTAAGTCCTTTTCACTTAATTCAGCTGATGGAAGGGGAGTTCCCTTATTATTTTTGGTAAGTTCAAGGGCTGGCTCAGCGATATAGTCATAACCATATAAGCTATTAAATACCGGCTCCACTGACATTTCATCATTATCAAGTATTAAGACTTTATAATCCTTATCAGAAGTTTTATCCTCTATAACTGAAGCCACGTAATCCGTTATATCTTGTTTCTCATTTTTTACATAAGAATTGATATTATTAAATGAGAAAACCATGGACTCCCCGATCATAATAAGAGAAAAGCCTATTGAAAAGAGCTTTTTGGTAAGGTTTTTAGATTTTAAGAGCAGCACAGTTACACCATAGAAAATGAGCAGCTCCGCTGTATAAATAAATGGCTTGAAGCTGTCATAATGGGTGGAATAAAGGGCTGATAATATAAGTACAGCAAAGCTTATAAGATATGAAAATATTAGAGTTACTGGATGGTTTTTATCAATAATTTTAAGTTCTTTTGCTGATATTAAAAGCAGCATAAATATAGTCATAAAGCCAAAATAAGTCTTGTTGTCATCAGTATAATGAAATCCATTAAAGAAATAATTGGCGGTATCATAAACGCAGGCAATTAACAGAAGTAAAGTAAGCAGGATATTTGAGATTCTTTCCCTTAAAGAAACATTTTTATTTAATAAATAGCAGGTAGCAAGGAAGATTACAAATGCTCCACAGCAAATGTCTATTCCATAGCCATAAACAAGGGTATTTGAAGGACGGGTGCCTGAGAGAAGAGATTTCAGCACATCAAAAAAGTTCCCGGACATTCTTGATGTCGGAAAATAAAAATTTAAAAAGCGGCTGGTTCTTAAATTTGTATTAGAGAGCATTTCTCTATTGGTTATAAATAAATCAAAATGAATAGGTACAAAAAGAAGTATCAAAGAAATGTCAAAAATCACCTTTAAGATACATTTTCGGATTGCTTTTGGATTAAAGGATGGCAGGTTAATAAGCATATATAATCCACTAAATATAGAGATCATTATGCAAAGCCAGGAATTTATTAAGGACGTGATCAAGGTAAGAATTATATATGGATAGGGTTTATCATTTTTTATAAAAAGCAAAAGTCCCCACATTATGTAAGGAAATATGGCAGCGGCAAAGAGATATTTAAGGTTAAAGCCGTAGGATGTTATATATCCTGATAAGGAATAACATATTGCAATTCCAAGGGTGATAAGACTTTCTTCTTTTATTACAAATGATTTAATAAAGATATACATTCCTACCCCGGAGATTCCTATCAGCAGCGGAATAATTAGATGTGACAGAAAATGAGACCTTATATATCCGGCAAATATAAGTGCTGTAAGCGATGATAAGAATGGTATTATGAATGGTAAAATTAATGATATTATTAATGATCTATATTTTTTAAGCATAAAAACCCCCTAAAGTTTTTTCCTTCCTGTTAATTTTATAATATATGAAGTATAATAACAATGTTGGATTTTAATCTGATTTTAATCTTTCTTAAAAGATTCATTAATCTTGATAGTCTATATTAATACATGTAATGAAGGTTAATGTTCCTTAAGAAAGAGAGGATGATATTTATGGATAATTTAGAAAAAGTTGAAAGATTAAGAGAAAAAGCAGATGTTACATATGATGAGGCAAAAAGAGCCTTGGAAGCCTGTAACTGGGATATGCTGGATGCTATGATATATCTTGAAAGTCTTGGTAAGGTTAAGAAGACTTCTGATACAGATTATTATTCTTCAAAAACAAAAGAAGATAAACTTTATGATGTGGAAAAGACCATAAAGGATGAAGAAAGAAGAAATAAAGAAGAAAGCTTTAAGAATAGTTTTAAGAGAGGTTTCGACAGATTCATTAAGATTTGCAAAGAGAATCATTTTATAGTAAAGCATGAGGATAAGAAAGTAATTGATTTACCTCTGGGAATCGCACTTATAATCTTTTTGATCGGCTGGCATGTATTACTTATTGTAATGCTTATCTCACTTTTCTTTGAATGTAAGTATTCCATCGAAGGAAAGAATAACTTAAAGACTGTAAACAGCGCCATGGATAAGGCGGCTGAGACTGCTGGCAGATTAAAGAGGGAATTTGAAGATAAAACAGAAGATAAGAGCGAACATAAGGCAGAGAAGTCTGCAGAAGATAAGGACGTAAAGTCTGCAGAAGATGAGGACGCAAAAAACGAACTTTAAATTTTTATAGAATTTTAATTAAGGAGTTTAGGATCATGGCAAAAATTCTTATTGTTGAAGATGAAGAGCAGCTTGCAAGATTTGTTGAGTTAGAGCTGCTTCATGAAGGTTACGAAATTTCAAAGGCTTTTGATGGAAGAGTCGGCCTTGAAATGGCAGAAAAAGAGAATTTTGATCTTATTCTCCTTGATATTATGCTTCCGGGACTGAATGGACTTGAAGTTCTAAGAAGACTGCAGATATCAAATCCTACACCAACCATCCTTCTTACGGCAAGAGATGCGGTTATGGATAAGGTTTCAGGACTTGATGCAGGGGCTATAGACTATATAACAAAGCCATTTGCTATAGAAGAGTTATTGGCAAGAGTTAGAGTTGCTTTAAAGAATCATCCTAAGATGATCCAGGACATGGTAAAGCAGGACACAAATCCTGCGGCTTCTTCAGAGGGCCAAAACACTAGTGAGAGTAAGAATGGTAAGCAATCGGAAGGTGTCTATGTCTGGAATAAGCTGGTGTTAGATAATAAGAGACATGAAGTTCATTATGACGGACATCTTATTACTCTTACTAATAGAGAGTTTTTAATGTTAGAGACACTTCTTTCTAATATGGACATAGTACTTTCAAGAGATACACTTCTTATGCAGGTCTGCGGTTATGATTATATCGGTGAAACCAATGTGGTGGATGTATATGTCCGTTATTTAAGAAGTAAGATAGATGATGTTTATGATGTTAAGATGATAAAAACAGTACGAGGCGTAGGATACGTGATTAGATCCACAGAATAGGGACGTAATTCGAGCACAGAATAGGATTAGTTTATGTCAAATAAAGATTCAGTTACAAAATCAAAACGTATTAATTCCATAGTGCATCGTCTGACATGGCATAATTTTGGTTCTAGTATAGGACAATGTTTTGCCATGGATGTTTTTATGTTTTTCATTCTGGTCATTGGCTGGGCTGCCATGGTGGAATATATGAGCTTTGGATATTTTCTTGATGACAGCAAGAGAAAATTCCAGAGTATAAAGAACATTAAAGAGATAAGATATGTAATTACGAAAAATGGTATTGAAGTTCTTTCGGCGGATTTTTATGGACCGCTGTTAGTGATCGGGTCCATCATTGTGGCATTTTTCTTCTTTGGGCTTTTTGTAGAACTTTTATCTATCGGTTCGGAAATGCATCATGTGAGAAAGCAGCTTAGACCTATAAATGACTTGGCTCTTAAGGCAGACGCCTTATCCAAGCTTTCTTTAGAGGATATTTATACCGGAAAGATTGATGATCTGACTATTACCGGTGGAGATGACTATGGTAAAAAAGTAAATAAGGACAGCGACAGATCTGCCTCAGATTTAACTGGTCAGGACAATACGGATCCTGCAAAACTGCAGCAGATTGAAGAAGCAATCCAGCATATCAGCACTGATTCTGTAGGGCATACTACAACTCAGGACGGAGATCTGGTTTCTCTTGAAGATAGCGACCTTAAGGGAATTGAGCAGGCGGTGAATAACCTGCTTATGAGACTTAGAGAGTCTTATCAGCAGCAGGCACGCTTTGTAAATGATGCTTCTCACGAACTTCGCACCCCTATTGCAGTTATCCAGGGTTATGCCAATATGCTTGATAGATGGGGCAGGGATGATCCTAAGGTTTTAGATGAAGCTATCAGTGCCATTTCAAATGAAGCTGATTCTATGAACCGTCTTGTGGAGCAGCTGCTTTTCCTTGCCAGAGGTGACAGCGGAAGGACTACTCTTAAATTAGAAACTGTAAATCTTAATGAGATGATGAAGGAAATTTATGAGGAGTCATTTATGATAGATGAGAAACATCCTTATAAATTCAGACCTTATATTGATCCTGATAATAGAAACAATCTTGCGGGAGTCACTGATCTTACGGAAGCCACAGGGGAAGAGGATGAGGAAAGCCTTGATGTTATTGAGGTTTCAGCGGATCCGGCTCTTCTTAAGCAGGCGGTAAGGATCTTAGTGGATAATGCTGCTAAATATACTAATGAAAAAGATGAGATTGTTCTTGGAGTTGGAAGGAATGAAGAGGGCAGACCTTATCTTATGGTACAGGATACAGGTATCGGCATGGCTGAGTCTGATGTAAAGCATATGTTTGAAAGATTCTACCGTTCCGATGAAGTAAGAAGCTATAAGGGAACAGGACTTGGACTTTCAATCGCTAAGTGGATAATTGATAAACATAAGGGATTTTTCGAGATCCTTTCAAGAGAAGGTCTTGGAACAAGAATCAGGATTGTTCTTTAGTTTATTTATGTTTATATGTCTTGTGTATACAAGAAATATTATTTATAATAACTATGCGTCTTTGAACTTCGCCTAAGGCGGAGTTCTTTTTGTATTAGATTGTTTTATCATGAAAAAATTTTTATAAGGGGGATTATCATGAAATGTACAATTTGCGGATATGAAAATCCGGAAGGAGCAATGTATTGTAAGGCTTGCGGTGCAGCCCTTACTCCATCACAGCCAGAATCAGTGCAGCCAAATCCAGAATCAGTGCAGCCACAGCCAGAATCAGTGCAACCAAATCCTGAGGCTATACAGCCTGAAATTGCTAAGACCAATCCAGTCGACCAGCCAAACCCGGCCCAGAACCAGTTCGACCAGCCAAATCCGGCCAAGAATCAGTTTGGCCAGCAGCCACAGAACCAGTTCCAAGGCCAGAATCAGAATCCATTTGGTCAGCCAAACCCAGCTCAGAATCAGTTCGGCCAGCAGCCACAGAATCAGTTCCAAGGCCAGAATCAGAATCCATTTGGTCAGCCAAACTTAGCCCAGAATCAGTTCGGCCAGCAGCCACAGAACCAGTTCCAAGGCCAGAATCAGAATCCGTTTGGTCAGCCACAGAACCAGTTTGGATATGGTGGACAGAACATGGCTTTCGGTCAGCCAAATCTGCCACAGAATCAGTATGGCAAGCCGGATAAAAAGTCAAAGAAACCACTTATTATTGGTCTTATTGCAGTTGGTGTGATTGCATTACTTTGCTGCATTTATTTCTTTATACTTCCTATGTTTTTAAGGGGAGGAGCGAAAAAAGCAACAAAGGCCGGACTTGATAATATAGTTGAATTTGACGTTTCAGCAATGCTTGACACAACTAAAGATATTCCTGCAGGTGCTTATTCAGCATTTTATAAAGTCGTTGAAGAAAATGATGGAACGTATCTCTTTGATATTTACTTTGATGATGATGTGAAAGATGGTAAAGACATAAAGAAGGAGGTCGATAAGATCCTTGATGCATGTAATGATAAAGATACCTTAAAGAGAATTAATAAAACAATTAATTCAGCTGACGAGTTAACAGATATGATCGAGGGGGCTGAGGTTAAGGTAGGTGCTACTCATAAATTAAGGAATACCAAACAGATCATTAATTCTATTGAGAAGGATATCAATGGAAACCTGGATGAACTTTTTGAATATGCAAAGAGTCAAGATCCTGATTTAGAAGATGATGAATTAAAGAAGACAAAACAGGAAGTTAAAGAGACATTTGAAGGTTTGAAGGATTCTTCATATTATGAGGATATAGTAAAAGCCGGAGACAGCTTTATAAAGAAAGCTGATGATGCTTGTTTAGTAGATGTAACAATTACTTATAAGAAATATACATTTAAGATTCAGGATATATGCTTTAAGTTTGATGGTGAATGGGTTTCGGTACTTGGTAATCTGCCTTCAATCTATATAATTCCAGCTATGTACAGATATATTGATTATGTAGAGTAATTGCAAATAACACAAAAAAAATGGATGAGAACTTAGCTCTCATCCATTTTTTTAATTATATCTAAACATTAACTGATTCATTAATTGTTTAAATTCTTAACAGCTGTTGCCAGCATAAGTTTGATTCGGTTGATCTGGTTAACTTCAGATGCACCTGGGTCAAAATCGATAGGAGTGATGTTTGCGTCCGGATATACGTTGCGGAGCTTCTTTATAACACCCTTACCGATGATATGATTTGGAAGGCAGGCAAATGGCTGAGCGCATACGATATTTGGTGTGCCGCTCTTGATAAGTTCTACCATTTCACCTGTAAGGAACCAGCCTTCGCCGGTTTCATTTCCGATAGAAACGATAGGACGGGCATATTCAGCGATTGTTTCAATAGGCTTTGGAGCTTCGAAACGCTTACTTTCCTCAAGGGCCTTTCTCATAGGTTTTCTGATTTCTTCAAGTACCTTGATGATACCGTTATTTATAACCTTGGATTTCTTTGACTTTCCAAGATATTCATATTTGTAATTAGCGTTGTAGAAACTGTAGAAGAGGAAGTCCAGTAAGTCTGGCATAACAGCCTCAGCGCCTTCTTCTTCAAGAAGATCTACTAAATGGTTGTTAGCTGAAGGCAGGAACTTAACTAAGATCTCACCTACGATACCAACGCGTGGTTTCTTAACATCTTCATTAAGTGGGATACTATCAAATTCTCTTACTATATCGCGACAGATCTTTGAGAAATTGTGTGAACCTCTCTGGAGATCTCTGATACAGATCTTTTCCCATTTCTTATGAAGCTTGTTTACTGATCCAGGTACCTTTTCATAAGGACGTGTGTGATATACAACTCTCATAAACAGATCACCGTATATGACAGCATGCATGGCACATTTGATTCCCTTCATATTGTACTTCATACCGGAATTCTTCTCGATACCCTGGGCACTGATGGAGATTACAGGAATCTGCTCATAGCCTGATTTTTCCAGGGCACGACGTATAAAGCCGATGTAGTTTGTAGCACGGCATCCGCCACCTGTCTGAGTTATTGCTACAGCCAGTTTATTTACATCATATTTTCCGCTCTGGATTGCTTCCATCAACTGTCCTACAACGATGATAGAAGGGTAGCAGGCGTCATTATTTACATATTTAAGACCAACATTAATGGTTTCCTTCTCAGCATCCGGAAGCATTACAAAATTAACATGAAGATGATGCATTGCAGCTTCTAACATCTTGAAATGAATAGGTGACATCTGAGGACAGAGTACTGTATATTCATCACGCATTGCTTTTGTAAATTCTACTTTATTGATAGAAGTTTTAGTCTCAACTGGTTTAATGCCTCTCTTATGGCGGAGATTAACAGCAGCAATAAGTGATCTTATACGGATACGGGCTGCACCTAAGTTTGAAACTTCATCAATCTTAAGAACTGTATAGATCTTATTTGCATTTGAAAGAATATCATTTACGCAGTCAGTTGTTACAGCGTCAAGTCCGCAGCCAAAGGAGAAGAGCTGGATAAGTTCTAAGTTGTCATTTGCTTTAACGTAACTTGCTGCTTTGTAAAGTCTTGAATGATACATCCACTGGTCTGATA
>JAFOIV010000104.1 GCA_017420535.1 Eubacterium sp. | reverse complement strand
TACCTACAATAATTGCTACTGAGATAATCGCATTCTTTGCTCCCTCAACAGCACCTTCTTCTCTAAGTTCTTCTTTCTTCATAAAGTAACGACCCACCTTTCGCTAAAGATCTAAATGTGATTTGATTATATCACAGATATTCATCATGTTCCACAGAAAAAAGATATTTTATTGTTAAATTTTCCTTAATCTGGCAAGGGATGCAAACATTTTCTTCTCTCCGGCGGACTCGAAATCTACTGTGACTTCATAATCATTTCCGCCCTGGATCAGTTCTTTTACAACACCTTTACCAAATTTTATATGCTTTACAGTATCCCCAACTGTATAGTCTAGATCCACCTGTTTTGGCATGCCTTTAGAGAGTCCATAGATATGAGGCTTCTCTAATTTTTTGCCGGTATATTCGGTTCTCTTAGGCTTTCTAAAAGAGGTTGGTCTGTCATACTGATAGTCATCGTAATACGTGTTACTGCTTCCATAGGAATCTCTATTACCAAAAGAACCCCTTGATGATCCAAAACCATATCCTCCTGCTGTATCCCTCTCATAGGAATCATCTCTATCTTCCATAGAAAGACCCCTATATCGGATAAGATTCTTAGGAATTTCCTTAACAAACCTTGATACCGCCGGATACTGGGTAATTCCATTTACCATTCTGGATTTAGCTGCAGACATATACAGTTTCTTCATGGCTCTGGTGATACCTACATAGCAAAGTCTTCTTTCTTCTTCTGCTGCATCAGGATCATCTGAATCAAGAGACATTCCACTTGGAAATAATCTTTCTTCCATTCCCACCATATAAACATATGGGAATTCCAGCCCCTTTGCACTATGAAGAGTCATAAGAGTAACTTTATCGCTGTTAGGATCATCATCCTTATCCGCATCTGCCACCAATGCCACATCTTCTAAGAGTCCGGTAAGTGTTGGATTCTCATCACTTTTTTCATAGTCTGTTATCTTATTTCTGAATTCTTCTAAGTTTTCTACCCTGGTCCGTGCTTCGACTGAAGTATCAGCCTTTAATTCCGCCATATAACCTGTCTTATCCAGGATATCATTATAGAGGTCTAAAAGACTTGTCTCATCATCAAATGCCTCTCTCTTAAATTCTTCCATCATTTCATAGAATGAATTTAATTTTGCCACTGCTCTTGATGCTCCTGGCACTATCTCAGAATCTGCAATGGCATCATAAAGATTGATACCATTTCCTTCTGCAAAATCAGCAAGCTTTTCTATAGTTGCATTTCCTATGCCACGACGAGGAACATTTATTATTCTTTCAAGTGACACGTCATCGTCAGGATTTGCGATGCATTTTAAATAACCGACTATATCTCTTATTTCTTTTCTTGCATAGAAGTTGGTTCCACCTACAAGTCTATAAGGGATATTAGCCCTGATAAGTCTTTCCTCTATTACTCTTGACTGAGCATTAGTCCTGTATAGAACTGCCATATCATTAAGAAGTGCTCCATCATTCATATCGGCGATCATCTGATCTGCCACTCCAAGAGCCTCTTCTCTTTCATTTTCATATCTGGTAAAGAATACCCTCTCTCCGTCTTCATTTTCAGTCCAGAGAGACTTGTCTTTTCTGCCTTCATTATTGGCTATGACTCCATTAGCCGCATTGAGTATATTTGCTGTAGATCTATAGTTCTGCTCCAGCTTTACCACCTTGGCATCAGGGTAAACATCTTCAAAGCTAAGGATATTCTCAATATTTGCTCCACGGAATTTATAGATTGACTGATCATCATCACCAACAACGCACAGGTTTCTATATTTTGAAGCAAGCATTTTAACCAGTAAAAACTGGGTATGGTTTGTATCCTGATACTCATCTACCATGATATATTTAAATCTTTCCTGATAGAGTTTAAGAATATCAGGCTGGAATGTAAATAACTGAATAGTATTAAAGATAAGATCATCAAAATCCATGGCATTATTCTGTCTCATGCGCTTTTGATATTCATGATATACCTTTGCTACCTGAAGATCATAAAATGAAGCCCCTGCAGTTCTTTCAAATTGTTCCGGATCCAGGAATTCCTCTTTTGCTTTAGATATGGCTGATATCATAGCCTTTACAGGATATCTTTTTTCATCAAGCCCTAAATATTTAAGAGTCTCTTTAATAACTGTTTTTTGATCATCGGTATCGTAGATGGTGAAATTATTGGTTCCTCCTCTTTTTTCATTGAATCTTCTTAAGATTCTCACGCACATTGAATGGAAAGTACTTACCCATATTTCTTCCGATCCCATACCTACTATCTTATCAACTCTTTCACGCATCTCTTTTGCAGCCTTGTTGGTGAAAGTGATAGCCAGAATATTATAAGGAGCTACTGACTTTTCATTGATAAGATAGGCAATCCTATGGGTTAAAACTCTGGTCTTGCCTGATCCTGCTCCCGCCAAAATAAGGAGAGGCCCCTCGGTATACGAGCAGGCCTCTTCTTGTTTTTTATTTAATCCGTTCATTACTGATCAGATGAAGTAACTCCAAGTTTTGCCTTGAGTGCTGCAAGCTCACTTTCAACGGCTGCGTCTGGAGCTGCATCATACTTTGATGCAAGTGCATCTACTTCGCTTGTAGCTTCAGTTGAATTAAGTTCTGCTTCTGCATTTGCTCTGTCAAGCATTGCATCAGCCTTAGCTTCCATACGTTCAAATGCTGAGATGCTTGATGCTGAATCACTAACTGAAGACTGGATTCTGTTGATATCCTGCTGTGTCTTAGCTACTCTGATCTTAGCCTTGATAGCATCTCTTCTTGAATTAAGTTCATTAATATCATTAACAAGCTTATCATGCATCTGACGCATCTTCATTGAATTAGCTGTAGCTACTTCATATGTCTGCTGTAATGACTGCTGCTTAACCTGAAGCTTTGATTTCTCCTGAAGGAACTTAGCTGCATCAGCATCATTTCCAGCAAGTACTGCTTTTTCTGCATAAGTCTGCATCTTCTGCATCTCAGCTGTGCATTCATCAAGTTCTCTCTTTGCTCTCTGCTCATCTGCCATAACAGCTGCAGTCTCTTCTTTAACCTTACCAAGATCTCTTGTAAGATTTCTCATTGTCTGATCGATCATCTTTTCTGGATCTTCTGCCTTGTCAAGAAGTGCATTGATATTAGCTGACATGATGTCTTTAAATCTCTGAATGATTCCCATAATATAAAACTTCCTCCTTTAAATAACCACTCTTATTATTGATTTAGGCTTTATTTCGCCGCCACTAGACTCTATTATATACAAAAACAGTTTATATTACAAACTAAAAGATTCTACATTACTGCTGTCTCAGGATATCAATAATCACATTTTTTGTACTATTGCTTTCTTTAGAAACCCTGTAGGCCTTAAGGAGTCTTTGTTTTGCTTCCTCAATGCTTTCTTTTTTATTGGTATAAAGGTAAGCAAATGTCTCTCCCCTCTTTACTTCATCGCCCAAATGCTTTAGTAATCTTATACCCGCTGCAGGATCGATATCATCTTCCTTCTTTAATCTTCCTGCCCCAAGGATAAGGGACGCCATTCCAACTTCTTTAGTATCTACCCCTTCCAGGAAACCATCCCTGTCAAATGTTACTTCATACTTAAACTCAGCTTCAGGAAGCAGGCTCTCGTCATTAACCACATTACTGTCTCCACCTTCTGCAGCTATGAATTCCTTCATTTTTTCTAAAGCCCGTCCACTGTCTACAGCACCTCTAACAAGTATCTCTGCTTCATTCATCCTTTCTTCTTCTGTCATATCATTATATTTTTCATCTTTAAATACATCTGACATAAGAACTAATTCACGGCAGACATACAGCACTATATCACTATATCTCTTATCCACCTTATGGCTGTCAAAGCCATATTTTAACAGATCTATTGCTTCAATAACTTCAATTGAATTACCCACTGTTTTTCCTAAAGGTTCATTCATATCAGTTATCATGCAGTTAACCTTTCTTCCTGCGAGTTTTCCAATATTCATCATACACTCTGCTAACTTTAGGGCACTTTCTCTGTCCTGCATAAATGCTCCATTTCCGCATTTCACATCCAGAAGAATGGCATCAGCACCGGAAGCAATCTTCTTACTCATGATAGAAGATGCAATAAGTGAATAATCATCTACTGTAGCAGTAACATCACGCAATGCATAGATTTTTTTATCTGCAGGAGCCAGATCCTTCGTCTGAGCTGCATCGCAGAATCCTACAGTCTTAACTATCTCAATAAATCTTTCGTCGGAAATATCAGATGAAAAACCAGGAATACTATCTAATTTATCAATAGTTCCACCGGTATGTCCCAGTCCTCTGCCACTCATTTTCGCCATAGGAATCCCAAGACTGGCTATGATAGGCCCAACAGAAAGGGTAGTCTTATCCCCTACCCCCCCTGTGGAATGCTTATCCACCTTGGTCCCCGGGATCATGGAAAGATCCAGCATATCCCCTGAATGGGCCATGGCCATGGTAAGTGAAAGAGTCTCTTCCTCATCCATCCCATTGCACCATACTGCCATAAGAAATGCAGCCATCTGATAATCAGGAATACTTCCTTTGGTATATCCCTCTACCACAAAACTTATCTCTTCATCAGATAACTTTTTCTTATATTTTTTCTTATCGATAATGTCATACATTCTCATTTATATCACCCCAGATAACATACATATTTTAAAATTTAATACCGTATCAGTCCTATAAAAGACTTGTTCCGATTTTTAAACACCTGCTACAGTTAAGCAGTTTTCCTACTGTTGCCCCAATGTCAGCAAATGTATCTCTTACTCCTATACATCCCGGCTCTATATTTTTACCAAAAATAAGTATCGGTATATATTCCCTGGTATGGTCCGTTCCTTTAAAAGCCGGATCACAGCCATGATCCGCATTTATTATAAGAACATCATCCTCTTTTAATTTATCCATTATCTCATTAAGCCGCCTGTCAAAGTCTTCCAGTCCCTGCCTATAACCCTTTACATCTCTTCTATGTCCCCAGGTAGAATCAAATTCCACAAGATTTGTAAATATAAGCCCCTGATCAACTTCATCCATAGCTTTAAGAGTTTTATCAACTCCGTCCATATTGTTATCAGTATGAACCGCACGAGTTATGCCACAACCAGAAAAAAGATCATTTATTTTTCCTACTGCATAAACCATGATCCCATCATCTTTAAGATACTTTAAAAGATTATCCTTATCAGGCTTTATAGCATAATCATGTCTGTTAGAAGTTCTCTTATACATTCCATTTTCTTTTATAAATGGTCTGGCTATAACTCTTGCAACCTGATTCTCTCCTTTAAGCAGCTCCCTTGCAATCTCGCACACTCTATAAAGATTATCAAGTCCAAATGTTTCCTCAGATGCAGCAATCTGAAAAACCGAATCAGAAGAAGTATATATTATAGGAAAACCTGTTTTTTCATGCTCTTCTCCAAGCTCTTTTATTATCTCTGTCCCTGAAGCGACTTTATTTCCAAGATACCCTTTAAGGCCTGTTCTTCTAAGGAATTCCTCCATTAGATCCTTAGGAAAACCATTAAGATAAGTCTTAAATGGAACTATCGTATTTATCCCTATCATCTCGAAATGTCCGGTTACAGAGTCTTTACCTGAAGATATTTCTTTTGATTTTCCATATAAACCAATCGGATTTTCAACTTTACCTATCTTTTCATTTACTCCGGGTATATTTCCAATACCCAGTTTTCTCAGATTATCGATCTTAAAGGACTCTGATCTTAAGGCAATATGCCCTAATGTATCCGCTCCCACGTCGCCGTATTTATCAGCATCCGGAAGGGCCCCAACACCCACACTGTCAATTACTATCCAGATTATTCTCATATCATCACCCCTAAATATCATTAAATTTATAAAGGACCTCTAAAAAATTAAAGGTCCCTTTATCTTATTTATCAAGTGGAATATTAAGATCTAAAGTTCCAGGAAGCACAAATCTTCCATCTACTATTATATCAGTCTCTGATCCATCATGATTTTCTGTATATATTCTTCCAATCTCATCGAATGGGATTGTTATATCTGTATGGCAGTTAAAATATGCCTTTGAAATATCAGTATTTCTAAGAATAGAGAAGTCATTTTCTCTTGAAATGATCTCTTTTCCATCCTGATTATAAACCTTTTTATCTTCAGCATGGCTGTAGCATGTGTCCCCTAAAGCAAAATGTGGACCAGTCTTTTCCATAATGAGGATTGGAAGGCATCCCATAATATCATAATCCTTAGCCATTCTGTAAGCTGTTGTATTGGTACCAATAGCAAACTCACCTACAGGAAGAGTCTCATGATTATAAAGGATATTTTCTTTTATATACTTCTTTCCTGCTTCCATATCACTATAGTTCATGCAGCTATAGTCATCAACAACTCCATCCTTAAGCCATACCTTAAGATCCTTAAAAAGATATCCATTAAGATATACTGAAGAAACATGAAGAAGTCCGTTAAATCCTTTAAGAACAGGTGACGTAAATATCTCACCTACAGGAATATTTACATCTGCAACACAGTTTTCAAACTGAGTCTCCTTCTCTGGATTCTCCAGCACTCTCATAGGCACATAAAGGTCTGTCTCATTACCATTTTTACCTACGACTCTTACAGCTTTAGCCTTGTCAAGCACATCGATCATCGCCTGCTGGATGTCAGTATACTTATCATTTGGAAGATTATTTACTTTAACAGTCTCATTAAATATCTCTTCAAACTTATCACCGATAGATGGCAGTGGATAGCTGATGATAGTAAAACTATACTTATCTCCAGGAATATATTCATTTGCAATCTGACCAGAACGTGATGAAAGCTCAGTAAATATCTTCTGTTGTTCATCTGAAAGGCGGACTATAGTATCCTTTGCCTTTGGCAGGAATGTCTCTTCTCCAAATGTCTCTATTACAGCAGGTCCTGCATACTCTGATGCTTCTTTTTTATACATCTCATATGCACTTCTTATGGCATTAAGCTTTCTATCCATAAATCTTCTATCAAGGAATAAAGCCTCATCCATTCTATGATCATATTCAAACTGCATATTGGCAGGAGTACTTTCATATCCCTGCTTAACAACGCCCTTACGTACAAGTCGGCTTACTGCATATCTGTTAACGATAGCAGAAAGTCCCATGTCTTTAAACTGCTCAATGGCACGTTTAACCATTCTTTCCTGTCCAAGATGATATCTGATATTTACAGATTTCTTATCATCAAATGGCACTCTCATTGTCTCAAAACCGCGCCTCATACCTGTTGTATATGTACGAGCCATGTCATCGATCTCTTTATCAGAAAGAGTATTCATGTACTCTGCAAGACGCACTTCATCATCAGAGATATATTCTCCATAATGATATAAATATCTAAGATCACTCAGATCTGATTTCATTATTATCTTATAAGCCGTGGAGTCTTCATTAAAAACAAGGATATCCTTTGTTCTTCTCTCCATAAGAGGCTCAATGTAATCAAATGCAAAATAGTAAATGCTTTCTTCAATATCAGATATATTAGGGAGTTCCTGCCCCTTCATCTGACCATAGATCTCTAAGAATAATTCTAAAATGATCACTATATCCAATAATGAATCATCAAAGATATACTGAGGAAGGCCATATAGTTCTGCAGCAAGGAATCCCAGGCTCTGTCCATAAGTTCCCAGCATCTTCTCAGCATAATCAGTATTGGCATAGCACTTATCATAATCATTTCTAAGATCTGCATAAAGATCACTATTTATCTTCTTTAACTCATCTAAAGAAATATCATCTAAGCCTTTTCTTACTTTATCATAAACAAAAAGGCAGGAATTGATATAACGTGCCATCTTAGCAAAATAATCTGCAAAGTTTTCACGTCTTTCACCCATTTCCTGCTTGATGGATTCCTCATTTAATTCAGCTATTCTCTTAGCTGATAATTCAAATCTTTCAAGAAGAGAAAAATCTTCTTCGTATCCCATCATTAACAACCTTCCTTTTTCTTATATTTTAGAAAAACCGTAAAATAAAACTATCAGAGCAAGATCAATAAGACAGATCATTATGGATATATGCTTTGAATTAGTACCACCTTCAACTGTATAAAGTGAAATGATACCGAATACAAGTCCTGTTACGCTCATTACGATAGCACTGAGGAGTAAAAGTCCAACTTCTTCTCCTGCCTTGCCTAGTTCTGCCACAGCTATGACTACAGAAATAATGATAGCTACAGCAGCCAGTATCCCCATAATAAGGGATACCACTGTGTCTTTAGCTAATACATCATCTGCAAATCTATATTTGATTTTTCTTTTTTTCTTTTTAAATAATGCCATATTATAAGCACTTTCTTATCTCATCGAGAGTTTCGATATTATTCTTCTCCATGAAATCTTCAATTCCTTTTATTACCTTTTCAGTAACATAAGGATCATGGAAATTTGCTGTTCCGATAGAAACAGCAGTTGCACCTGCCATGATAAATTCAATGGCATCCTCAGCCGACTGAATTCCTCCCATACCGATGATAGGAACGTCAACAGCGTGAGCTACCTGATATACCATTCTGACAGCAATAGGCTTAATAGCAGGACCAGACACTCCTCCAGTCTTATTGGCTACAGCAAAGCATCTTCTATTGATATCAATCTTCATTCCAGTAAGAGTATTGATAAGAGAAAGAGCATCAGCTCCTCCATCTACTGCAGCTCTGGCCATTTCTGTTATATCAGTAACGTTTGGACTAAGCTTCATTATCACAGGCTGCTTAGCCTTTGCCTTGATCTCTTTTGTTATATTATTAAGAGCCTGTGGATCAACGCCAAATGCTATTCCACCCTCTTTTACATTAGGACATGATACATTTATCTCAAGAAGATCTACATCTTCATCTGAAAGTCTTTCAACTACTTCAACATAGTCCTTAACCGAATGACCACAAACATTAACAATAACCTTAGTATCTTTATCCTTAAGGAATTTAAGATCTGTCTTTATAAATTCTTCTATGCCGGGATTCTGAAGTCCTACAGCATTCATCATACCGCCGTAAGTTTCGGCTATTCTAGGAGTAGGATTTCCCTGCCATGGCTGATTTGCAACACCCTTTGTTGTTACAGCACCAAGCTTTGAAATATCTACAAATTCTGAAAATTCAAGACCTGATCCAAAGGTTCCGGAAGCAACTGTTACCGGATTTTTCATCTCAACTCCACAGATATTAACTGATGTATCCATTACAGTTCTACCTCCTCTGCATAAAATACTGGTCCGTCTTTACATATACGCTTTGTATTTGTATGGAAATGCTCATCTGTCTCAGAAGTTTTACATACACAGGCAAGGCATGCACCGATTCCGCAAGCCATCTTCTCTTCAAGAGAGATCTGAGCCGGAATATCTTCTAAGAAAGCAAACTTCTTTACACCCTTTAGCATTGGTGTAGGACCACAGGCATAAATCATATCTCCTGTGATATTCTCCTGCTTAACAAGATCTATAACATTTCCTTTCATTCCGATAGTTCCTGCATCACTTGTTATATGTACTGTAGCATATTTCTTAAAATCATCGATCAAAAAACCTTTATCTCTAAAACCAAGGACAACATTGATATTTCCTTTAGCTACTCCACGTTCATAGAAACTCTTAGCAAGGTAGAGCATTGGAGGGATACCGATTCCTCCGCCCATAAGTACAGGTTCCTCAGCAAAAGTATCATAGCCATTACCAAGAGGGCCCATAACTTCTATACTATCTCCTGACTTAAGCTTTGAAAAAAGCCTTGTACCTTCACCTGCCACTCTATATACAAGCCTTATTGTTCCCTTCTGCTTATTAACATCACAGATACTGATTGGTCTTGGAAGAAGTTTTGAAGGATCAGCTGTGTAAAGTGCAACAAACTGTCCTGGGCAGGCTTCCTCAGCCATCTCTTTATTCTTAAAAACCATGCTGAAAATATCATCAGAAATCTTTGACTGACTGATTATTTCACAAGGGACTTTCCTTTTAGACATATTTTCTACCTCTTATCCTGATTAGTTATATGGTCCTTATTAATTATCTGGCACTGTTTATATCAGCGATCATATCCTTAACTGCTTCACGAGATGCTTCAGCATAACCTGTTTCACCAAACTTCTGATACTTCTCATTCTTATAAGCAGCAATGATCCCGCGTGAAGAATTAACAATAGCACCAAGTCCGTCGCTGTTGAAGAAACATTTAAGATCTTCTGCCTTACCGCCCTGTGCACCATAACCTGGTACAAGGATATATGACTTTGGCATGATCTGTCTAAGAATCTTGCCCATCTCTGGATATGTTGCACCAACTACAGCACCCACGTTACTGTAATCCCCATCCATTGAGGTTTCGCCCCACTCTCTTACCTTTTCACCAACTAATTCATAGAGAGGTCTTCCATCGATTTCTCTATCCTGGAATTCACCTGATGAAGGGTTAGAAGTCTTAACAAGTACAAATATACCTCTATCGCATTTATTGCAGACATCGATAAATGGCTGTACGCCATCCGAACCAAGATAAGGATTAACAGTTACAATATCCTCATCAAATGGAGCATATGTCTTTGAACCGATCTCAATAGTTCCAATGTGACCTGTAGCATATGCACCAGAAGTTGATCCGATATCACCACGTTTGATATCACCAATGATAACAAGTCCTTTTGACTTAGCATAATCACAAGTCTCTTTATATGCAGCAACACCGGCTGTTCCAAACTGCTCGTACATTGCTATCTGTGGCTTAACAGCAGGAATAAGATCAAATGTTGCATCGATTATACCTTTATTGTATTTAACAACCGCATCGCAGGCTGCTTCAAGAGTCTCACCCTTTTCTTTGATTGCTTCATCAAGAAGAAATTTAGGAAGAAATGACATCTGTGGATCAAGTCCTACTACTATTGGTGCATCTTTCTCTTCGATTTTCTTAATAAGTTTGCTTATCATCTGCTGTTCTCCTTATATATAATTTTTAATTACTGCTGAGTCTCATCATATACCACTTTACCGCGGCATATTGTTGTTACACACTTACCAGTTAATTCATATCCATTAAATGGTGTATTCTTACCCTTAGATCTGAATTTGCTTGTATCAACTACCCACTCTTTCTTTGGATCAAAGATAACTATATCAGCCTTTGCTCCTGATCTAAGAGTTCCTCTTTCTTTATCTAATCCTATAACCTTTGCAGGATTATATGACATAAGACGTACCATCTGATCAACCGGCATATCTTCTTTTAAGACAAGATAATTATATGTAAGTGCTGCTGAAGTCTCAAGTCCCACAATACCAAATGGTGAATCGAAACCATGGGATTTTTCCTCAGCGCTATGAGGTGCATGATCAGTAGAAATACAATCCATGACACCACTCTTTAATCCTTCCACCAGAGCTTTAACATCTTCCTTTGATCTAAGTGGAGGATTCATCTTAAAATTACCATCTACTGATGTAATATCTGAATCTGAAAGCACAAAATGATGAGGACAGACTTCTGCTGTTACATTAAGCCCCATATTTTTCGCCATTTTCATAAGTTCTACAGTTCCTCTTGTGGAACAATGACAAAGATGAAGACGAGCTCCCTCCTCAGCTGCCATAAATATATCTCTCGCAGCTATAACGTCTTCTACATCATTTTTAATACCTTTTACGTTATATTTTTCAGAAGCAACACCGTAATTTATAACGCCCCCCTGAACCAGATTCTTCTCTTCACAGTGGCTCATACATACAAGGCCGGACTTTGCTATTTCTTTAAGCCCTTTTTCAAAGAGCACTGAATCCATAACACTCTTTCCATCTTCTGAAAATGCTATGGCACCAGCCTCTTTCATAGCTGCTATATCAACTAATTCTTCATTGTTTTCTCCAATGGTGATGGCTGAAAGCTGCTCTAATCTAATAGGAAGTTCAGCTGCTCTGTCTAATATATCCTTTAATGTTTCAACTGAATCAACTACAGGCTTTGTATTAGGCATACAACATACTGTCGTTACGCCACCAGCTGCTGCTGCCTCAGAACCTGTTACGATATCTTCTTTATAGGTTAATCCCGGATCTCTAAAATGAACGTGAAGATCGATAAAGCCTGGAAAGACATATTTTCCAGCAGCATCAATGACATCTGCTGCGTCACCGCTTACTTCATCTTCTTTTAAAACTATCTTTTCGATGGATCCATCTTTTATATATACATTTCCAACTTCATGGATATCCTGAGACGGATCAACAATAGTACCATTTTTAATAATAAGATTCATCATTTCCTCATTTCTAAAACCTGGTTAATATATCAAAATCCTAATTGATTATTTTATCAGATAGGAACCTCTTATGCAAGAAAGCCACTTATCTTTAGCTTTTTCTTTAGCTTCAACTGATCCTCTTTTTCTCCCTAAGAAAACTTCTCAGTTTACAGGCAGCTTCCTTACCAACATGTATACTTAATTTTTCCTGATCAAACATTACAATATTTCCATTGATACGTTCTACGTGTTCAATATTTATGATGTCACATCTTCCCACTGATAAGAACCTGTCCTTATCAAGTTTTTTTATCACATTATCAGCAGCTCTTCTATCAGTTATAATCTCCCCGTTATTTTTATGAAAAACAATATCATGAGTATGCTTCTCCACCCATAATACTTCCTTCTCATTTATAACTCTTATGGTATCTTTATCCTTAACAAAAATTATCCCTGGAGAATATTTTCTTCTCTCATATATATGTTCAGCAAGTCTGATGCTATATTCGATCTTATTTTCATTACTTTTAAGATCTAACGGCTTCTTAATATAGGCATTACAGCTTAATTCTTTAATTATAAGATTGTACTCATCATAAAGTTTTGACGTTACTATTATCGGTATAAATTTAGTCCTATTATGTCCTCTTAAATACTGAATAAATTTTAGTCCTATTGTTTCATACCGATCATCAACCCCTGGACTGTCATTTATTATATAAAGATCAATATCTCTTATCATCGTAAGATATAATGCATCTTTAATACTGTAACATTTATAAATTTTAACATTCCCTGCCCTGTCTCTAATAAAATCTTCAAGTTTCTTTGCATCCTCCTCATTACTCTCGCAAATAAGCACTTCCATCTTCTTCACCTCACAAAAAAGGCCTGCAGAGGATCTGCAAGCCTTTTATTTTTATTATTATGATCCTTATGGATCATCAGGGTCCGTTGGTCCATCTGACGGTTCCGTCGGTTCAGTCGGTTCCTCTGATGGCGGCGTTGGTTCCGTTGGTTCTTCAGTAGGTGCCGGACCTGCTGAACCTCCGCCTTCAAATACAGCCGTTATAGTATGTGCATCTGATACTTTATTAATAGTATATGATGATACAGCACCAACAGATTTACCATCAACCTGAACATCACGTATAACATATCCACTATTTGGCTGAATATAAATCGTCACATCTGAACCTAATTTAACTTCAACAGATGGAGATATGGTACCTCCCGGTCCTGCAACAGTTGTGATCTTTTGTTTCTCTGCCTTAGTCGGATGCTTCGTACAAGTATTCTTAGGATTAGGCTCTTCAAAGATTGACTGATCATACTGGAAGCTGGCTCCCTTAAGCATCAATCGTCCTGGATTATTAGGATCTTCAACTACTACATATTCTGTAGTCTTCTCACAAGTATTAGTTGCAAGCATATGTGTTTCATTACACAGCTTGATCTTCTTATGTCCTGAACATCTCTTAGATGGAACCATATCTACTGCACAATAGTCAGTATATGTGTCACATCCAGGTCCAGGAAGTAGATTTGTATATCTGCAAAGTGTGACCTGAGTAAGGCCATCTGGCATTTCCCAGTCAGCTTCTGTGCTCTGATCTTCTATCTCATAGATTTTATCCATGATATCAGCCCACATCTCTTTATGATATATTACATTTCCTAATTCCTGATTAGAATCATAACCGGTCCAGATTGAAGCTGTGTAGTATGGTGTAAAACCACAGAACCACAGGTCATAAGTACTTGATGTAGTACCAGTCTTACCCGCTGCCTTTACTCCACAATCAGGGCGAGCTGGTCCACCAGTTCCAGATGCTGAATTAACAACATCCTTCATGGCTGATATAAGCTGCCATGCTGTGGTCTCTTTCATAACACGCTTAGATCTCTTAGGATCATTAGGATTTGTATTGTCTATAACAAGGTTTCCATCATGATCATAAACCTTTGAATAATAAACCGGTTTGATATATGTACCATAGTTAGCAATGGATGCATATGCTGCAGTGATCTCAAGGTTTGTTACACCATATGTAAGACCACCAAGAGCAGTAGACTGAGTGATATCTGAATAAACTCTTCCATCACTTCCTACTTCTCTTTCAACAAGTGTTGTAAATCCAAGCGCCTTAAGATACTCAAATGCCACTTCAGGTGTTGCCTCTGTAATAGCTTTTACTGCTACTATATTAAGTGACTCTGCTATACCTGCTCTAACAGAACAATAACTGTTCTTATATCCTGAATACCAGTTTTTGATCTCAGTACCATCTGCGAATGCATATGGAGCATCTTCAAATGAACATGCAAGACTTCCCTTAGTCTCAATATATGGAAGGAAAGCTGCAAGAACTTTGAAACAAGAACCCGGCTGACGCATAGCATCAGTTGCTCTGTCAAAACTTAAGTTTGCTGTCTTTTGGCCTCTTCCACCACATACAGCTTTAATATATCCTGTATGCTGATCTATAACAGTACATGTTGCCTGAGGCTGAGGAGAAGTTCTAAATTCCTCAGCAGCAAATGTTCCCTTTGTCTCATCAAGCATGGCTTCTTTATATTTATCAGCCATCTTTCTGGCATCCTCAACAGAATCAAAGATATAATTATCAAGTCCAAAGTAACTTACCATGGAGTTCTCATCATATCCTGCTTCTTTTCCATCCGGCTTAATGATAGTAAGATTGTAGTTTAATGCAACCTCTGTTGTATCCGGATAGTATGAAGGATCATTTATAACATCATCAACGATTTTCTGGATTTTCTGATCCTGAACTGAATAAACCTTATATCCGCCTTCATATAATTCATGATAAGCTTCTGATTCGCTCATTCCGTACATTTCCATGAAATCCTTAACAAGAGATTCCATGATAGCATCTGTATAATATGAATTATATGTATCGGTCTTTTCTTTTTCATCTGAAACCTGCTTAATCCTTGAATAAACATCGTCATTCATTATCTCATCATACTGAGTTTTATCGATGTATCCAAGTTTAAACATCTTATCTACTACTAACTTACGACGTTTTGCATTATCTTCCGGGAAAATGATAGGATCATAGGCCGCCGGATTCTGTGTGATACCAGCAATTACTGTGGCCTCTGAAAGTGTAAGTTCTGATACATGTTTATCGAAGTATCTTAAAGAAGCAGCTTCAACGCCATTTACACCATGACCAAGATAAATGATATTGAGATAATATTCCATTATCTGCTCTTTTGAATATATCTTCTCAAGTTCTATGGCAAGCTTTTGTTCCTGGATCTTTCTCTGAATTCGCTTAAGGCTTGTATCTTCATTCATACCAACATCAAAGACACTGTTTTTGATCAGCTGCTGTGTTATGGTTGAAGCACCCTGATCTGATCTTCCTGTTGTTATAAAATGAGCCCCGGCTCTGAAAATACCTCTCATATCGATTCCGTTATGTGACCAGAATCTTTCATCTTCGATGGCTACAAAGGCATTTACCAGATCTTTAGGTATGTCATCATAATAAACATAAATTCTGTTTGAATTTACAGTGGAAAGTGTATCAATCTCATTTCCAGCCTGATCATAGATTACCGTCTTGAACCCCTTTGGTTTGATACTTATGGTACTGATATCAGGAGCATCATCAAGAATACCCTTGATCATGCCGAACCCCGCACCGGCCATAACAACTATACCAAGCATAAATAATACTAATACAATTTTTAAAAGAGAAACCAGTCCTCTTCTAAAATTTCTCTGTTCTTTCGAAACAAGCTGTCTTTGTTTCTTCTTTGTACTGTATTTATTAAAGCTCACTTCTACTTCCTCCAGTCGAACTACAATTTAAAGCATATCTATTGTATACAGTTCGGAAACGATTATACCAAATATGAATTTTAAATACAAGTTGACTACCCTTAAGTCTTTATTAAGCTTTTGCTACATTCTTTGTTGCAACCACATCCACTCCTGTAGATGCCGCATTGCTTACTATAACATCTCCTATCTTAACAGGGGCTGTAACTTCAGCCCTTTTTATTTCTTCCATTACTTCAAAGATCTTATTCTTTGGAATATCTGCTTTTGTCTTTACTGAAGCTACATTTATCTCTCCATCAAGGACCTTAACGAAAGAAGTAACTGTTCTTGTAGGTGCCGTAACTTCCTTTGTGCCATATACTTCTCCTCTTGGGCAGGTATTACCTGTTACAGTAACCCCTCCATTATCATCTATTGTAACTTCCAGTGCACATCCCATAGGGCACTGAATACATGTAAGATTATGTTTTTCCATATTGCCCTCCTTAATCTTCCACCTTTAATTCTATCTTTGCCTCACCCTGGCAGTCTTCAAAATATTTCTTAAGGAAAAGTATCTCTTCCATCTTGCCCGGTTCCATAACCTGCTTTGCCAAACTGATCTTCTTCTCTCCATTTACATAAAGGGAAAGTTTCTTTTTCTTTAAAACTGAGCCAACTCTGAATCTTACTACCACTTTATCATCCATTGATGAAGTAGAGATGGTCTGAGGAACTGTATATCTTACGCCGCCTTCACAAAGAATAGGAACAGTGTTTTCTTTCTTTGTCTCATTCTTTATAAATTCAGCAGCTGTAACTCCGGCTCTTTCTGCCTCTTCTGATACATAGTCAACTAAGTCATGTACATGAAGCACATTTCCACAGGCGAAGAATCCTTCACTTGTTGTCTCTAATTTATCATTAACTTCAGGGCCGTTTGTAATACGGCTGATGGATATATCTGCCATTCTTGAAAGTTCATTCTCAGGAATAAGGCCGCAGGAAAGAAGGAGTGTATCACAGTCATAATGAACTGCTGTTCCCGGGATCACATTTCTATTCTCATCAACCTTGGAAATATCAACTCCTTCAACTCTGTCCTTACCATAAATCTTTGATACCGTATGACTTAAGTAAAGAGGAATATCATAGTCCTTAAGACACTGAACGATATTTCTCTGGAGTCCTCCTGAATATGGCATTACTTCTGCAACTGCATGAACTTTCGCCCCTTCAAGAGTCATACGGCGGGCCATTATAAGTCCGATATCACCTGAACCAAGGATAACTACTGACTTTCCAACTTTTTTTCCTTCAATATTCATCATTCTCTGTGCCGTACCAGCTGTATAAACTCCAGCTGGTCTATATCCAGGGATTCCAAGAGCTCCTCTAGGTCTTTCACGGCAACCCATGGCAAGGATAACTGCTCCTGCCTGGATAGTAACTATTCCCTCTTTTTCATTCATATATGTCACCTGTCTGTCAGGTGTAGCTGAAAGGACAATAGTCTCTAATTTATATGGGATCTCTTTCTCAAGTACTCTGTCTATAAATCTCTGTGCATATTCAGGACCAGTAAGTTCTTCTTTAAAACGATGGAGACCAAAACCATTATGAATACACTGGTTTAAGATTCCTCCTAAATATTTATCTCTTTCTATAATGAGGATATCCTGAATACCGTTTTCTCTGGCACTAACTGCTGCAGCAAGTCCTGCAGGACCTCCGCCTATTATAACAAGATCATGTTTTTCCATTCTGCTGCCTCCTTAATCACGGACCAGTATCTCTGATCCAGGAATATTCTTACAAACATCTTCTTCTGCAATTCCAAGTTCTCTTGCGATTATTGAAACTGTAAATGGGGTGCAGAATCCTGCCTGACATCTTCCCATTCCCTGTCTCACTCTTCTCTTAACTCCATCAAGAGAAGTTGCGCCTACAGGTCTTCTGATGGAATCAATGATCTCACCTTCAGTAACATTTTCACATCTGCAGATTATATGGCCATATTCAGGTCTTTCTTTAATAAGGGCTGTCTTTTCCTCATCTGAAAGATCTATAACATGTACTATTCCCTTACGCTTATCAATAAAATCACTCTTAGCTGCAGCATTTAACTTCTCAGCAACCTGCTCTGCCAAATACTTTCCTATAGCAGGAGCACTGCTAAGTCCAGGTGATTCGATTCCTGCTGCATCAAAGAATCCCTCTGCATCCTCAACTTCCCCAATGATGAAATCATGACCATCTTCAGAAGCACGAAGTCCTGCAAATGATGTGATAGCCTTCTGATAAGGAATATCAGGAACGCTGTCTAATGCACTCTTCTTAACAAAGTCCATTCCCCCAAGAGTTGTCTCATTTTCCTCTTTATCCATAAGAGCTTCTGCATCAGGACCAACCATTATGTTTCCATGAGCTGTAGGTGTAACAAGAACTCCTTTACCCTTGTTAGTAGGAAGCTGGAAGATTGTATGAGTAACGATATCTCCCACCTCTTTATCAAGAAGTACATATTGTCCTCTTCTTGGTGTGATATGAAGTTTCTTCTCTGATACCATATTATGGAATTTATCAGCATAAACGCCGGCACAGTTGATCACAACTTTAGCCTCTAAAGAGTCTTCTTCTTTTACGATCTTTCCATCTTTTTTCACTGTATGAAGAAGGGCTAATCTATAATGATCCTCCTCTTTCTTAATATCAGTTACTTCATTAAGGAATTTAAATATTGCTCCATTTACCGCTGCATTCTCAGCAAATGCCACAGTCATAAGGAATGGATCCACTATTCCTCCTGTTGGAACAAGAAGTGCAGATACAATCTTCTCTGAAAGTCCAGGCTCTATCTCTCTTGCCTCATCTCCTGAAATGATCCTTAGGCCTTCAACCCCATTGGCTATTCCTCTTTCTAAGAGTTCCTTAAGTTTTGGTTCATTTTCCTTTTCAAAGCAAACAACCATTGAACCATTTTCTTTAAATGGGAAATCCAGCTCCTTATATAATCTGTGGATGAGTTTTGATCCTTCCACATTGAATTTTGCTTTGTTAGTACCCGGAAGTGCATCATAACCGGCATGTACAATTCCGCTGTTAGCTTTGGTAGTACCCGAGCATACATCTTCGTATTTCTCGATTACTGTAACTTTAAGATCATATCTTGAAAGTTCTCTGGCAATGCTGCATCCTACAACACCAGCCCCAATAACAGCTACATCTGTTTTTTCCATAAATATTATTTTCCTTTCTCTATTTTAAGCCCTTAAGCATATCATTTATTTTGTTCTTTCGTAATAGAACATATATTGCTGAAGAACTCCGGCAAAGCCTTCATATTTATCTTCATCAAAATGTCCATTATAATTATTTTCTTCAATCCTCTTGATCCATACATCCCTTGGAAATGCCTCTAATCTATGGAATCCAAAAAGGCTTGTGCAATTAGCTACCTTTATTCCAACCCCGGGAAGAGTCATAAGACTTTGTAATAACATGTCATTACTTATCTCTTTATCTTCACTTAACTTGTCTATATCAAAGTCTCCTGAAAGAATAAGTCTTACAGTCTTATAAATATAATCTGCCCTGTAACCTAAAGAACATTCTTTTAAACTCTCTATATCAGCTTTATAAAGTTCTTCGGGAGTCGGAAATGAATAAACACCTCCTATATCATGTCCAAATCTCTCACAGATCTTTTCCACTGAATTCTTAATGGCCGGAATATTTTTTCTCTGGGATATGATAAATGAGATCAAAGTCTCAAATATATCCTGCCTTAATATCTTCATTCCATAACCATATTCCGCCGCCTGAAGGAGATATTTATCCTTCTTATCAATCCTATTGGTAAAATCTGAGTAATCCTTATCCATATCGAAATAATCTTTCCAGAACCTGTCATATTCTTCCCTGGTACAGGAAAAATCATATACATGATCCTTTCCACATTCTTCGATCTCTCTTACCATAAGGAGCTTATCTTTAGCTACTATCTTCCAGACTCCATCTGATGTCTCATTCATTCTGAAACACTGTCCCGAGTCTGCTATCTTTCTTATATCAAAATTCTTTTCTCTGATTAACATTTAAAACCTAACCTATGATGTCTTATCTCTTGTTGGATTTTCTCCAGATCTTTCTTTCCTCAGCCTCAACTATCAGTTTATCTCTAAAAGCCGGATGGGCAATGGAGATCAACTTCTCCGCCCTTTCCCAGGTTGACATTCCTTCAAGGTTTACAACTCCATATTCTGTAGCAATAAAGTAAACCTGACTTCTTGGAGAGGTTATTATATCTCCATTAAACTGAGGAAGTATCCTGGAATGAGGTATCTTATCCTTATCTGTATAAATGGAGCTCATACAGATAAATGCCTTACCACCGTGGGATGCTGAAGCTCCGATAAGGAAATCCAGCTGTCCTCCTGTTCCACTTATCTGCCTTGAACCTGATGTTTCCGCTGCCACCTGTCCATATAAGTCAACAGCTACACAGCTATTGATGGATACCATATCATCTATCTTTGCTATTATCTCCGGACTATTCACATATTCGAGAGGATAAGCAGCAATTCCCGGATTATCATCCAGCCATTCGTACAGTTCTTTAGAGCCTTTGGCACATCCAAATACCCCCTTACCCTTATCTATGGCCTTCTTCTTATTTGTCAGTTTTCCTGATCTATATAATTTTAAATATGCATCGGAACAAAGTTCTGTATGCATTCCAAGATCTTTCAGATCACTATCCGCCACAATCTCTCCCACTGCATTTGGAAGACTTCCGATACCTAACTGAAGGGTTGCTCCATTTACGATATATGGAATGATGTTAGATGCGATCTTTTTATCTATTTCCGTTGGTTCTGAAGGCCGGTTATCTGCTAATTCATCATGATGACCTTCAACTATAAAATCCACTTCTGAAATATGGATACTCTCGTCATATCCCCCTCTCACCTTTGGCAGATGTTCATTTACCTCAACGATAACTATATCCGCAGTTCTGGCGATGGGAGCTGCAACTCCGGTATTGGCAGAAAAATTAAAATATCCATGTTTATCCATAGGACTAACTGCCACCATCACTACATTTACTTTAAGAAAGTATTCATAATATGCCGCATTGTTATGAAATACCATAGGGATATAATAGCACAGTCCTTTATCAGAAAGTCTTCTCTCATAAGAAGAACAGTGCCAGCTATGATATATAAAATGTTCCTGTGTCGGATCACACTCAGCCACTTCTATAGGTCCTGAAATAAGATTCCCCCTGATCTTAACATCGAACAATTCATCTCTTCTCTTGGAAAGCGCTTTATCCAGCAGCTCCGGTTTACCAAGAGTACTTGTATAGTCTACCCAGTCTCCAGATTTTACGACCTTTACCGCATCCTCTGGACTACGCAGTTTATCTTTATATTCCTGAGTGAAGTCTATAAACATTTTACCTCCAGAATTTGTGCAACATGTTTAGTTCCATACTAATATTATGCAACATTTTGGCGATAATTCATAGTGGAAAGAGTAAAAAAAGTTCGAATTTGGTCAAATGAGAAACTAAGATGAGCCCTTACGGTACCCGATTTTTATATATATCCCCTACAAAAACCTTTGCTCTATAAAAGATAAAGAATCCTATGATTTTTTTCTGCAAAAGAAAAAGAGCCATATAAATGGCTCTTTCTCCTAAGAAATCTAATTCTAAAAATTTAATTATTTCTTCTTAGCTTTCTTAACTGGCTTTGAGTTTACCTTATTCTTTAAAGCAGCTCCTGCTTTGAACTTAGGTGCAACTGCAGCCTTAATCTTTATTGTTTCACCTGTCTGAGGGTTACGTCCTGTACGAGCAGCTCTCTTACCTGTTTCAAAAGTTCCGAAACCAATGAGCTGAACCTTCTCCCCTTTCTGTAACTCATCAGATACAACAGTAACGAATGCCTTAACTGCTGCGTCTGCATCCTTCTTTGAAAGATTTGCTTCTTCTGCGATTGCATTTACAAGTTCTGTCTTGTTCATGATTCTTTTGAACCTCCTTATTATTACAAGCTTTCGCTATACAAGCCATTATACTAGCTCTCCCCTTAGAATTCAAACACTTTTCACTAATTTCTAGGCTTTTTTTCAAAATTATTGTAAAAATTGTAAAATTCGACTATCTGACTTACATTATCATTCATAATATGTTATATTTCTTCTTGCTTTATTTAGAAAGTATCAACAAGGGAGTAGAAAAATGGAAGCAAAAGAAAACAAAATGGGAGTAATGCCCATTAAAAAATTGATCATTAATATGTCCGTTCCTATGATGATCTCAATGTTATTTCAGGCTTTATATAACATCGTAGACAGTCTTTTCGTATCAAGGATATCACAGGATGCACTTACAGCAATTTCCATCGCCTTTCCTATGCAGAACTTAATGATAGCTTTTGCATCCGGTACAGGTGTTGGTATAAACGCTCTTCTTTCCAGATCCTTAGGAGAAAAGAATTATAAAAGAACCAATCAGGCAGCAAATACAGGATTATTTCTTATAATCCTTACATATTTCTTATTTATATTTATCGGTCTCTTTGGTGTTAAGCCATTTATCGCATCTCAGACTAACAATCCTGTGATCTGCGACTACGCTTCAACTTACACAAAGATATGCTGTCTTCTTTCTATAGGACTTTTCATGCAGGTTACATTTGAAAGACTTCTTCAGTCTACAGGTCTTACAATGTACAGTATGGCATCCCAGATAGCAGGTGCTGTGGTAAATATCATCTTCGACCCTATAATGATCTTTGGTCTCTTCGGTTTTCCAAAACTTGGTATCGCCGGAGCCGCATACGCAACAATCTTTGGTCAGACTGTTGCATCAACCATTGGTCTTACACTTAATATCAAAAAGAACAAAGAGATTTCACTTAAACTTAAAGAAATATTCCATCCTACTTTAGATATCATTAAAAAGATCTATCTGGTTGGATTCCCATCAATACTTATGATGTCCATCGGATCTTTCATGACTTTCATGATGAATAAGATCTTAGGAAGCTTCAGTCCTGACATTTTAGCAGATACAGCACAGGCAGTATTTGGTTCATACTTCAAGCTTCAGAGTTTCTTCTTTATGCCGGTATTCGGACTTAATAATGGTATCATTCCTGTTCTTGCCTATAACTTAGGCGCACAAAAAAAAGAACGAATCAAGGAATCCGTTCTTTTTGCTGTTAAGCTTGCTGTAGTTATCATGTTATTCGGTATGTTATGCTTTGAACTTTTCCCGGATAAACTTCTTGGAATTTTCCAGGCATCAGATTACATGATCAGCATCGGTACTCCGGCTTTAAGAATAGTTGCGATCCATTTCCCTATTGCCGCAATATCAATCGTTATCATCTCTTTGTTCCAGGCTTTCTCAAAGAGTATGTACTCTCTGGTAGTTTCCATCATGAGACAGATCGTAGTACTTATTCCTGCAGCCTGGCTTCTTTCAAAGACAAATAACATATCAAATGTATGGTGGGCATTCCCAATTGCAGAAATCGCCTCCGTTACAGTTTCTCTTCTCTTCTTCAGAAGGATAAAGAGAAATATAATTGATAAGATTCCTGATCAGAACTAAAGTAGTTCTAAGGCAATCTTTATCATATCATTAAAACCTGTTTCACGTTCTTTTGAACTTAATTCACCTTCTTTAAAAAGGTGATCCGATATAGTTAAAATTGAAAGAGCTTTTTTTCCAGCAGCCGCCGCATTCATATAGAGGGCGGCTGTTTCCATTTCTATACAAAGCACTCCCATAGAAGCCCATTTCTTGTTTACATCAGGATAGCGATTATAGAAAATATCAGTTGAGGCCACATTTCCTACTCTTACTTTTTTACCCTCTTTTTCTGCCACTTCTGCGGCCCTCAGGATAAGCTCAAAATCTCCAATAGGAGAATAACTTCCCGGCAGGTCATACTGATAAACGTAATTAGAATCAGTACAGGCAGCCTGGGCTATGATCACATCCCTAAGATTAACATCATCCTTTAATCCACCGGCACTTCCAACTCTTATTATGGTTTCAACATCATAATTATTATAAAGCTCATAGGAATAGATTCCCATTGATGGCATTCCCATTCCACTTCCCATAACGGACACGCGTTTTCCATTATAGAGCCCTGTATAACCAAACATATTTCTTACTGCATTAAACTGCACCGCACCTGATAAAAAATTCTCTGCTATATATTTTGCCCTTAAAGGGTCACCTGGCATGATAACAGTATCAGCGATCATTCCAATCTCAGCTTCATTATGTGGAGTCGCACCTGACATCTTCTTTTCCTCCTTAGCCATTACCTTAACTCTTTTAATAATATCTTCGTCTACTTTCTTTTTTTCAACGTTATTATTTCCCCCAGTGATTTCCATAGCGTATTCCCTGGGATAGACAGGAGTTCCATATATAGGCAGTTCTGTAAAGTTAAGATACTTGGCCATATAAACCCCATTTTCCTTTTCAAACACCGGCTGCTCTATATCATATGTCGTTGCAGGCACATAGCCGAACTTCTTAAAGAATACAGCTTCTCCATTAGCCACCGCAAAATGATACCCCAACTCTCTTGCTTTATCATGAGCCCCATTTATCAGGAGCCTTGCAATTCCCTGTTTTTGAAAATCCGGATGTACCGCTATATGGGAAAGAAGTAATTCTTTATAGCCTCCGATATCCACTTCCACAAACAAAAGATAACCTATTACTTTATTGTCACAATCTGCTACAAGAGATAATTCCGGAATAAAAGATCTGCTTTTCCTAAGACTTTCTATTAAGCGAAAATCCGTTATCTCTCTCACGGCATTATGATCAGTTGTTCTTTCTTTTCTGATAACTATCATTCACTTATCTCCCCTCTTTTTTGATCCCCAAAAAGTATGATCCTTTATATATTTTAACTCATCATAATATAAAAAAGGAAGCAGAGAATTCTGCTTCCTTAAATCTTAAATCCGATGTACTTTCATTTAATTATGAATTCATCTGCTGCTGTCTTACTTTCATGTTCTTCATCTGAAGCTTGCTGTCATTCATCTTAAATGCAGCTTCCTTTTCTGCAGCTTCAGGAGCACCTGTTGCGAAATTGTATTCAGCCATTCCGTAAGGAATCTCAATTGAAACAGGAAGCATGCCTTCTCTGTTAAAGCTGTTAAGTTCTGTGATGAACTTATTCTCACAATTCTTATAAATCTGAAGAAGAACATTGATCTTTTCAGCTGTTGTCTTTCCTGAAACATCATCACCATCAAGGATAGCCATGAATTCATCGCCGCCCATACGATAAACCTTACCTTTTTCACCAAAAGTTCGGTTGATTATATCAGCACCAGAAACAACTACCGCATCACCAGTTGCACTACCGTATTTCTCATTTATATCCTTCATATCGTTGATATTGAAGTTAACAAATACGCAGGCACCTTCACGTGAGTTTTCTACCTTAGCTTCAAATGTAGCAAAAGCACGTCTGTTAAGAAGACCTGTTAAGCTGTCTTCATTTACCATCTTATCAAGCATCTGAGCCTGTTCAGCCTTATGAGCTGCCTGGAAGAAAGTATTGATTTCATAGTATCCAAGGATTGCTACGAAAATTACAAGACCGATACGTGTAAATCCTGACATATCGCCATTCTTCATTACATAATGAACGATAAGGTCAGCAATACCTGATACAACAAGAACTGCAAACGCTACAACTGCAAGTAAATCCTTTGACTTATCAGCATCAGTTACATCTTTCTTATTAGATACTACAATATATCCACAAAGGATAACACCAATACCGAAAATGATATGTGTAAAGATAAGTACATCTGAATAGTCCTTACCATTTATCCATACAGCAACAATATTGATTATAAGATTAATAAGTGTTAAAAATGCAACAACACCTACAGGCCATCTCTTCTTTGCATTTGTAAAGCATGCAACAAGTGAAGTACCTGTTACTGCGATCAAAGCAATGGCAATATAGTTAAGTCCACGACATAAACCAGGATTACCTGTAAGATATTTGAAAATTGTTGATCCTGTTTCAATCCATACTGAAAGGACCATAGCCATAGAACCAAGAGAAACCATCTCAAGTCTTCTGTCTATATTTCTTTCAAAGAATGTACCAATAAGTACAAGAGCTACACCTACAACAAATACAAGCATCATAAGAAGGAACTGATAAAGCTGCTTATCCATAAGCTCATGGATATATGAAGCTCCATCTTCAAAATATACATTCTTGAAGTATGTTGACTTCATAGTTTCATTTAACTTTTCAGCCTTGATCATAATATTCGCACCTTCATCCATAGGGATTGTAATAGTATGAATATCTGATCCGTATGATTTACCATAGAAATTATTCATTTCTGGATGATAATCATAAACTACCTCACCATCAACAAATACTTTGAATACTAAGTTTGAAGTCTCAAAGCAAAGGGATGCAGCACGAAGATCTGAATTCTCAACGTGCATTGTTATACTCTGCTGTGGTTCTTTTTCAAAATCAAGTTCTGAAAGCTTTAACCTCTTAAAGTTTATATTATACCAACCATAATCAGCATCAATCTTAACACCGGCTGTATTCTTGATTGCTTTAAACTTTGCGATAAAAGTAATCGCTCCGCCAATAACAAGAATTAAACCAATTACTGCACAGATATAAAGAAAAAACTTCTTAACACCCGTGTCTTTCTTATTCACATCTACTTCTGAAATCTTTATTTCCATTGTATTTAGTGATCCTTTCTCTTTATTTATTTATTGCAACTTTAAGATATTAGCACATTAAAAAAAATTTGAATATCCATTTTTTCAACTAAAATATCAAAAAATCGACTATCTGTTTTGTTATTCTTTTCTATTTAAGCACCTGCACAATATTTATAGAGTTTCCTTTGGCGCTAACAATACCATACGCCCCGGAGATAATAGTCATCATTGGGGCCAAATGTCCAATGTCAAGATCCATTAAGACCGGCACATTATACTTATCCAGAACCTCAGTTACCGCCTTATATTGATCAAGTCCCATAATGGGTTCATTAAAGATTCTTGGCCTTCCAATAAGAAAACCTTTACAATATCTGAACCAGTCTGCATTAGAAAGCTGCCACATGGCTCTTCTTATGGAAAGAACATTTAAGTCGCAGGCTTCAAGAAACCATATAAAGCCATCATCCTTATATTTTTCCTGAAACTCCTTAACCTTATCAAACCTTGTTCCACAAAGACATATAAGACTATCGAGGCATCCTCCTATAAGCCGTCCTTCAAATTTAATTTCTGCCTCATTATCTTCTGCCAGCCCCTGCTGACCAACAATAAAATTATGATGAATCGCATCCTCTGTTACATTAAAAGGCACCAGCGGATTATCTTCATCCTTAAGTGATTCTTTCTCCCACTTATCATATCCGTGGATCAAAAGATTTTCACCAGTCAGAACTGCCATTGAATCATGAATTGATCCATGCCATTCTTTCATACCAAATGTACCGATACAAGGTCCATAGATTGCAGCCGTATCTGCAATAGTAGGAAGAGTAAATGTAAGATTTGTATTATCAGAATAGCCCATAAACAGCTTTGGTTCCTGATGCTTTATTGCTTCAAAATCAATAAATTCTAAATCCTCACACATCGTCTCTCCACCACCACAGGATATAAGAACCCTGGATTCATTTTGATAGAAATCCATAAATTCTTTGCCGCAGCTCATCGGATCAGTACTTTTACCTATGCCATCATCTTTCTTACAGTTAGAGCCACATATCACATTATATCCTCTCTCTTCCATCTTACTTATGGCACTGTCAAGACAGGAAGCATATGGTTCAAATGTGCATCCAAAAGAAGGTGCTATAAGTCCAATGGTTTCGCCCTTCTTTAGAAATGGTCCATATTTCATTTTAATCCCCCCTCTCGTATTTTTTTAATACCTCGTATTTATCTATTAAAATACACACACTCCAGTCTGTATTTTGAATATTACCAGACATTCTTTTATCCTTTCACAAAAATTCCTAATTAGTATAGCAAGAATACTAAGCCTATACAATCTTTAATATTTACTCCAAATAAAGCAGGGAGTCTCTTAATTTAAGAAACTCCCTTTATAAAAAATCTATAGGTTTTTAAATAATAAATATTTCAAGAGCTTTGATTCCATAAGAAGATGCCAATGTTCCACAGATAGATGAAATAAGTATTATGATAAGGAAAGGAATTGCAAAGTATTTAAGTACTACCCTGTAAAGTCCTTTTAATCTGAACTTTGAAGATACTGTAACTTCTTCTTCAATCTTATTTATCTTTACTACTTTAAGAATAAGCACACAAGTGCATATTGCCGCCAGTGGCATCATCACTGAATTAGTAAGGAAGTCAAAGAATGAAAGCAGATCCATATTCATCGGCTTAATATTTGAAAGAGTATTAAACCCAAGAGCTGAAAGTGTTCCAAGAACAACTATTATTATAAAAGTAACAACAGAAGCTTTCTTTCTCTTCCACTTAAGTTCATCCTCGAAAGTTGATACCACGCACTCTGCCAGTGAAACCGATGATGTAATGGCTGCAAAAAATACCAGTGAGAAAAATACAATTCCCATTATTCTTCCAAAATTCATGCTGTTAAATACATTTGGAATGGCAATAAACATAAGAGATGGGCCTTTACCAATATCTGCCCCACCATTATATGCATAAACCGCAGGAATTATCATAAGTCCTGCCATAATAGCAATAAATGTATCAAACAGCGCCACCTGATGAGTTGAAACATCAATATCATGATCCTTTTGCATATAAGAACCAAATGTAACAAGTATTCCCATAGCGATTGAAAGGGAATAGAACATCTGTCCCATGGCTGCTACCAGAGTCATAAGTGAAAAGTCCTTAAAGTTAGGAATAAGGAAGAACTTAACTCCCTCCATAGCTCCAGGTCTTGTAACTGAATAAATCGATGTTATAAGGCAAAGCACCACAAGGATCGGCATAGCGATCTTTGAAACTCTTTCAATACCATTTTTAACACCACAGAAAATGATAGTCATGGTGCAGATTGCAAAGATAACAAAAAATATGATCTGTTCTTTTCCACTTCCTAAAAACTGTTCAAAGAAAGAAGGGGAGCCATCAGCCACCGCATCTGTTGAAAGTTTCGCCTGATCTCCCTGTAAATACTGAAGAAGATACTTAAGTACCCATCCACCAATTACTGAATAATAAGGAACAATAAGAATAGGAATGATAGCATTAAGCCATCCACCAGTTCTAAGTAGCCTTCCTGCTCCTGCCTCTTTGTAAGCACCTACAGGACTTCTCTTTGTCATTCGTCCCAAAGCAGTTTCAGAAATGATCATAGTATAACCAAAAGTTGCCGCCAGAATTATATATACAAGAAGAAAGATTCCTCCTCCGTATTTTGCCGCCAGGTATGGGAATCTCCATATATTTCCAAGGCCTACTGCACTTCCTGCAGCTGCAAGTACAAATCCTATCTTACTAGAAAATGTACCTCGTTTATTCGCGTCCATTAAAATAGACCCTCCTTCATTATTTTTCGCACCAAACTAATATAGTAATAATCCTACGATAAGTCAATACGAAAGCCTTAATCTTTTTCATAAAAAGAAGAAAATGCATTAATTTTTTACTTCAGCAACTTTTCTATTCCCTGTTTACAGTAACCAATCGCGGTCAAGGATCCCATAAAGCCAAAAAGACTCAATACAAGTAATGTCATATCCTCATCCTTACGCGCATGCAGGTAAGTGATCACTGATCCACAAAGCAATGCCAAAAGCCCCACTATTAAAGCTACCAGGAGTATCTTTTTTTTAGTGTTTTCCTTTTTAACCTGATTACTTCCGCACTTATAACAAATACCATTTCTCATTATAGAACCACATACTTCACAAATATCTTTAGTTTTTTGGCATAATCCATCTGCTGCCTTAAGGAAATCATTATAATCAATCAGATTATCATAAACCGTAATCAGATCAACTATTTCTTTTCCATTTTCATCCAATCTTCTACAATGTATTTTTACTTGTCTGCCATCTCTTTTTACTGACGTAATTCTGGTTATTTTACTTCCGGCTTTATCTTCTTCCTTTTTCTTAATTATTTCCCCTAAAATATTCTGATGTCCTATATACGAATAATATGCCTTTATATCATTTTTCCTTTTTTTCTTTTTCTTATTAGCTATTATCAGTCCAAAAATCCCCAGTCTATACTCTACCCCTGGTGGAGGTGTAATATTTAAAACGTCGGTTAATCTTGTTGCGCCTCTAAATTTATATGAATTTAAATAGTAATAATACATCTCCCCATCATCATTTACTGAAAAGGCCTTTAGTCCCTCTTCTTTATAATAATCAGGCTGATACATAAACCACTTTCCCATATTTTTACCCATTTCCTTATTCCCAAAAATTTAATTATACCTTTTCAACTTTTACTTCATACATATTAACTAATTTACATTTTTCAGGTACCCTTGCATAATAGTATTGGTCACTATCTGTGATAAACTGGATTATCTTTGTATCTTCATCATCCCAGTAGTTTTCAATATCGTCTTTATAATCTTCTAATTCTTCTTTCCAATCGAGCTGTAATATATATCCTTTATCTACAAGTTCAAAAAGAATCATTGTTCCAAGTAATCCATTCTCTTTATCTTTTGAAAAATCTTTAAGGTCAAACCAAACCTGATCTAACTC
>JAFOIV010000103.1 GCA_017420535.1 Eubacterium sp. | reverse complement strand
TAATAACTAATCGATAATTAGCCTCAGGGATACTATACCCTTTTTTCAGGCAGAAAAGATTAGTTTAAGCAGCATGGATCAAATTTAAAGCTTCATGGCACATGTTTTAGTTAGAAAACTGTTCCATGAATAATTCAGGATATTTTATCTCCTTTTTCTAATAATATTTACACTTATTAAAAAAGCTGTATACTTTAACCGGTGCTTTTATAAGTGCTATCTTAAGTTAGGGCTCTATTGGTTTTCGCGAATTTAAATATTAAATAGAGTCCTTTTATATAACAGTGAATCACTGTAATATACCATATATTTCAATAATAACCTTATTTCGTCCTACAATTTTTACTTAATGTCCTTTCTTTTTAAACATTTCATCTCGTATACCACCCTAAATTATTTAGATTTCTGTACGTCTTATTAAAATATTGTTCAATAAATACCCTATAATGCAATATATTATTAAAACTACAAAAATCTCTATTGTATTTTGATCCAAAGTCCCCATATCAGCAATTTTTTGAGGAATTGAACTTATCCAATAACCACTGATACTTTTCTTCATTCCATTTTTTAATAATTTATCCAAAAGAGGAAGCAGGAGGGAAATCATCATCGGAAGTAAAATGTTTAAGGCTATCGCCCCGCCCTTCTTTTTTACTACCAGACTTATTACCATATAAACTGAAGCAAAACCTAGCTGAACCAACAATATAAGCGCTATTTTATCTATATATAAATTTGTAATTTTCTCAGTTTTGCCTGATTTCAAATAAAGAATAGCAGCTGTAAATAAAGAAATTAAAGATAAACCAATCGTCAAAATAGTAATTGTTAAAACTTTTCCTGAAAGATATTTATTTTTCGTAAATCCTCTTCCTATTATTAATCTAAACGCCTTATTTTCAAAATCACTACACATAACTATTGGAATAATAATTGCAAGAATTATTTCTATTCCAGAACTGGCAAATGTATTAAAAAGCAACTCATTTCCACTTATTTTTGAATGTCTCAATGCTATAAATGTAAAAATAGTAAGCAAAATGAGAATAAGAGATAATATACCAAATGCCTTACCATTAAAAATTTTTTTCACTTCAAATTTTGTAATTTTAAACACTATTTTCCCACCCTTTCTAAGAAATATTTTTCCAAACTTTCTTTTTTAGGAAAAATCGAATAAATATTGTAATTATTTTTATTCATATACCTTGCAATTCCAGGTACTGTTTCTTCAACATATCTCATTTCTATGATATTATTATTTACCTTAGGCTCTAATTCTCTATATTTCTTCTTAAAGTCCTCAAATAACTGATTTGTTTTATCCGAGCTGGTTTCAATACATAAAGTATTTTTGCATTTTTCTTGGAGTTCCTCAGCCTTCATCTCCTCAATTGTTCCGTTTGCAATAAAACCATATCTGGTTGCTATTTTACCTAATTCATCCAATAAGTGACTTGAAATTAAAAAGGTAATTTTCTCTTTTCTATTTAAATCAATGATTATTTTTCTTATTTCTGCTATACCTTCCGGATCCAATCCATTTATAGGCTCATCTAATATAAGAAACTTTGGGCTATTTAATAAAGCTATCGCTATTCCTAATCTCTGCTTCATGCCTAAAGAAAATTTTTTTACTTTTCTATTTGAATGTTCTGATAAACCAACCATTTTAAGTATTTCATCAATTTCTCTTTTACCTTCTCCAAAAATGGTCGCATATAACTCCATATTTTTTCTAGCGGATACTTCTTCGTATAAAGCAGGATTTTCTATCAGTGCCCCCACTTTTTTTCTTTTGTTATAGTTTGTACTATTAAAGAATTTTATTTCTCCTGACTCTTTATTTGTAATACCCAGACATGTTTTCATTAGTGTTGTTTTTCCAGCACCATTTTTTCCCACAAATCCATAAATATCTCCTTCATAGACAGTCATATTTGCATTACTAAGTATTCTTTTATCACCATATCTTTTATTTAAGTTAATAATCTCTAATACTTTTTTATCCATTTAATAATCCTCTCATGTTAAAAAACATTATTAAAACAAACAAACTAAAAATAATATGAATCATATATTTTAATTCGTCTTTATCTCTTAACAATTCACTACCATATTTTTTTCTCCAGTATGGAATATGCATAACAGTAACAATTAAAAATATTAAATATCCCGCTATCATTATCACTATATTCATATAGTTTGCCGATGCAAATGTATATAAAAATCCATTAAGAATCAAATATGGTAATGAAAGTACGCTTGCATGAATTATTTTTTCAATTATTAATCTGCTAAAATTTTCTTTTTTATATATCAATACATATGTGTTCTTTTCATATTGTATGAAAAATATAAAACATTGCATTACTATGTAAATACTTGTAAAAACACATTCAAATATTAAATCTAAGCCTTTTTCCTTGCTTCCATAAGCCAAAAAAAATGACAATACATTTACTGCCGCTAATTCTAAATATTTCTTTCTTCTAAAATAAAATGCATAATCCTTATTAGAATATTTTCTTTTATACTGTATCGTATTTTTATTTTTAGTATTTTCCACATGACAAGGCACTATCATTGTTATTAAAATCATACTTATTGTAAGTACAATACCTGATACATAATTATTCAGCTTAATTGATATACCAAGATTTAACTTTCTATTAAGAATTGAAGCGCTTAAACATATAAGAACAACGATTGTTTTAAAAGTGTCAACAACACTTTTTCCTCTTGTAATCTTTAATGTATATGTTATAAAAGTTATAAATTCTATTCCTGCAATTACAGCAAGACTGTCCTTTAATGTACTTTTTGAATATGGGAACATCACATATAGAATTATAAATTCATATATCAATAAATTTCTTATAATGGTGTATTTCTTATACTTTGAAATATTTATGTTTTTAAAAAAACAATTAATAGTATTTATCTCATCATCGCTAATATTTCTGCTTATAAGTTCACTTGCAATCATGTAGATTACAATTCCGATAACCAGAATCATTTCTGATTTTATCATTATTTTACTTAGCAGTAGTCGTGGAACAATCAAAATAATTGATAAAAGAAGCATACACATAGCAATATTTGAAAAACCGTAAATATGAAATTGCTTTCTAATTAATGTTACTCTAAAGTCTATTATTTCACGCATTTATATTACCTTCTCTATGCCTGTGCTTCATACCTTTTATTAATTCCATCTTCAATCTCAATAATTTCATCACAAATATCAACAAGTGTATCTATCATATGTGAAGATATTAAATATGTCGCCTCTCTTTTATCAATTATTTTTTTTAATTTTTCTATATACTTATAGTCGATACCATTAAAAGGTTCATCAAGTATTATAAAATCCCCTTCTCCTGCAATCCATGGAATCAATGATATTCTTTTTTTTAATCCCATTGATAATTCCTCTAATGAAATATCAGCTTTATCTTCCATTTCAAGAATTTCTAGTATTTCTTCTTTTTCAAATTTTGAATTTGAATATTTTAAATATATATCAATAAATTCACTTACCGTAATAAAATCATATAACCTTATCTCTGAAGGAATATATACTGGATTTACTTTTTCAACTTCATAATCATCCATAATATTTGGTTTTAAAATACCTGCTAAAATAGACATTAATGTTGTTTTCCCCGCACCATTATGCCCAACTAATCCATATATTTTATTTTTTTCAAACTTTAGGTTTTCTACTTCTAATTTAAAACCAGAACTATATTCATGTGATATCTTATATATTTTCATTTTTCCCTCATATCATAAATCCAACTTCTGCCAGAAAACTGGCAGAAGCTGTTTTAATTATTATTTTTAATTATAATTAACCAAAGAGATCTTTGATTACATCATAAATTGCTTCTCCAGCAGAAAGGACTTCCCACTTATGAGCCCATACCCACTTCACAGCCTTTGCTCCATATTTTACTGCCCACTTTGCTACTTTTGTTATAAATGCCATATCAAGTTCTCCTTTATAATTTAATTATTTACTGGCCTTTAACAAAGTGATATCATTTACTTAGGTGCTTTATTAAAGTTCCTACTATATACAGCTTCGGTAATGCCTTATCATTACCGAAGCTGTTTGTAATTATACATACATTTTTTAAACACTCATAAATTATTGTATGAACATCATTTTTTTTGTATGAACGGCATTTTTTGTGTCCACATTTAAATTCGTACCTTACTTTTTATATATTTTTTTCCATATAAAAAACGCATCCTTAAGATGCGTTTTTAAATATCCACTTTCAATTGATCAATTATATAGTTCTTATATTTTTCATATGCCTTGTTTTTATAAGCTTTTCCTACAGAGAGTCTTTCTTTAGATTCATTAAATATTACTTCATTATTTATTGAATCTACATTTACCATATTGACTATAAAACTTCTATGAACTCTTACTAATGGTAATTCTTTTAATTTTCCCTCCCAATATTTTAAATTTCCAGCTACCATAAATTTCTTTTCTCTTGTTTTTACCAAAACATAATTTGCTTCGCCTTCAATATATAATAGATCATTAAATCTTATGTATGTGTTAAGATCATACTCATCAAACCATACAATTATATTATTTTTTTTTTCAAATACTGCTAAATCAAAATAATGTTCTACAGCATTTTCTGTTATTGGCTTTTTTTCATAACCAAGAGTAACTGGCCCAAAGGATTTCCAGACATAATCTTCATAACTGGTCACGAAAACAAGTCTCCATACCCTATGTTGTCTAGCTATTATTTTAGATAATTCAATTCCATCTAATTCATCATTTCCTAGTGAAATATCTAAAAAAAGTAAATCTAATTCAGTATCATCATTTAATAATTCTTCACTTGATGAATACTCATATAACTGATATTGACACTTTTTTTCGTTCAGGATTTTTTTGCATTTTCCTTTTATATCATTAATCCAAATTTCTTCATCATCGAATATTCCTATCTTAAGTACACTTGCTAATATATCACTATTAAACCAGTTATTATCCCCTGTCATTTTACTTTCCCTTCGCCTGATGTCTTTTTTCTCTTTTTTTCTTTCTTAAATCCATCTTTCTTTTTTTGATGACTTCATAACCTTTTTTATCGGTTCTTGTAACTCTTTTCATTACAAAGACATTTGGATCACTTCCGCCAGTTTCTTTAAATTTTATCCTTCCCACTACATATCCGTGGTAGATACATTTTCCTACTGAAAGATCAGTATTTGGTGCTGATTGGAACCACAGCAGCTTTCTTGATACGCGTCTCTTACACTTTGGACATACGACTGATTTTACATCTTTATCTTCCATAGCAGCAAGCTTACTTGTAAACTCAGATGAGATATATTCAATCATTCCATCATGGAAATCTATTATTTCCTCTTCTTTCTTCTTTGGATGGCGATATATATCAAATGAATATTTTTCACTGAAGTCACCTAAATTGGCTTCCTTCATTACACGTGCTGTGTATCTTGCATCATTTATCGCTGCGTGAAATGGTTCAGTCTGATCCATCTTTAAGAACTCAACCGCTTTTTCAAGCTTACAGATATTTTTTTCCGGATCATATTTATCTGCATATATCTGCTGGATATTATAATACTTAACTGGAAATTTTAACTTTTCCATATAATAAAAATCCATATTGGACTGCAGATAATATAGATCTGACATTCCCCATGTACAGAATGCATATTCTTCTTTTTTTTCACCTTCACACCAGTCTAAGAATTCTTTGCAGGCATCCTTAAATTGCTTGCCTTTGCTGAATAATTCCTTTTCATCATAATTCAGCATATCCTTGATGGTATGATGCAGCTTGGTATAAACCTTTGGTTTTATCAAGGTACGGAATTCGCTGATGATATTATAATCCGCGTCCGTCTTTACTGCCCCAATCTCGATAATCTCAAATGGAAGCCTCGGATGTTCACCTGCTCTTCCGTAGGTGCTCTGGTTCCATTCAAGATCCATCACTATATAATTCATTTTTGTCTTCCTTTCGTATCAGGCTTTTAGATAAATCATAAGCATAGTAACATCTGCCGGTGAAACACCTGATATTCTTGAAGCCTGACCTATCGAATCCGGCCTTACTGCTTCAAGCTTTTGTCTTGCTTCTTTTCTCAGATTTTTAACCTTACTATAATCTATATCTTCAGGTATCTTCTTTCCTTCCATCTTGAGGAAATGTGCCACCTGATCTCTTTCTCTTTGGATATATCCTTCGTATTTTATTGATATATTTATCTGTTCAGCAATTTCTCTTGTAATTCCTTCAGTTGGTCTGTCATGATCGATCTCTTTTACCTTACCATAATCAAATTCAGGTCTCTTAATGATATCTGCCATAGTAACGCCTGTTCTAAGAGGTGTACTTTCATTGGCAGTAAGAAACGCCTGTACTTCTTTAGAAGCACCAACCTTAGTTTCTTTAAGTCTCTCAATTTCAGAATTTATTATATCACGTTTGTTATTAAACTTCTCATATCTTTCATCACTGATAAGACCGATCTCATGTCCAATATCAGTAAGTCTAAGATCAGCATTATCCTGCCTTAACAGAAGTCTATACTCAGCACGGCTTGTCATCATTCTATATGGCTCTTTTGTTTCCTTTGTTACAAGGTCATCAATAAGAACACCTATATATCCATCTGAACGTTTTAATACTACAGGTTCCTTACCCTGAAGAAGTCTTGCAGCATTTATACCTGCCATAAGCCCCTGGGCTCCAGCTTCTTCATAACCTGAACTACCATTGATCTGTCCGGCTGAAAATAGGCCGGGAACCGCCTTAAACTCTAATGAATGCCTTAAATCTGTTGCTGAGATACAATCATATTCTATAGCATAGCCATTTCTTACTATCCTTGCATTTTCAAGTCCCGGAACTGAATGAACCATGGCAAACTGAACATCCTCCGGCATAGATGAAGACATTCCATCAAGATACATTTCCTCTGTATTTTCACCTTCTGGTTCGATAAAAAGCTGATGTCTGTCCTTATCCGGAAACTTCATTATCTTATCTTCAATTGAAGGACAGTATCTTGGTCCAACACCGTGGATTGCTCCAGAGTAAAGAGGAGATCTGTCAATGTTAGATTTTATTATCTCATGAGTCTCATTATTTGTATATGTAAGCCAGCATGAAATCTGTTCTCTCTTAATATCTTCTTCTGTATTTTCAAATGAGAAAGGCTGTATCCTGTCATCACCTTTTTGCTCTACTGTCTTTGAAAAATCAATAGTCATCCTGTCAATTCTAGGAGGAGTACCTGTCTTAAATCTTCTGATAGGAATACCCTTCTCTATCATTGAATCAGAAAGATGATTTGCTGCCATAAGTCCATTTGGACCGGTATAGCTTACTACATCTCCATAGATACATCTTGCTTTAAGATAAACACCTGTACAAAGTACAACTGCCTTTGCATGATAAACAGCACCTGAAAAAGTGATAACTCCTGCAGCATGTCCATTTTCATCTATTATAAGTTCAGTAACTTCCTGCTGACGCATGGTAAGATTTAACTCATGCTGCATAGTAAGCTTCATCTGCTTTGTATATTCTACTTTATCTGCCTGGGCACGAAGAGAATGAACAGCAGGGCCCTTTGATACATTTAACATCTTAGACTGAATATAAGTCTTATCGATATTTTTTCCCATTTCACCACCAAGAGCATCTATCTCTCTAACCAGATGTCCCTTGGAACTTCCACCAATATTAGGATTACATGGCATTAAAGCTACACTATCCATGCTGACAGTAAAGCATATTGTCTTAAATCCCATTCTGGCGGCTGCAAGAGCGGCTTCACAACCAGCATGTCCTGCACCTACAACGACTATATCATATGTTTCTTCTACGTTTGCCATTTTATTTTCCTCTTTTATTTTCCCATGCAGAAAGATTCAAAGATCTTATCTGCAAGATCATCTTCTAATGTTACACCAATAATAAGTCCAAGGCTTTCGTAGGCAGCCATAAGATCCGTAGTAAAGAAATCCTCACTCATCGAAAGTGCGATACTTTCCTTTACCTTAAGGAGACTGTTTTTTGCATCATACAAAGCCTGTCTATGTCTCTTACTTGTTATATATATTTCACTATTATAATCAATATCTCCGGAGAAGAACATATCTCTTATAAGATGAGATAATTCATCTTTACCTGTTCCTTCCTTTGCTGATATCTCTAATATCTTATTATCCTCTTTAAATGAGATAAGGGATCTTAATTCTTCCTTATCCATTACTGAATCCAGATCTGTTTTGTTGATAAGAGTTATAACATTTTTATCATTTTCTTTTATTTCTTTAATTATCTCTCTGTCATTATCATTAAGAGGCACTGCTCCATCAACTATAAAAAGAATAAGGTCTGCCGATTCAATATTTTCTTTTGCTTTATCAACACCTATCTTTTCTACAATATCATCAGTATTTCTGATACCCGCAGTATCAATAAGTCTAAGCGTCACTCCATTTAGATTTGCATATTCCTCAAGAGTATCTCTTGTTGTTCCTTCTATATTAGTTACTATCGCTCTCTCTTCACCTAAAAGCATATTAAGTACAGAAGACTTACCTGCATTAGGTCTTCCTATGATAGCTGTACTTATACCTTCTTTTATAAGTCGTCCGTCTTCCGAAGTACTTAGAAGATTTTCGATTTCTGATAAAGTTCCATCTAACTCTTTATCTAATCTTTCAGGAAATCCATCAAGACTATAATTTTCCGGATCATCAAGAGCTGATTCTATAAAGGCAGTATTATAGATTATCTTTTCTCTGATTTCTTCAATCTTATCTTTAAGACCACCTCTTAACTGACTAAGAGATGATTTAAGAGCCATATCATTTTCTGCATTGATGATATCCATAACAGCTTCTGCTTCAGTCATGTCAATTCTTCCACCCAGGTATGCCCTCTTTGTAAATTCCCCTGGTTCTGCAGCTCTTACACCTGATCTTATAAGAAGATCTACAACCTTCCCTAAAAGAAATGGTCCACCGTGACAGTCAAATTCCACTGTATCTTCTGTTGTATATGAATGTGGTCCTTTCATAACCAGCACCACTGTTTCATCAATTATTTCTTTTTTCCCGTCAGCTGATACATCAACTATATTTCCAAATGCCGCTGTATATGTTGGCATTTCAGAAATTTTCTTTCTTCCTTCAAATACCTGATCACATATTTTGATTGCATCTTTTCCGCTGACTCTTACTATACCGATACCTGTTCTTCCCAGGCCTGTAGCAACTGCGCAGATTGTATCACGTGAATCCATTTTTATCTCCATTAACATATTATTTAACCCTAAAGATCAGGGTTTATTCTTCGCTTAGGTAATTTTATTCTACATAAAAAATCTCCGGTAAAAAAGGGTATAATAGTAATTATCTTACTTTTAAACCTCCTCTTTCACCGGAGCATATTATTCATAAATTAATTAAGTTCGCCTCTGATAGCTTTAACTACAGGCTTAATAAGGAGCAGGATGATTGCAATAAGAGCAAACCACCAGCAGAAACCTAATTTCATTTCATAAAACTTTACAACTGCTTTTACATCTTTAGATTTTACAAATGTAGCAAGTATAAATGTTACTAAAGCTAAAGCTGGCACATAAAACTCTCCAAATGGAAGACTCTTTAATAGATTGTTACAAGCTGGAACAATTTCATATTCTAATGCAAACACTAAAATTGCTGAAATCAAAATTAAAATTGCCCAAAGAATAGATATTTTACCTTCCTTTACAAAAAGACCAAAGCCTCCTGATACCCCTTGTTCTGCAAAACTATACCATGATGGTAATATAGCTGAAAAGAACAATAAAAAAGCGGCTATAACTCTATAATTGATTGTCTTAATCTTATCAAAATTAAAGCTTATCTCAACCTTTGGTCCTGCCTGTTTCATCTGTGGCTGCTGATATCCATAGCCCTGCTGCTGAAACTGTGGCTGTCCATAAGCCTGCTGGAACTGCTGCTGTGGCTGCTGTCCATAAGCCTGCTGGAACTGCTGCTGCTGTGGCTGCTGTCCGTATGCCTGCTGGAACTGCTGCTGTGGCTGCTGTCCGTATGCCTGCTGGAACTGCTGCTGTGGCTGCTGTCCGT
>JAFOIV010000102.1 GCA_017420535.1 Eubacterium sp. | reverse complement strand
GAAGATTATTTTAAATTAGAACCGATTTTAGATCAGGCATATAAGGATTATTTGGGGATGCACTAACATATATGTTTCAGAAATAAATAACTAGAGGAATGTGTAGATTTTTTAAAAAATAGGAGTGGGGAAAAATGGAATTTAGAATAGAACATGATACTATGGGTGAAGTGAAGGTGCCTAAGAAGCACTTTTGGGGCGCACAAACTCAGAGGTCTTTAGAAAATTTTTGTATAGGAACAGAAACTATACCTAGGGAAGTTATTAACGCGTTTGCTGTACTTAAGGCAGCAGCTGCAAGGGCTAATCAGAGGCTTGGAAAAATGGATAGCTTAAAATCAGAAGCTATTGTAGAAGCATGTGATGATATTTTAAGGGGAAAATATTCTGATGAGTTTCCACTTAAAGTGTGGCAGACTGGGTCGGGAACACAATCTAATATGAATTTAAATGAGGTCATTGTACACATTGTAAAAGTAAATCACTCAAATTTAAAAATCCATCCAAATGATGATGTTAATATGTCTCAGTCATCAAATGATACATTTCCGACAGCAATGAATATGGCTGCAGTAATAATGATTCATGAGAAATTAGTTCCAGGTATGAATAAACTGATTTCTACAATGAAAAGATTAGAAGATGAGAATTACGATGTTATAAAAATTGGTCGTACTCATTTGCAAGATGCGGTTCCTATTAGATTTAGCCAAGAAATATCTGGTTGGAGAGGAATGTTAGAGGAATCAAAGGAGCAGATAATAGAGGCTTCTGATAAGCTTCGCAAAATTGCAATAGGGGGTACTGCTGTTGGAACAGGTTTAAATTGTCCCAAGGGCTTTGACAAACTCTGTTGTGAAGAAATAACTAGGATAGCAGGAGAAAAGTTCGTGCCAAATTCAAATAAATTTCATGCATTAACTTCGAAGGATGGATACGTATATGTTAGTGGAGCTTTGAAGGGACTTGCAGCTAACCTTATGAAGATTGCAAATGATATAAGATGGCTTGCCAATGGCCCTCGCTGCGGTCTAGGTGAAATAACTATTCCGGAAAACGAGCCGGGAAGTTCAATTATGCCAGGAAAAGTCAATCCCACACAGTGTGAAGCTATTACGATGATTGCTATTCAGGTTATGGGAAATGACACAACTATAGGAATTGGAGCTTCTCAAGGAAATTTTGAACTTAATGTTTTCATGCCAGTGTTGGCTTATAATATGATTCAATCAATCAGATTGCTCAGCGATGGAATAATATCTTTTGATAAAAATTGTGTATCGGGTATCAAAGCTAAAAAAGATAAAATGGCAAGTAATCTAAATAATTCACTTATGCTTGTTACATGTTTAAGTCCAGTTATAGGATACGAAAAAGCGGCACTTTGTGTACATAAGGCATACGAGGAAGATAAAACTTTAAAAAAAGTTGTGCTTGAACTTGGATTTTTGACAGAAGAAGAGTATGATAGTGCTGTATGTCCAGAAAAGATGGTTTAAAAAATTAAATATTTAAAAAATAAAAATAATTCAAGAGTTATATTTGAGTTAAAACGTTAATTAATTCAATAGCCGTAAACAGGCATATACATATAATAAATTTACACATATAGGAGATCAGGAAAAATGTCAGATATATCAAAGAAATCTTTAGAATTTCATTACGATTTAAGAGGTAAAATAGAGATTAAGTCTAGAGTAAAAGTTGATAGTTCGGAAGCTTTAGCTCTAGCTTACACACCTGGCGTTGCAGAAGCATGTAAAGAAATTCAAAAAAATCCCCAAAAATGTTGGGAGCTTACACGTCGATGGAACACAGTAGCTGTTGTAACAGATGGATCTGCAATTTTAGGACTTGGTGATATAGGGCCAGAAGCTGGAATGCCAGTTATGGAAGGCAAATGCGTACTTTTTAAAGAATTTGGTGATGTCGATGCCATTCCTCTATGCATACGTTCTAAGGATGTTGATACAATTGTAAATACGATTTCTCTTATGGCTGGTTCATTTGGAGGAATAAATCTTGAAGATATAGCAGCCCCACGTTGCTTTGAAATAGAAAAAAAACTTAAAGAAAAATGTGACATTTTAGTATTTCACGATGATCAGCATGGCACAGCTGTTGTTGTTGCAGCGGCTCTCCTCAATGCTATTAAGGTGACAGGAAAAAAGATGGGAGAGGTAAAGATTGTAATTAACGGTGCAGGAGCAGCGGGTTGTGCAATTGGACAACTTCTTGTCGATATGGGCTTTGGAAATGTGGTCCTTTGCGATATAAACGGTATAATTTGCGAAGGTGATGAGGAATTAAATCCTGGTCAAGAGGAAATGTCACATATCACCAATATTAATCATGAAAAGGGAACACTTGCTGATGCCATGAAAAACGCAGATGTTTTCATTGGAGTATCTCGTGCAGGGCTTGTATCAAAAGATATGGTAGCTAGCATGAATAATGGTATCGTATTTGCAATGGCAAATCCAGTTCCTGAGATTATGCCAGAGGATAGCAAGGCAGCAGGAGCAGCAGTTGTTGGCTCAGGAAGATCAGATTTTCCTAACCAAATCAATAATGTATTAGTTTTTCCAGGTATCTTCAGAGGAGCGCTTGATGTTAGAGCAACAGATATTAATTTTGCTATGAAAGAAGCAGCAGCATATGCAATAGCTGGTTTAGTTTCAGAGGAAGAGCTAAGTCCAGAGTACGTCATTCCAAAGGCTTTCGATCCTAGAGTAAAGGATGCCGTAGCTAAGGCAACCGCAGAAGCGGCCAAACGCACAGGTGTTGCAAGAATCTGAAAATAATTTCTGTATCTTGTTTGCGTAAAGTAGGGTGCTTCAAAGAATTAATACTTTTTGGAGGTGCTCGTTGCATTGGTGCAGCAGGAAAACAGCTTTTAAGAGAGCATAAAATAGATAAAAAGTTATTTTTGACATATGTCAACAAAGGTGTTATATTATATATACATAACATATGTCAGGAAAAGTGGAGGTTTAATTTTGCCTAGATTACCCAAATGTAGAAAAATAAGAGTTTTTCCGGATTATTATAGTTTTATTCCAGAAAATGCAGATGAGAAGGAGTTTGAAACGGTTACGCTTACACTTGATGAGTATGAGGCAGTGAAACTTTTAGATGCAGAAGGTATGAATCAGGAAGAATGTGCGAAAAGCATGGGAGTTGCGAGAACTACCATTACGGCAATGTACGAGAGCGCAAGAAAAAAGATTGCCATTGCACTTGTAGAAGGTAAACGAATTCGTATATCCGGAGGTAATGTAGAAATAGATAGAAGAAACCAAGCTTTTTTTGATAATAATTTAAAATCAAAAGGAGTAAATACGATGAGAGTTGCAGTAACTTATGATAATGGAAATGTGTTTGGTCATTTCGGACGTACACAGCAGTTCAAAGTTTATGATATCGAGGATGGTAAAGTTGTAAAGTCTGAAGTTGTTGGGACTAACGGTGAAGGTTGCGGAGCCCTTGCAGGTGTTCTTAATCTTGCAGAGGTTGATGTTTTAATCTGCGGAGGCATTGGAGGTGGCGCAGTAATGGCTCTTCAAGAAGCAGGCATTAGGCTATACGCAGGAGCAAGCGGAAATACAGATAAAGTTGTTGAGGCATTCCTCGCAGGAACACTTTCAGCATCAGGCGAAGCAAATTGTGAACATCATGATGAAGAGCATGGCGCAGGACATACTTGCCACGGTCATGGCCATGGAAGTTGTCATCACTAATTAAAGAATAAGATAGAAAGACACATAATATTGAGTCATAAGGCAAGCAAGTCATAAGACAATCAAGTCATAAGACAATCAAGTCACAAGACAATGAAGTCACAAAACGAGGGACTAGTGTGTTTTAAGCGATAAGTATAATATAAAAGTGCTTATCGCTTTTTTATGATATGGACATTAGTCTGTGTAAGATCATGTAGGTTCCCGTTGAACCACAAAATGGACAGCTCTGAAAAAGTAATATGTTAAGAAATGATTTTAATATATTTGAAAAATAATAAAATTATATAATTTGTAGTAAGAAGTAATTTATAATACAAGATTGTTAAACATTTTTTGAATGAAAGTTAAGGAGAAAACAATCAAAATTATGACATCAATGGAAGTAAAGAAAGCATTAGGAGAGATAAAAGATTGGAAAATCATTGCTGATTTTGCCGTGGGTGGATTAGAATGGATTGGCTTTTCTCACAAAAAACCTGAATTACTTTTTATAATCTCATCACAAAAAAATACAGTAATGAATTGTAAAACCGGAAGAATAATAGAATGCGATTTAGAATATGATGAAGAAGAAATGATTGCTTACACAGATCAGGTAGAGGATGAAGCAATTCCGTTAGCAGGTCAATATGGTGGAAAAATAAAGATAAAAACGAATCAAGGAGAACAAATAAAGATAGAGAAAACAAATACTAAGAATGTGTTTAGACTTACATTTCTTACAAAAAACAATGAAAAAATTAAAATCTTTGAGAATTACGGACTTTATACATATGGATTTAGCAATGACGACAATTACTTTGTCATAAGTTCAGATAGTGGTATAACAGTTATGAAAAGGAACTCTTGAAGAGTTTGTAGCCACTATCCTGGTTCGCCAAAAACAAGTATACTTATCGCGTATGGAAAAAGTAATGCATAATGCAGAATAAACGAGATTTTTTTAATCCTTTATTATATATAAATATATATAAATT
>JAFOIV010000101.1 GCA_017420535.1 Eubacterium sp. | reverse complement strand
TCAAATGTTACTTCACTTTCTTCACCTGTCTCCATATTCTTTAAGCGGCATTTTCCCGATGCCACTTCATCATCACCAACGATGACTGAGAATCTGGAATTAAGCTTATTGGCATATTTCATCTGAGCTTTAACACTTCTTCCAAGACAATCTGTTTCAACAGAAAATCCCTTCATGCGAAGATCATAGATTGTCTTATATGCAGCTGTTCTTGCACTGTCTCCCATGATACCAACGAAGAGATCAATGCTCTCATCCTTAACTAAATCGATGCCTTCCTTTTCAAGGAAATAAAGGATTCTTTCGATACCCATACCAAAACCAACTGATGGAGCACTTTCCTTACCATCGATCTCATGAACCAGATTATCATAACGGCCACCACCACAAAGTGTGAAGCCATCTGAATTAACAAATTCAAATACAGTCTTTGTATAATAATCAAGACCTCTTACGATTCCTGTATCTACTTCATAAGGAATTCCGAGAGAATCCAGCATTGAGCAAAGTGTATCAAAATGATTCTTACAATCATTGCAAAGATAATCAATAGTTCTTGGAGCATTTTCAACTATCTTCTTGCATCCCTCTTCCTTACAATCAAGTACGCGGAGAGGATTTTTGTACATTCTTTCCTGACATGTAGGGCAAAGACATTCCTTATGCTCCTCAAGATAAGATACAAGGGCCTTGTTATAAACAGGCTTGCAGTTCTCATCACCGATAGAATTAAGATGAAGCTTAGCATCCTTAAGTCCAATTTTATTTATAAATGTTGAAATGAGTGTTATAAGCTCAACTTCACATATAGGATTTTCTGAACCTACGATCTCAACACCGAACTGGTGGTGCTGGCGAAGTCTTCCACTTTCCGGTTTCTCATATCTAAACGCAGGTGTAACATAAAACATCTTAACCGGCTGAGGCTCACTGTATAATTTATTTTCACAGTAAGCACGCATAGCTCCTGCTGTTCCTTCAGGCTTTAAAGTGATCCCTCTGCCACCCTTATCTACAAATGAATACATTTCTTTTTGAACTACATCTGTTGTTTCTCCAACTCCGCGCTGGAAAAGCACTGTATGCTCAAACATAGGAGTGATGATCTCTTTAATATTGTATCTTCTGCAAAGATCTCTCGCTATCTCCTCCACCTTGGTACGGGTACTCATTCTTTTCCCGAACCAGTCTGCTGTTCCTCTAGGTGCCTGAGTAATCATAAGGTTTCCTCCAAAATTCTTTTATCTCCTGTAGCAGATCTCTTTCGCTCGATCATCTCATCGATCCTTTCGATATAATCTACTACACTTTTTACATCTTCAACCCGGTCTGTCTTAATCACATTCTTATCCTTATCCAAGGTCATAAGTCTTGTAACTGCACCAGCACCGGCTGCAAATATATCAAGTTTTTCTTCTATAATAAGAACATTATAACGACAGGCCATACCTTTACGGGCATAACCAACATTTTCAAGGTTGCCGCCAATATTCTTTTGTCTATATAAATAATATGGATAGAGATCCATCTTTTCTGCGGCTTCATGAGCCATATCCAGTGCCTCAGTCATATCCATTCCGATGACACTTCTGAAACGATCCATTTCCTCGCTTAATCTTGCCGCGCGTTTTATAGCCAGACTATGAACTGTAAGACTATCCGGCTTTAATTTGGATATTTCTTTAAGGGTATATTCCATGGAGTATCTATCCTCTCCAGGAAGTCCTGCAATAATATCCATGTTTATATGCTTAAAACCCTGTTGTCTTGCCATTGAAAATGCTTCATAAACCTGCTGGGTATTATGCTTTCTTCCAATAAGTTCAAGGGTCTTATCATTCATGGTCTGAGGATTTATGCTGATCCTTGTAACCTTATGTCGTCGCATGGATTTTAACTTCTCTAAAGTAATAGAATCAGGGCGTCCTGCCTCAACAGTGTACTCTAACAATTTAGAAAAGTCAAAAATGTTTTGGATCATAGTAAGGAGTCTCTCAAACCTCTTTTCATCAAGAGCGGTAGGTGTTCCTCCTCCTACATAGATAGAAACCAGATTTCTGTCCCTATTTACGTATGAAATAAACATAAGTTCTTTCTCTAATGCATCAAGATAATTATCAACTCTGTCACTAAATTCCGTTATGGAATAAGAGGCAAAGGAGCAATAAAGACATCTTGAAGGGCAGAATGGTATTCCCACATAAAGGCAGTAATCAGTACTTGAATCCACCGATCCTAAGATATCTCTTTCTGCTATAGCTACATCCGCTGAAAGGTCGGCCTTTTCTTCTGTGGTTTCGTAAACTTTCTTATAATGCTCTATTATTTCAGATTTATTAAGTCCTGCCGCAAGAGCTTTTGAAGCAATCTTTGTAGGCCTCATACCTGTAAGACTTCCCCAGGGAAGAGCCTTTCCTGTATACTCTGCAAGAAGTCTGTAACTTGCAAGCTTTATCTTATTTCTAAATATTTCTTTTTTATGATGATCTCCATGGAGATATGTAGAAAAGATATATTTTGTTCCCTCTTCTACCTTAAGTTTAATATGCTGCTCCAGAAAAAGAGCAGTAAAAATGATCCGGTACTCTGCCAGCAGCTTCGAATCATATTCTGCCACCTCAGGTGGTGTCAGAGCAACTATCTTCTCCGCAGGAAAAAAAGCCTGGATCATAGCCCGGAAATCATTCTCATATAGATTTTCATTCTGAACAAGTAATATCATGATACGTCCTAATTAAAAAACATATTGTATTTCTTCTCACGTCCGATAGTAGTGAGGCTATCATGTCCCGGAAGGACACTGGTGTCCTCCGGTAATGTAAATAATTTTTCTTCAATAGACTTAAGAAGCGTATTTTCATTTCCTGTAGGAAAATCTGATCTTCCTACACTGCCTGAGAATAATGTATCCCCTGAAAATACAGTCTTTATATCTTCAGCGTAATAGCTGATACTTCCGGATGTGTGTCCCGGAGTATGGATACATTTAATATCCATTCCAAGGATACTTATCACTTCATTATCCCTAACAGTTTTATCTGCTCTTACTATTACAGGATTTCCTTCAAATGCCTCTGAGAGATTAAGACGCGGATCGCTAAGCATCTCCTCATCTATCTCTCCTACATAGACCTTTGCTTCAGGACAATAACTCTTAAGGTCATTAACTGCACCGATATGGTCAAAATGTGCATGAGTAAGAAGTATCGCCTTTAACTTAAGCCCTCTTTTTTCTAACTGTCCTATAAGAACTTTTGAAGAGGCTGATGGGTCAACAATAAAGGCCTCCTTACTTTCTTCATTATATACGGTATAAACATTGGTCATTACTGGACCAAGTGTATTCTGTATGATCTGTATCATTATGAACCCGTTGTCCTTTCGATATCAATAATACCATTAACATTTCTGATCTTTGATGAAAGAACTGCCAGCTGATCCTTTGATTTGACTGCAAACTGGATAGATATAGTCATCTTTCCCTGTTTGTTGCTTCTGACATTCATACCCTTAATGGCAATATTTTCCTCATTGAATACTTTAGAGATTTCAAATACAATGCCCTGTCTTCCGGCTGCATAGATATTTATCTCTGTCATGTATTCTGCAACTGCATTTTCTGAGCCAGAGCCGTCTTCCCATTCAGCATCTATAAGTCTTGTTCTGTCAGCTTCATCCATACAAATGATATTAACACAGTCGCTTCTATGGATTGATATACCTCTTCCTCTGGTTATGAAACCAACGATTTCATCACCAGGAACAGGTGAGCAGCATCTTGAAAACCTAACTGCCACATCCTTGATTCCTCTGACTTTGATACCGCCCTTTGGAATCTCGAACTTCTTTCTTCCATCCCTTAATTCTTCAAGGACTTCATCGTCACTCTTCTTTGAAGAAGTTGCTTTATCTCTTGCCTCAATAAGTTTATTTACTATCTGACCTTCCTTGATACCGCCGTGTCCAACAGCAGCCATAAGTGAATCCCAGTCAGAGAAATTATACTTCTTAAGGGCGCTTGCCATATATTCCGGAGTAAGAAGTGTGACTAAGTCTATTCCCTTAGTCTTACAGTAATCTTCTACTGCATTCTTACCTTTCTGGATATTGTCAGTCTTATGTTCCTGACGGAACCACTGATTGATCTTGGTTTTTGCCTGAGAACTCTTTACTACCTTGAGCCAGTCCATACTTGGACCTCTTGAGTTCTGGGATGTGATGATCTCAACTCTGTCGCCACTCTTAAGCTTGGTCTCTATAGGCACCATGATACCATTTACTCTGGCACCAACCATTGTATTACCAACCGCTGTATGGATAAGATAAGCGAGGTCTATAGGTGTAGAACCACTTGGAAGAGTCTTAACATCTCCGGCAGGAGTAAATACATAAACCTGATCCTGGAATAAATCCAGATCCATCTTTATGGCATTCATGAATTCATGGTTATCTGATGTATTCTTCTGCCACTCAAGGATCTCACGAAGCCAGTTTAACTTTTCTTCTTCTCTGCTGACCTGTTTTGATCCACTTTCCTTATATTTCCAGTGAGCTGCGATACCATATTCAGCGGTACGGTGCATCTCTTTTGTTCTTATCTGGATCTCAAATGGTCTTCCACCATGTCCTATAACTGTAGTATGAAGGGACTGATACATATTTGCCTTTGGCATGGCAATATAGTCCTTAAAACGACCTGGAATCGGCTTATATTTAGCATGGATCATACCAAGAGCCGCATAACAGTCACGAACATTATCCACAATGATACGAAGGGCAAATATATCATAGATCTGATCTATGGTCTTGCCTTGAGTCTTCATTTTCTTAAATATACTGAATATATGCTTTACACGTCCATTGATCTCAGCATCGATCTCTGCTTCCTGAATATAACTCTTTACTTCAGCAACCATTTCCTGGATAAAGTCTTCCCTCTCCATCATCATCTCATTTATCTTGATAGAGAGCTCTTTATATAAGCCCGGATAAAGATACTGCATGCAGAGATCATCTAATTCAACCTTGATCTTGGAAATACCGAGTCTATGAGCAAGTGGTGCATATATTTCCATGGTCTCTCTTGCTTTCTCCTGCTGTTTTGCCGGAGACTGATACTGGAGAGTCCTTAAATTATGCATTCTATCTGCAAGTTTGATGATTATAACTCTTATATCCTTGGCCATGGCCATGAACATCTTACGAAGGTTCTCTGCCTGGATCTCTAATTTATCCTGTGTCAGACTGAGCTGTGTCAGTTTTGTAACACCATCCACAAGAAGTGCAACTTCATCAGAAAACTCATGAGCTATCTCTTCCTTTGTCATTGCAGTGTCTTCTACTACATCATGCAAAAGGCCTGCTGCAATGGTTTCCTTATCCATTTCAAGTTCAGCAAGGATTATTGCAACACAAAGAGGGTGAATTATGTATGGTTCACCCGACTTACGTTTTTGTCCCTCATGCGCTTTATCAGCTATACGATAAGCTTTCTCGATCATTGAGAAGTCATCTGATGGATGATAGAGCTTAACCTTCTCTACAAGATCTTTATAAAGCTCGTCCGGTGGAGTAAAATCTTCCGGTGTAGCAAGAGGTCCGCTATTTGCTTTTTCATCTACTACTTCTTTAACTTCATCTGACATAAGCTTCACTTCCTTCTACTTGCCTTTATAAGTTACTACTGATCCTACCTCATACTTTGAAAGCTTTTCTCTACCCTTAAGATCTTCTAATTCAATAAGGAATATCATCTTTGCAACAGTACCGCCAAGTCTTTCAACTAATTCAGCTGCCGCTTCACAAGTTCCACCTGTTGCGATAAGGTCATCAATTATTACAACCTTCTGTCCTGGCTTAATAGCATCTTTATGGATCTCTATTGTTGCCTGTCCATATTCAAGATCATAACTTGCCTCAACTGTCTCTCTTGGAAGTTTACCCTTCTTCCTTACAGGAACAAATGCTTTATTATTGATATATGCAAGTGGTGATCCAAAGAGAAATCCTCTGGATTCAACACCAGCAATAAGGTCGTAATCAACGCCCTCTAAAAGCTTATTAAGTTCATCTATTGAAAGCTTAAAGCCTTCAGCATCATCAAGTACGCTGGTCACATCTCTAAAAAGGACTCCCGGCTGCGGGAAATCAGGTATAGATTTAATATAATCTTCAACTTTTTTCATTCGTTTTTACTCTCCTATTATTTATCTCCATGTATTCTATATGCTTTTAATATATTCTGGACAGATATCCGCCCATTGTATTCATTTATCCCCGGCTGATAAGCCATATCCAGCACTATATCAGAGGGTATTCCTTTTAACATTTTATCACATTGTTCAATGCTAAACCACTTTTTTATATAGTCTGTAAAGCCCTTAACATCAAAGCTTATAAGTTCTGCTGTGCATCCATCCTTTTCTTTTACAGCGATCTTCATGACATTACCATTCTTTCCAAAGATCCTCACTCCTGTAACAAGAAGTCCTGACTCCGCAAATAAAGGTTTTTCATTTGCTGTCCCAAATGGACTAAGCTCCTCTAATTGCCTGATAAGTCCGATAGTAGGATAGGAAAGAGGCATCGGTACATCTATATAAATCTTTTGAGTAAGCACATCCAGAGACATGTTCTCATTTTCATTCAGTTTTTTTCTGAATTCTAAAAGATTGTCCTTTTGGATAGTAGTTCCTGCTGCCATAGGATGTCCGCCAAAATGATCCTGAAGATCTGACACCTTGCATAGCTCCTCAAACATATTATAGCCTTCCACAGATCGTCCCGAACCTTTAAGGAATTCTCCATCATTTTCAGCATCTGTAAATACTATGACCGGCTTATAAAATGCTTCTCTTACCCTTCCAGCAACTATTCCTGCAAGACTTTCATGAAGCCCTGATATATAGAGAACAAGCACATTATCCTTCGATAATGCTTCATCGTCTGTAACCATTGATATTGCCTTTTTTGTTCCCTCTTCTGTCATTCTCTTTCTTTCATCATTTATCTCTGATGCCTGAAGTGCCATAGCGTAGGCCTCATCTTCATCTTCAGAAAGAAAGAGGTTAAGAGCATTAACAGCTGACGAAAGTCTACCTTCCGCATTAATGCATGGGCCAAGAACAAAACCCAGATGATAAGAAGTGATATCTCTTCCATCATCAAGCCCCCTTGCCTTAAGCAAAGCTCTGTAACCTATATTCTTTGTATTCTTTAACTCTTTTAATCCCTCTTTTACATATATCCTGTTCTCATCTCTAAGAGGCATAACATCACACACAGTAGCTGTAGCAAGGAATTCTATATACTCCCTGTCATCGATTTCCCTACCTTGTTTTTCATAGAGACATCTTATAAATTTATATGCAACCATTGCACCGCATATCCCCTTAAAAGGATAGTTATCCCCATCTCTATGAGGATCAACTATTGCATCTGCATTTGGTAATTTTTCCTGAATCTCATGATGATCTGTTACGATAACAGTCATACCATATTCTTTTGCTTTATCTATTGCAGAAAATGCTGCAATTCCATTATCGCAGGTAATGATAGTATCCACTCCTGCATGAAATGCGTCATCAACGATCCTGATATTCATGCCATATCCATCTTTGATACGATCAGGAATATCATAAGACACATCGGCCCCTATCTTTTTAAGGGCATGAAACAATATATAATTTGATGTGACGCCGTCCACATCATAATCTGATACTATTCTTATCTTCTTTTTTTCATTTATCTTTTCAGCCATTATATCCACAGCTTTATCCATATCCAGGAGAAGATGCGGATCATGACAATCATTTAAAGTACCATAGAGATACATCTCTATATCTTTTTCACTGGTAAGATCCCTGTTCCTTAATACTCTGGCAACAACAGGATCGATATTATATTTTTTTGCAAGATAGTTAAAATCTGCACGCTTTGAATAAACTCTCCATTCAGCGTCCATTATTTCATCGCTCCATTACTAATTAATAAAGAAAGGGAGTAGAAAAAATCCTTCCGCTCCCTTTCTTTTATTATTTTTTATCTAATACTTATATTAGGCTGTTTTCTTAGCCTTAGCTGCTTTAGCCTTGTCTTCTTTCTTACCTACATATTTTCTAAGTACCATCCAAAGTGGTCCTGTGATAAAGATTGAAGAATACATACCGCAGATAAGACCTGCCATAAGTGTGAATGTGAACTCCTTAAGTGAAGCTACACCCATGATATTAAGCATAAGTACAGTTACAAATGTTGTAAGTGTAGAATATACGTTTCTTGATAATGTCTGTGAGATACTCTTATTTACGATACCATCAACACCTTCTTTTTCGATAGACATTTCCTTTAAGTTCTCACGGATTCTGTCGAAGATAATGATGGTCGCATTGATAGAGTAACCTACAATAGTGAGCATACAAGCAATAAATGTACCACCTACTGAAAGATATGCCACTGAATATACCATAAATGTTACAAGTACGTCATGCACAAGGGCAATAACCGCACTGGCACCAAATCTTACATCATCGAATCTGAAAGCAATGTAGATAAGGATAAGGATTGAAGCGATAACAACCGCAAGGATTGCATCACGCTGCATTTCATTTGAGATAGTGCTGCTGATATTTTCTGATTCAACATCAGCATCCTTAACGCCAAACTTTTCGCCAAGAGCTTCATTTACAGCCTTACGCTGCGTCTCATTTAACTCTTCTGACTTAAAGATTACCTGATTAGAATTATCAACTATCTGAACCTGAATGTTGCTCTTAATTCCAGCAGTTTCCTGGATTACAGGAATGATATCCTTCTCAGCTTCAGCCTGTGTATAAGCCTTATCAAATGTTACAGATGTAGAAGTACCACCACTGAATTCAAGTGAGAAGTTAAGCGCTGAACCACGGCTACCCATGTTCTTATTAACAATAAGGAAGATCAGTCCAAGAGCGATAACAGCTATTGAAGCTGGAGCTGTAATCTTGAAATATTTTGAATAATTTCTAACCTTTGGTTCCTTAGCTTTTCCATAAAATGCCTTGTTATTTATTCCAAGGTCACAGAATGCATTTAAAAGAAGTCTTGTAATAACAAGAGCTGTGAACATTGAAAGGATGATACCAAGAATAAGTGTTCTTGCAAATCCCTTTACAGTACCTGATCCCATAAGAAGAAGTACTACACCGGCAATGATTGTTGTGATATTTCCATCAAAAATAGCTGAGAATGCTTTTCCGAAACCATTCTTTATAGCTGTCTTAACTGTCTTTCCGTCTGCGATTTCTTCCTTGATACGTGTGAAAATGATGACATTTGCGTCAACAGCCATACCTATTGAAAGCAGGATACCTGCAATACCTGGAAGTGTAAGTGAGATATGGAATGTATTTAAGAAGAAAAGTTCAAGTAATGTGTAAATGCAAAGTGCAATTGCCGCAACTAATCCCGGGAACCTGAATACACAGATCATTATAACGAAGATAAGGATGAGTCCAACAATACCGGCCTTAAGTGATGTTGAAAGAGCCTCACTACCAAGTGTTGCACCTACGATCTGAGAACGAAGTTCCTTAAGTGTAAGTGGAAGAGCACCGATCTTGATTGTTGTAGCAAGCTCTTCTGCTTCTTCATAGCTTGACATATTGTTGATCTCTGCTGAACCACCGTTAATTGCCTCATTTACACGAGGATAGCTAACTACCTTCTTGTCATATACGATATAAACTACATTACCTACGTTAGCACCTGTTACTTCAGCGAATTTTGCAGCTCCTTCATCAGTGAACTGAAGCTGTACTACATATTCCTGAGCTCCTGAGATATTATCTTTTCTTGCACCAGCCTGAGCATTCTTAACATCAGCTCCTGTAAGAGCTGCTTTATAAGTCTCACCTTCAACTGCTGTATCATCGATAACACCATCGCCATTAGCATCTGCTAATGCAAAATTTTCTGAATCGATGAATTCAAGAGTTCCTGGTCTTCCTAAATCATCAAGGATCTGATTTGCATCATACTTGCTTGTGTCTAACGGAATTTCTACTGAGATACGATCATCGCCCTCAAGGTAAACTGATCCGTCTGTGCTGTAACCGTCTACTCTCTTCTGGAGTTTTTCCTTAGTCGCATTGATGGCGCTGGAATCTGGATCTTCATCTTCGATCTGATATGTAACGCTGACACCACCCTGAAGGTCAAGTCCAAGAGGAATATCCTCTGCACGTCCTGTTTTTTCTGCTCCCACACCATTCATTACCATATATATCAGCCCTGCTACGCAAAGAGCTATGATAAGCAAAGTAATTATGGCATTTCTTTTTGCATTTTTCATTGCTTCTCTCCCTCTAGTTAACATTTATATTCTGAAGTCTGACTCATTTCAGCAACGCCGGGAACATCACTAAGAGCAGCCTTCATCATAAGCGCACATTCAATACGCTTCTGTTCTAATTCACAGCCAATATCATAGGCCTCAAGAATCTTATTATGGAACTGATATGCATTTGCAGCACAACCCCCGCTGCAGTAGAATCTTGCAAAACAATTTTTGCACTTATCTTTTGCATAAACATTATTACATTTAAATTCCTCAACTATCTTTTCATTGTCGATTCCATGCCATACATCACCAAGCTTAAAGTCTTCCTGTCCAACAAACTGATGACAAGGATAAAGATCTCCCCAAGGTGTTACGGCAAGATATTCTGTACCTGAACCGCATCCTGAAAGTCTCTTGTATACACAAGGACCTCCAGCCAGATCAATGTTGAAATGGAAGAAATTCACAGGTTTTCCTTCTTTGGCTTTATCAACAAGAATCTTTGCTAATTTATCATACTGTTCTTTAATTACTGGAACATCTTCTTCTCTTATTGCATATGGTTCTTCAGGGGCAGCCACAACAGGCTCCATAGAGATTTCTTTAAATCCCTCTTCAATGAAATTAACCACATCATCACAGAAGTCAAGATTATTATGTGTAAATGTACCTCTGATATAATATTCACCCTGACGTTTCTTTGCAAATTCCTTAAACTTAGGCATTATTATATCGTAGCTGCCCTTGCCATTTCTTGTTGGGCGCATTCTATCATTTACTTCTTTTCTACCATCTATAGAAAGAACTACATTTTTAAGTTCTTTATTTGCATATTCAACGAAATCATCATCCAGAAGAACTCCATTAGTTGTAAGAGTAAATCTGAACTTCTTTCCTTTTTCTTCCTCAATAGATCTTCCATATTCAACTAACTGCTTAACTACATCAAGATTCATAAGTGGTTCTCCACCAAAGAAATCCACCTCTAAATTCTTTCTTGAACCCGAATTAGCTACGAGGAAATCCAATGCCTGCTTACCAACTTCATAACTCATAAGTGCTCTGTCACCATGATATTCACCCTGTCCGGCAAAGCAATACTTACAAGCCAGGTTACAATCGTGTGAAACATTAAGGCAAAGGGCTTTTACAACAGTCTTTCTCTTCTTAAAGTCTAAAATCTCAGTCTGGAATATATCTTCTGTAAAAAGCTGTTCTGCATCTACTAAGCTCTGAACATCATCGTAAGCTGAATAGATATCTTCTTCCTTATATTCTTTCCCCTCTTCTTTTAACTTTGCAGCTACTTCTTCTTTACTTCTGCCTTCAAAGACCTCGATTATATCATAAACCAGATCATCTACTACATGGACTGAACCACTGCAGACATCAAGAACAATATTGTAGCCGTTATTTTTAAACTGATGTACCATTAAATTAAATATCCTTCCGATAATTCATATGTCTAAACAATGTAAAAGGGACTATCCAAGAGGGGGACAGTCCCTTTTAATTTGGTTAAAAGCTTACGCTTCTAACTTATAAGAACCGAATAATCTGCGTTATTATTTATTCTCGCAGCTCTGGTTTCCTACTGTACAAGATGTCTTGCAAGCTGACTGGCAAGATGTCTGGCACTCACCACAGCCTCCCTTAACAAGAGTATTCTTGAATGTGTTCTGTGTTAAAGTTTTAATTCTTTCCATTCTGTGCCTCCTTAAGCCTCGTTTACCGATACTTTTCGTTATTCTTTGGTATTATATCACATAGAAATAGGCTTGAAAAGTATATATTTTCAAGCCCATTCTTATTTCTCTTTAGTTTTTTTATCTGTTATTTTCTATCCCGAACAAAGGAAGAATTTCTGTTATGGTTTCGCTTATCTGATCAGTATTTTGTCTTGCCACATCATTTGGCATGATAAGATCGATCACCATCACTGTATATAGTCCCGCGCTATGAGATGCTCTGACTCCATTTATGGAATCTTCTATTCCCACTGCTTCCTCAGGATTCACATTAAGCTTTTCACAAGCTTTAAGGAAGATATCCGGTTCCGGCTTTCCATGTTCTACCTGATCGCCATAAACTATCTCATCAAAATATTTTAAGATATCATGTTCAGAAAGATAATGTTCTGCTCTTTCTTTTGCAGTGGAGGTAGCAAGAGCAATCTTTATACCTTTATTCTTAAGGCCTTCAAGAGTTTCTCTGGCACCTTTTTTAAGTTCAAATCCAAGGTTCTGTCCATGTTCATCCACCAAGGCATGGGCTTTAGCTCTGTAGACACTATAATCCACTGCATCCCCAAAAATGTTTTTAAACCTTAATGCATTCTTCTCCCTTGTGCCCCCTGCACAAACTTCACAGAATCTGTCGGTATCTTCCTTGGAAAAGCCATATATCTCTCCAACCTTGTAATAACTCTGTCGATAGATCTTTTCAGAATCAAATATGACCCCATCCATATCAAATACCGCTGCCTTAAATCTTTCTGTCATAAAAAAGTCCGTATGAATTATTTTTTTCTTCTCTTTGCAACTGCGATCAGTGCTAAAACAGCCAAAAGGCCAATGGCACTAAGGATTATCACTAACATATAATTTACTTTCTTCTTAAATGTAAATTCATATGTTGTTATAGTTTCATTACCGGCCGCATCTCTTGCTACAGCAACGAGTTTATATTCACCTGGCTCATTTACTGTAAGGAACGCCTTATTATCTGAAACATTTATCTCCTTACCATTAAGTGTTACTTTCTCAAGATTATCTCCTTCAAGCTGAAGAGCAATGTTTATATCTCTTGCCTCTTTTATCACTTCGCCATTTTCTATACCACTGATCATAATTACAGGTGCTATAGTATCCAGCATAAATGATACTTCTTTAACAGATGTGTTGCCTAATTCATCTGTTGCTTCAACCTTTAATATATGACTGCCATCCTCTAACTTTGAAAGGCCATCATATTCAGTTCCGTCAAGATAGATCTTAATCTGACAAGCTGTAAGATCTTTTACAACATCATCATCTTTTTCCGTCCACTGGAATTCTCTTAAGGTCTTTCCATCAAATCTTTCAAGCTTTCCTATTACAGGATCTGTTGAATCTATTGTAAAATGTACAGCCTGCTTTGATTCATTTCCTGCTGCATCTTTAGATACCACTGTAATATCATATATTCCGTCTTCTTCAAATAGCTGACTGAATTCTGAATTACTTGATCCGTTTATGTTATAAGATGTAAATTCAATGGAATATGTCTTTCCATCTACGTCTCGTCTTGTACCACTTAAGTTAATGGTATTAGTTGTAAAGAAGTTCTCCTGAACCAATACATGTAATGTTACTGGATCAACTGTCTTATCATAATTGCTTACACCTGAAAGGGCGATCACAGGAGCTGTTCCATCAAGTTTAAAGCTGTAAGCATATTCCGTCTTATTACCAGCTCTGTCTTCTGCAGAGAATACAAATCTGTATTCACCATCTTCATTAAACAGTTCCGATAATGAATATGGATCAGATGTTGGCTTTAATTCTACTGTTCTAAGAAGTGTTTCAGCTGTTCCATCAAGTTTTCTATAGACATCAACCTTTGCTGATACCATGTCGCTGTAGAATGCTTCATCGATATTATAAGATGCAGTAACATTTTTCTGGTTGACACTATCCTTAAGTACTCCGTCAATAGTAAGTACAGGAGCTGTCTTATCAACTCTGAATCTTACGATTCTTTCTTCACTCTTATTACCAGCTCTGTCAACTGCTACAAACTTCACCTCATAATCTGCTTCTGTAGAATAGGATGTTGTTCCCTCAGAGATTTTTGATTCACTGGTTTCAGTTCCCTGCTGTGGACGTGTTATGCTGAGAGTTCTTGTAAGATCATCTCCATCCGCATTTGCATCACTCACACTTACCAAAAGACTTCCATCATGATCTAAATATCTCTCATCTGAACCATTTGTTACATTGATATTATCAAGAGCTGTATTTATAACAGGAGCCGTCTTATCAATAACAAAGCTTACACTTCTTACTTCCGACTGAGATCCTGCCTTATTCTTAACGATCATTCTTATATCATGACTTCCCTCATCAGAGATAGTCACATGTCCCGTCTTTACTCCAGCCTTTTCGTCGCTGAAAGAAGGTGTTATATCTTCTCCATTATCAGTTACTGTTACTGAAGCAAATTCATATGTAGAAGCCTTAAATGTTATATCTACATTTCTGTTATAGTACTGACCATACTGATATGTAAGTCCCTCAGGATAAGCCAGAGTCGCCTTATCACTGTAGCTATTCTTATACTTATCAAACTTGGCTGGATTTGGAGTTGAAATGTAGATATCCGCATTTGGAAGTGTGTTATCAAGAACTATTTCAACAGTCTTTACATCACTTTCATTACCTGCAAGGTCAGTTGCCTTATAAGTAAGCTTATAGATACCATTTTCAGTTTTTTCATCCACCTGATAAATGCCTTGTGATTCAGAAAGATAGCCTTCATAACTTTCAGGAGAATCTCCCGAAAGCTTTGTATAACGATAAGTTCTATATACATCTTTTGTATCCTTATGGCTGTCTGATACTGCAACAGAGAATTTCACTCTGTCAAGAGCCATATACTTATCATCAGATGAGTACTCTTCACCATTTACATATGCAGTAACCACCGGTTTTGTTTTATCGATAGTAAAGTCAATCTTTGATTCCACAGATTTATTACCTGCTTCGTCCTCTGTCTTTATCACTACGGCATGATGACCTTCTTCAGAAATAGTTAATTCTGCAGATTCAAAACCAGTACTCTCGCCAGAACTAAGTAATTCAGTCCAGTTTACATTAACTACATTTCCATTATCAGTAACTGTTATACCAGAAGCCTTTACATTTCTATCCTTGATATAAGCCTTGATCTTTACACTAGTGTTAAAGTACTGACCGTAAGTTGAATCTCCTCTTTCAGGGTCCTGGCATTTATAACTGTTTTCATAGCCACTGCTCTGCTTTGGCGCATTTCCACTCACAATATAAATATCATTAAGTGGTTTTGTATTATCAATGATAACTGACTTTGTTACTGAAGATGTATCATCAGTCTTATTACCTGCTTTATCATTTGCATAGACTGTAACATCTAACTGTCCTTCTTCAGGCACTTTATCGATTATCTCTGATACTTTAACACCAGAAGTCTTATCCTGCTTTGTGGTTTCGATATAAGAATCCTTATCTGAATTCTTTACTTTAATATCATATGTATCTATTCCACTTATATTATCCTGATAGCTGAATGTAAGAGCAGGATCACCGCTCTGTACAGGTTTTCCATTTCCTATAGTAAGACTTCCGTTATCAGCCTTGGTCTTATCAATGATAAAGCTTGCTGTAACTGTTTTTTCTAATTTATTTCCAGCATCATCAGTCACTGTTACAGTAATTGTATGATTTCCTTCGCTTGAAACTAAGAGGTTTTCAGCCTTATAGCCTTTCTTTCCTCCACTGATCGTTTCAGTCCACTCTGGGCTTAACTCATCTCCAAGAGAATCTGTAACTGTAATATTCTCACTTGCTATGTTGATATTTTCATCTTCAACAACAACGTCAAATGTTACATCTCCGTTATAGTAAGAACCATAGAAATAATCCTCAACAATTCCCTTTGACTTATACTCAGTCTTATATTTATCAAATGTAGAATTATTTGTGCTTACCTTTATATCAGCTTTTGGCGCTGTGTTATCGATTATCACAGTCTTTTTCTCTGTGGTCATTACATTTCCGGCTTTATCATATGCCTCAATATAAATCTCATGAGCCCCTTCAGGAGTTACAAAACTCTCTACATTTTCATCATTAAGTACTGTACTAAGTTTTAAATCATCCGGAAGACCTGCCTCACTTTCTTCATTTCCGTAGTAGCTTACACTCTTTGAATCAACATGTACTATGTAATGGTTAATTCCACTTGCTACTGTTCCCACAGGTGATTCTTCTTTTTTAACATCAACTGCACTGAATTTAATGGCAGGATCTCCAACCTGAACCGGTGCATTCTGATCTCCAACCTTTAATGGTGTTACCTCAACAGGCTTTGTTCCATCAATTACAAATGATACCTTTGCTATTTCAGATTCATTTCCGGCATCATCTCTTGCTTTTATGCTTATTCTATGTCTGCCTTCTTCTGATATTTCAAGGTCTTTTACAATAAAATAAGCATCCGAATCAACTACCTTTTTTTCCCATTCAGCAACTTCTATATTCTTTGTTTCTTCATTTAAAACATTTCCATCTGCATCAAGTATTTCATCAGTAAAAACTATGTTTCCAGCCTTATCAGTTGAAAGATGGTTATCCTTTATACTAGCCCCAATCTTAACTACGCCAGTATAATAAACTCCATAGAAATAACTATCTAAATTACTATGACTTGTATAAAACTGACTATACTGATCGATATAATTACAAGTTCCATAAACTCCTGTTATTTCAGCTACAGGAGCAGTGTTATCAATGATAACCTTCTTTTCACCTGCCTGATACACATTTCCCGCTCTGTCTTTAACTTCGATAGAAACTGTATGCTCTCCTTCTGCAGGTGTATTTCCTAATACTGTACTAAGTTTAAGAACAGATGGAAGAGAGGCTTCCTGTTCAGTGTCACCTGTATAATTCATTGTTGTAGAATCTACCTTTACTACATATTCGTAGATTCCACTTACAGTCGTTCCTTCTGCCTCAGCTTTATCAACTGCATCAAATATGATCTCTGGATCTCCCTTTATCGATTCAGATCCGTCACCTATTTTAAATTCTTTTCCAGCTATGGCTGAAGGTTTAGTTTCATCAATTACAACTAAAATATTCTTTGTAACAGAAATATTTTCTGCCTGATCCTTCGCCTGGATGGTTATTAAATGCTTTCCTTCTCCACCCAATACATAGCTTGCATACCAGCCATAATCAGTGTCTTTCCACTCGAGACTTACTGTTTCTTCAGTGCCATCGACCTTTTCAGTGACTGTTATATCTTCTTTTTTAACATTTGCATCAGTTACGAAGAAATCAAGATTCAATTCTTTATTATAGAACTTTCCATAGTTATATCCCATAACTATATCTGTTGCCTGAGGGATATAAAGTTCATCATTGAAAACTAAAGCTAAATTATTATTAATCTTGATGTCATTCTTAGGTATTGTATTATCTACTGTTACTTTCTTCTCTAGTGCTTTAACTTCATTTCCTGCACGATCGTAGGCAGTAACATTTACTACGTATGTACCGTCTTCAGGATAAAGAGAACTTTCATTCTTTTTACCAAATACTGCAGCTATATCCACATCACTATAGTCAGCTGTTCCATCTTTATAAGTACCGTCTTCTGACCATACATAGGTCTTTTCTTTTGTTATAGAAGCGTATTTCACACTGACCTTATACTGATATATTCCAAGATTATCTTCTGCTTCAAAGGAAATCTCTGGATTTCCTGTCTGATAATCTTTATCCTTTTCAATACCTGAACCAAGAGAAAGATTCTTTCCTTCTTTTACAGTAGGAACAGCAGAATCCACATAAAATGTTACGTCTTCAGTCACTTTTTCATTTCCTGCTTTATCCTTTGCCCATACCTTAAATAAGGTACCATCTGTTGTTGCAGAATCTTTAATTGTAGCAACTACAGTTCCTGAAGAAAGATCAAGGACTTTTCCATCTTTTATCTTTCCTTCTTCATCTTTAACTCCGGTTATTGTTACAGCTTCTGTTCCTGATTTATAAGAACCTTCTGTTGTATCAGCAAAATTAACCTTTACAACCAGCTTCTTGTACCAATCTTTTCCATCTACTGTAAAACCCTTAGATGTTTCCTCTGCAACCTCTTCGATCACAGGATCCGGAGCTGTCATATCCACATTTACAACTCCAACTTTAGCCTCGTTACTTACACCATTTACATTTGTAAGGCCGACAGAAAGGCCGTTTATTACAGCATCCTTATCTAATTTTACATGAATAGAAAGTGTTGAATGATAATATGAATCCGAAGATTTAGAACCAGCTTTTGTTAATACTATATCCGCTGTATCTACACTCTGTTCACTGCCATTGATCCTTACTTTTGCTATAACACTATCTGTAAGTAAGACATCTGTCTTAATATCAAATTTAAAAGTTAAGTCCTCACTATTAGTAATGTTATTTTCCGGATCTACATCACCTTCAGAAATATTAACAGCTTTCTTATCATCATTAACGCTTACTTCTTTAAGTTCAATATCTACATTATCTTCATAAGTAGGAATTGTTACAATGCTGTCATTTTTATTACCAGCTACATCAGAAGCAATCACTGTAAACTGATATTCTTTATTCTTTTCTAACGCAGCCTTTTCAATTACTTTTTTATAAATACCGTTTGAATCCGGTACAAGTGCAGTTCCATCAAAAGTTACCTCTTTAACGCCACTGCCTGAATCACTGACTTTAAATGATACCTCTACATCTTTAGCACTTGTAACCTTTTCTGCTGATGAAATTACATTTCCATCCTGCTTAATTGTAAGATCTGTTATTTCAGGCTTAACTGTATCCTTAACTATCTCAAACTCATCAGAAACAGCCTTTACGCCTTCGTTATTTGTAACCTCTATCTTATATTTATATACGCCATCGTTTTCTACTTTGACATTTCCTGTTATAGGATAATTACCATCTTTTAATGCCCCAACAGTAAGATCATTTGACTCTTCATCATTAAAATATCTTGCAGATACGATAGCCGAAAGAGTAGATGCTCCCTTTATGGAAGCGCTTGCTTCCACTGGAACATTTGTCTTTTCTTCACTTTTAGAATTGATCACTGTTTTTGTTTCAGGTTTTGTAACAGTGATAGCAGGATTTACATCTGTATAATTAATTGTAAGTGCATAGTATGTTTCTTCTTCATTTTCTGCTTTAAAAGCAAATATGTAATTCTTTGCCCCAGAAATTTCATTGGCATTCTTAATTACAAAAGATGTAGAATCTCCAGCACTGTAAAGACTTCTAACGACTCGTCCTGCGTCCTTTTCTTCCTCTTTAACATCTGCAATTCCATCTAAAGTTGTTGTTTCAATCTCTGTATTATCTGTATCGCTCTTAAATGTTACTGTCACAGTACTTAAAGCTGTAAGATTTGATACGTTAGATGATACTATAACGCCATCTTCTTTTGTATCTTCAATAAGTGCCTTATTAGGATCTTCTTTTTCTGGTGTAACAGTTACAGAAGGAGTAACTATAGCAGGTACTGGATCAAGGCCATTTCCGACCTTACCCGTTTCTTTGATATCAGTTCCATCTATCTTATACTGATAGAAAGCATGATAAGTCTTATTAGTAACATCAGAGATATTTACATCAGTAAGTTCTCCATTATAATTCCATTCAGATGAAGAAATATCAGCAACTGTGTCCTTATCTCCAACGTAATCATAGAAATATCCAACAATATGTTTCTTTATATTAGTCTTATCAGTTTTAAGTGATAAGCTATAGTTTCTGCCTGCCTCATTTTTGCTAAGCATAAACTTAAGAGCATCATTAACATTTACATAATTTATAGAGTAAACTGCTCCCTTAGTGATCTCTTTATACTCATATTCGCCTTCAGCAATTGTTTTTTCAAATGCAAAGTAAAGATTATAAGACTTTCCAATTTCAAGCTGTTTTACATCGCCCTCTTCAATCTTTACATCAGTTGTAAGCTCTTTAGAATATTCATTATCTGTAAAAAAAGCCACCGGAACATAATCTTTGTATTCAGATTCAGAATCTAAATCATTTTCAATTATAATGTTAGGCGCCTCCACCGCATAAACAGCAGGACTTAAGACGGTAGCTTCTAAATTTCTCGTAGTAGTAGATGGTCCACCTAAATCTCCTGAATCAAACTCAATAGTTGGAATGCCATCACCTTCAAGAGTAATAGTGACATCATCAAATTCTCCCGTGACGATCACTCCGCCTCTTGCTGATACTCTCTTTTTTCTGCCGTCTATATAAGTCACGCTTATTATCATAGCAAGTGCAAGCACAAGCGCCATCGCCCTTGTTTTTATGCTTTTTTTAGCTATCATATTTTTTCTCCCTTTTCTATATATCCAGAATTTCGTCAGTATGTACCACTGTCTCACTGTATAAAACCTTAATTGCACCGGTAACAGAATATCTTGTATTATGCATATCTTTAAGAACCGCTGTTTCTTCCGGACTATAATTTCCTAATACATCCAT
>JAFOIV010000100.1 GCA_017420535.1 Eubacterium sp. | reverse complement strand
TTAATTCTGCTTTTATAGAAGCAAGAGACCTGTCTATTGCTTCTCCATCTATATTGGTAATGCTGCCTATTAAGTGAGGAAGTTCTCTAAACTGATTAGCCATTCCTCCACCTTTAAAGTCTATTATCACAAAACTCACATCGGCAGGACTAAAAAGTGTAGCCATGGAAAGGATGTAACTCTGAAGTATCTCAGACTTTCCGGAACCTGTAGTACCCGCTACAAGTCCATGAGGGCCATGTGCTTTTTCATTAAGATCAAGATATACTATTGAATCTCCTGCTTTTACTCCAAGAGGTGCAGCCATTGACTCATATACTTTTGAAGCAGCCCATCTCGACTTTAGATCAAGATCTGTATCACTGATTATCCCTAAAAGTTTATAAAGCGAGATATTAGAAGTAAGATCACTTTCAAGGTTTACAGAATCCACATAAACACAAGCAAGCTTTCTTGCAACATATTCCATGTCACTGTCTGAAACATCCTTATAAGTAAACGCCTGCACATCTTTTTTATCACTGGCTATTATTACTCTGCCGCATCTAATCTCACTCTTTTTCTTTTTATCTTTAGCAGGAATTTTTTCTTCAGATACTGGTTCTTTTCTCTCTTTGCCCGTAACAGCTTGTGTTTCACAGATCACTCCATCATCTAAGTCAATGACTACCCTTGCTTCTTTCGGTATCTTCTCTATATATCTTTCAAAGAAGAAAAATACCACATGAAGCTTTTCTGCTTTATCTACAAAATTTGATACAGGATGTCTGGCAAAGCCCTCTGAATCAGAGATCATTATCACATAATAAGGCAGACTATTTATATCTGCCTCCTTTAATTCATTTCTAAAAGACAATTCCTTATATAACTCTTCAAAATGAATCTTCTGGCTATCCTTATCATATATAAGATTTCTGATAGTATATTTATCCGAGTTATAAAGATTCTTAAGCCATCTTAAATATCTGAATTTTTCAATCTCTTCTTTCTTAAATTTATAATAAAGCTTTACATCATCAAAAAAATGTCTCGTTACTATATCAAGAGTAAGAATTTTTATCAAACTATAAAGGTCAGCGTCATTTCCTCTTACACCTACCACTCCATATTTCTTTAGGTCTAAAGTAACAGGTACTTCTTTTATTATTTCATAAGAATCCTTTAAAAGATCCGGATAATCCATAAGCGGGTCATCTGACGCAATGCATTCCTTCTCTTTAATATTAAGATTTCTTGAGGCCTTTATCTCTCCCTCTCCTAATCTTACAGTAAGGAAATCTTCATCCTCTTTAGTCTTTTCAAAAAGATGGTTATCAAAATCCTTTACTTCCTTTAATTCTATTTCAGGATCAATATAAATTTCCTGCCTCTTAACTTTTTCCTTTTCTCTTTCGTCCTGAATATATTTTTCCTTTTCTTTCATATATTCAGTATAATTTTTAACTCTTTTTTCTTCGTCCCTACTATTCTTTTTCTTTTGTCTTATGTGGGTAAAGATCGATGTCACTATCCCCATCCCCATCATTACAGCTATATAAACAGCAAACATAGGATTAGTATTCATCTTAGACCTTAAGCCAACAGAAAGAATCAGCATAAGTAATGAAGGAAGTATCGTTATGAATAGATTTTCCTTTTCCATTTCTTTTTTATTATCCGGTGGCAAAACATCTATCTTTTCATCAGAGATGACGTTTTTAAGTCTTACATTTTTTATAAATTTTGGATATTTAAATGAATTATTAGAAGTTCTAATTATCTCTTCTCCAACTTTTGATATGATACTTCTATCCTCTGAATCGGTATAAAGATAAAGATCCTGCAAATAAAATTTATAACCATCAAAGGTTAAGAAATCCCTATTTTTTAGAGCGATAACCTTTTCTTTTACCTCTATCCCGTTGATAAAGATGCCATTCTTTACCTGATTAACATTGATTATATAAGAATTTCCCTGCTGAGTCATGGTAAGATAATCCCCTTCAGCCATTTCCCCATCCAAAAAAATCCTTGAAAAGTCAGTTCCCCCAAGGCAAAGATTATTTACATTTCTAAGATTGATCTTTCTAAGATAATCACAAGGTACACTGTCAAAATCTATCTGTAATGAGATATTAAAAAGCAGCGCATCACCATTGGTATAGCGAAATACCATTTCCATTCCTCTTTTGATAATACGGCTATATTTTCTTGCAATACTTCCGCTGTCAATATAAATGTCTCTGTTACAGCTTACTGACCAGTCCCCATTTTTTTCATTATAAAATCTTATTTCAAAATCACAGAAGAATTCGCTTCTTTCAAATCTTATACGCGATGCCTTAGTTGTTCCTATAACCAGTTCATCACTAAATTCTCCCGTAAGTATAACTTCTTCATATATCCTGTTTCCAGATATGATGATTTTATTTTGTTCCTTCCCTCTAGCTGCCATCTTTTATTCCTTAATCAATATTGTATCGATATTCCCTTTATTTTTACATTATTAAGCTTACGTCACATGTTACTTCCCAGACCTGGGCATTAATCTCACAGATAATACACAATACTTCCCTGATGCAGGCCATATTCATAGAGCTTTTTATCCCCCTTTAAAAGTACTGTCGGATTATTCGCTCTAAGGAAAATATTGTCCGGATATGAAGTGTCTATATCAAGTCCATAGGCCTCTATAAGCCCAAGTATCAGTTCTCTTGCAGTAATATCTGAACTTACTTCAATATCATGCTGTTCTTTTTTTCTTTCATCTCTAAAATCAAGAATAATCTTATCCAAAGTTTTCACCCCTTAATTTTTTACCTAAAAAAAGTTTCATCGTTCCATTAAATATGTTACACCAGAAGCATTGCAGTATTTTTTAATATATCTGTCTTTGACAGATCCTCCACCCAGTTTTCATTATAAAAATTATAAGCTGGGATAGTATCCACAACCTCTTCATCTATATCTGCTGCACACATATTTTTTACTACCATTATCTTATTTCTTTCACTTGTCCTTATTTCATTTTTAAACTTTTCATAGGCATACCGCGAAATTTTATCATCTTTTAAAACATTGATGATTCTGTCTGAAACAGCCATCATTTCCTGAGAAAACAGATCAAAACTGCCATTATCATCAAGTATGATAAAATCATACCTTCCTGTTTTTTTGATCACGTTAAAAAGATAGATATATTGATCAGCTTCTATCCCCATAGCTACTCTTGAATTATTCCACGGGAGAAAATAGTCGAATCTGCCGTGATATATCATCTGGTCAAGAAAAGATATAAGATTATCATCCTTTCTCATTACCACTCTTTCCATACCCTCTGATATACTGTCATTAATCCCAGCAAGTATATGATTTCTTTGTATCTCATCAAGGGATATATATATGACTGACCTGTTAAGTTCTGCTAATCTTAAAGCTATGCTAAATGCAGCTCGGGTCTTTCCTGCCCCTCCAAGTTGAGATGTTACCATAATAGTAGAAGTATTTTTCTTTCCGGAAGAAAGTTCAATCTTTCTATCATCCGCAGGAAGTCCTAAAGCCCCTATTATCTTATGAAAAAGCTCTTTTACTCCGCCATATTTATCTACATATTCCACCTTTGACATGGACTGCATCATCCTAAGATCCATGGAAGATGTTCGTTCATACATGTTACTTGATGCTGCAGTTCTGATATTTCCAACAGTGCTTTCTGTAAGAACAAATAAACGTCCTATATTTTGTCTTGATATAGAATCTGTCATCATTTTTTCATCTATCACAAGACAATCTATTACCTGCGGCTTTGCCATGAAAGAATTAAGATAATCCCGACTGCTTATAAGTTCAAGGCTGATAAGACTCTCCTCATGACTTATCAACATCATTTCAAGATTAGATATATAATTTTCATCTTCTTCAACTAAAATGATTCTCTTTTTATTCATAAGTTATAAACTGTACCTCATATTCCACATTTGAAAATCTTACCCTGTCCCCTGCCTTAAGAGGAATATACTGATCAGAAAAGATCTTTATATCATTAACAAAAGTTCCATTCGTGCTGACTAAATCCTTTATAAAAAGCTGTCCATTTTGAAATACTATTTCGGAATGTTCCCTGCTTATTCCCTGAACATTAAGAACGAGCAGCTCTTCTGTCTCAGACGCCTTACTTCTTCCAACAATAAGTTTTTCTTTATTTATCAAAAATACAGGATTTGCCACATTAGATGGAACCAACTTAAATACAGGCCTTAACGCAGAGTAATCTCTTTCTTTTGATATACCCGCTCCATATTTCCCTGCAAGGATATTCCTATATAAATCTTCCAGAGAAATATTTTCATCAGCAAGATCCTTATATATAGCAAGACATCTTTGGCTGTTTACAAATATAGAATCACTGATATACCTCTGCATCATAAATTTGATATTATTCTCACAGATCCTTCTTTTATTTGGATCCAGACCTGTTGTTGCAGGGATTGCCAGTGTCATTATTTTTCTTTCAGCAGGATCATAAAAGAAATGCCTGAAATCAAGAGAGATACATTCCAAGGGAAATACCGTATCAACAGCTATATGATGGAACACCTCCGGAATAGAAAGCAGCACCCTGATAAATGTTTCTTCATCCATTATCCTTATATCTGAATAAAAATTCCTGAAAGAATTAACATTATAGATAATCTTTTCCTTTCCATTCTGTTTTAAAAGATAACCCTTTATGATACCTGGAGTTGTACCTTTTTCAATGATAGGAAGCACATTTGAAAGAAGCATATTTGCATCTTCTATAATAAATCCCATATAATTTTCATTTTGTATTTCTCTTACCTTATCCATTACTTCTCCTGATCTTTAGCAAAATAGTAACAACGTTTAATCTGCATTTCTTTATCAAATAATACTTTTTCTTTTTTTGTAAAAACATCTATTCTTACAGTTTTTCCATTCTTTATCACATAGACATATCTGCCATCCAAGGCAAGTACTTTGTCTACACTTCCAAGATTTCTATGATAAAATTTAAGTTTATATTCCAATCCTTTATCAGTAATATAAAACTCTCCATCCCCGGATAGATCCTTATTGCTAATATCCTCTTCTTTAATTTCCAGCTTCTTTCCATCAGTTCTTTCATTAGTATCATTAACCGAACTTTCATCATCCTTATCTGATATTTCATATATTGTTAATGAATCTATCTTAATGCTGTTTTTATCAATCTTTACAGAATCAGCCATATCACTTCTTAAGTCCTTAAGATAATATTCATCCTTATTATTTTTATATATGATAAATAGATTTTCTGAATCTGTTGAAGTTATATTTTCATCAACTGATCTGATATAACCGCCATCCTCATCTCCATATATAAAATAAAAATCTGTAACATTAGAAGCAACAATAAATTCTCCTGAATCAGATTTTCTTGAAGAAAATACCAGCTGTCTATCAGATTGTAAAAGCAGCTTTTTTCCTTCCTCAAAGAAAAGTCCTTCTTTTACGCTTTTTCCCAACTCATAAGGAGAACCAGCAGTAGAAACCAGCATACATTTATCTTTCTCTGTATCGTTATAGATGACCTCACCCTTATCGGTTACTCCTATAATCTCAATAGCTCCATCTGTTTTTTCTTCATGATATATCTTAATTATTTCCTGATCTTCTTTCTTAAGGTAAAGATCGAAGGTATGCATCGTGATTATCTTATTTTCAGATGGTTTATAACCCACTTCTGTATATGTATAAGAACCATTGACCTGATAAGCCTCATACGTTCTTCCGGAACTAAAAAAATATACTAACTCATCTTTCTTATCTAAATAGTAATAGGCATCAAGAGAAGTAGCATCAGTATCAACAAAGCATATATTTGACTCTTTTAAACCTTTGATATAATTTTTATATTTCATAAAAATATAAACGCCAGTTGCTAATGTTATGCTTAAGAGCACAATAAAAAAAGCTGAAACAAGAGTTATTATCTTTCTTTTCTTGCTCCATCTTTTTCTCTCTTTGATCTTATAATCAGGGATAACGGATGTTCTTATCATTGAAGGCTCTTTATCTGAATCATGCGAAACCTCTTCTATCGCCTCCGTCGTATTACTACTTTTTTTATCTTCTACTAATTCAAAAGATTCTTTACTTTGCTCTTTTAAATTACCTATTCTATCCAGATCAAGAATCGTTGTTTCATCTGAATTAAATACTTCAGATGAATTCTGAGACAGCATAGCTGCCTCAGCTTCCTTATTTTTACCCATTTCCTTATCTGTTCTTTCTGCCACCAATACATTTTTAATTGGAGTATCGCAGAAAGGACAAACCCTTTCCTCTCCAATCTCAGCACCACATTTTTTGCATCTCATTGTCTATACCTTGTAGTCTACCTTATTCCCAAAAGTTTAATTATACATTTTCAACTTTTACTTCATACATATCAACTAATTTACAATTTTCAGGTACCCTTGCATAATAGTATTGGTCACTATCTGTGATAAACTGGATTATCTTTGTGTTTTCATCATCCCAATAGTTTTCAATATCGTCTTCATAATCTTCTAATTCTTCTTTCCAATCGAGCTGTAATATATATCCTTTATCTACAAGTTCAAAAAGAATCATTGTTCCAAGTAATCCATTCTCTTTATCTTTTGAAAAATCTTTAAGGTCAAACCAAACCTGATCTAACTC
>JAFOIV010000099.1 GCA_017420535.1 Eubacterium sp. | reverse complement strand
CACTTTCCTGACGGGTAACCTCTGGGTTCGTTAGCCTTATAGACTGTTTTGGACTGCGCCGTTTTCGCTCCCTCCATACGCTCGCTTTCGGTCTTCGCATACTTTTCCGGAGTCATATCTGTGTCTCAGACGATCATTTAGTTGTCACTTAACATATTTGTTTAAGTTCACGCTTATAATACTAAACATATTTGTTAAAGTCAAGTGTGTAATTAAACTTTTTTGTTTAATTTCTCTTGATTGCCCTAAACAAATATGTTAAGATAGTCCCATCAAGCGAAAGGAGCCCTCACTATGGCAATAGGAGAACGAATCCATTTCTTCCGTAGTAAACGCGGAATGACACAAAAATATGTAGGTGCACAGATCGGCTTTGATGAAAAATCTGCTGATGTCCGTATGGCTCAATATGAGAGCGAAAACCGTGTTCCAAAGGATAATCTTGTTCAGGCTATGGCTGAGCTTTTTGACGTTAAACCCGATGCCCTGAAGGTTCCTGATATCGACACATTCATTGGGCTTATCCATACCCTCTTCGCTATTGAAGATCGCTACGGTCTCAAGGTTGAAAAGGCAGAAGATGGTCAGCCTCAGCTTTATCTTGACTTAAGAAATCATCCCGGCAGCATGCAGCTTTACGACATGCTGTTGGATTGGATGGACAAATCCGAAGCTCTTAGATCCGGTCAGATCACCCAGGATGAATACGATGCCTGGAGATATCACTATCCAACACCCGGTCAGACAACTCATTCACACTTCGAAACTGTTCCATCCCAGGAATAATCTAAGCAAATCCTATCTGAATGGTTTCAATCGGCTAACATAAAGACAAAAAGAAAAGGCCTTGCTAAGCTATTCATTAGCTTAACAAGACCTTTTTAGTCTTTGCTGAAACCTCACCTGCTAACCATTTGCATTACTCATAAATAATGCTCAGTTATCAAGTGTTATCATTTTGTTATCAAATCGCTTTTCCAAATCCCTGTAAACCGCTTAAATACGGCAGTCTTTGGACTTCGTTAATTACTCAAGCTCTATAGTTCCTGGTGGTTTTGATGTAAGGTCGTACATTACGCGATTTACTCCCTTAACTTCATTTATGATGCGGTTCATGACCTTCTGGAGCACTTCAAATGGTATCTCTGTGCAATCTGCTGTCATGAAATCTGATGTGTTTACAGCACGAAGAACTACAGCATAATCATATGTTCTAAAGTCACCCATAACACCTACTGAACGCATGTTAGAAAGAGCTGCAAAGTACTGATTTGGCTTAGCCTTCATAAGGCCTGCATCATATGCCTTATCAATCTCTTCTCTGTAGATTGCATCAGCATCCTGGACGATCTTAACCTTTTCAGCTGTTACTTCACCAACAATTCTTATTCCAAGTCCTGGACCTGGGAATGGCTGACGGAATACAAGGTATTCTGGAAGGCCAAGTTCGAGACCTGCGCGTCTTACCTCATCCTTAAAGAGCATTCTAAGAGGCTCTACAATCTCCTTAAAGCGAACATCTTCAGGAAGTCCGCCTACATTGTGATGAGACTTGATAGTAGCTGATTTTCCAAGTCCTGATTCAATAACATCAGGGTAGATAGTACCCTGAGCAAGAAAATCAACTTCACCAATCTTAATAGATTCTTCCTCAAATACACGGATGAATTCTTCACCGATGATCTTTCTCTTCTTCTCCGGCTCAGTAACGCCTTCAAGTTTCTTATAATATCTTTCAGCAGCATTTACACGGATGAAGTTAAGATCGAACTTACCCTTCTCACCGAAGATCTCTTCTACCTGATCGCCCTCATCTTTACGAAGAAGACCATGATCTACAAATACGCAGGTAAGCTGTTTACCTACAGCTTTTGCAAGAAGAGCTGCTGCAACAGATGAATCAACACCACCTGAAAGAGCAAGAAGAACTCTTCCATTTCCAATCTTCTCGCGAAGCTCTTTTATTGTTGACTCAACAAAGCTGTCCATCTTCCATGAACCACTGCATCCACATACATCGATAACGAAGTTGCGGAGCATATCCTGTCCCTGTTCTGTATGCATTACTTCTGGATGGAACTGTGTAGCATAAAGCTTTCTTTCCTCATTTTCCATAGCAGCTACAGGACAATCCTTAGTTTTCGCTGTAATCTTAAATCCCTCTGGAACTTCCGCAATGTAGTCTGTATGACTCATCCAAACAGTAGGATCCTTCTTAACGCCCTTGAAAAGCTTAGAATTCTCCTCAAGAATTTCTGTAGCTGTAGACCCATATTCACTTACTGGAGCGGTAGCAACCTTACCTCCAAGAAGATGAGCCATAAGCTGTGAACCATAACAGATACCCATAACAGGAATTCCAAGGTCGAAAATTTCCTTAGAATAACTTGGTGAAGTCTCAAGATAAACACTATTAGGTCCACCTGTAAAGATGATTCCCTTTGGATTTACCTCTTTAATTTCATCAAGAGTCATAGTGTATGGGCGAACTTCCGCATAGACATTGCATTCTCTGACGCGTCTAGCGATAAGCTGATTGTACTGACCTCCAAAGTCAAGCACGATGATAGTCTCTCGATTCATCATTTAATCTCCTGAAAAATAATATGATGTGGGCTTTTGACCCTTTATGATTATAAACGAAAGTGATAAGAAATGCACATACATTTCTTATTTCTTTTCCTCACCTGCATCTGAAGAGCTGGCCTTTACCGGCTTCCCTCCAAGAATCTCAATGCCCTTCTGAAGCTGATTATCCTTATCAATAGGCTTATCTGCCACATACTTAAGGCTTTCATCAATAACAACTTCTACATCTGGAGCAATACCCTTCTTATGAATATCATCTCCTGAAGGAATGAAATACTTCGCAATAGTAAGCTTTACAGCAGAACCATCCTTAAGCGGGAATACCGACTGCATTATACCTTTGCCATAAGTATTCTCCCCAACAATTGTTGCTACTCCGTAGTCTCTAAGAACACCTGTAAATATTTCAGCTGCACTTGCACTGTTACCATTTACAAGAACAACCATTGGAAGCTCTACCTTATGTCCATCTGTACAATAAACAGGCTTTGTTACATTATTTCCATTTTTGTCCTGAGTTGAAAGGAGAATTCCCTTCTCTTTTGCCCCTTTGGCTGTTGCTCCATCATCAATGATATAGTCAGCCATGGCTGTTACTGCACTTACTAATCCACCTGGGTTATCTCTAAGGTCAAATATAATTGACTTAGCTCCATCTTTTGTAAGACTGTCAACAGCTTCATAAAACTGCTTTGGAGTATTATCAATAAACTGATCGATCTTAATATATCCAATATTACCGTCTAACATTGAGTAATCAACTGTATAATTCTGAACAGTATCTCTCGTGATCTCAATAGTTATATAATCCTTGATACTTTCGCGGTAGAATTTGATCTTAGCTGTTGTACCCTTGGTACCACGGATCATCTTAACTACCTGCTCAAGTTCCATATCCGTCGTAATATCAGTATCATCAACTGTTACAAATACATCTCCAGGAAGAACTCCCGCAGTCTCGGCAGGACTATTTTTAATAGGTTTAACCACATAAGTAAGACCTGTGTCCACTTTCTTAGATACTGTTGCGCCAATTCCACAGTACTCGCCGCTGTCATCTTCCATTAATTTTTCATATTCTTCTTTTGTATAATATACAGAATATGGATCATCTAAACCATCAAGAATACCATCATAATATTTCTCTTCCTGTTTAGTTGGATCTTCATTGAAGTAGAAATAATCTTCAATAAGTCCTTCAATTTCTTTTGTTTTCTTCTTAGTGTCTTTTGAATCAATATCAAATGGCGCTTCAGTCGTAGTTGCCTTATCATCTTTTAATTCAGCATCTACGCTGGCATTTCCATCTTTAACATGGGAAATATCACCCTTACCGCATCCACAGAGACTTGTTACTATCAGCATAGATACAATAAAAGCTCCCAAAAATCTTTTACTTCTCATTTTATTGTCCTTTTTTCAAAAGGTATGTCAAAGGATCGACATATTCGCCATCACGTCTTACACCAAAATGTAAATGAGCTCCTGTTGATATACCTGTACTTCCTACATATCCTACTGTCTGTCCTCGAACCACCTGATCTCCTGGAGAACATGCATATCCAGAAAGATGTTCGTAAATGATAGAATATCCACTTCCAATATCTATAATAATGGTATTACCTGTAGCTCCCATGTAACCTGTATAAATAACAGTTCCATTCATAGCTGCTACAGCGTTATCTCCCATATCCGCACCTATATCAATACCCAAATGATATGTGGTAGCACCTGCTATAGGCGCATCTCTTCCGCCAAAATAAGATGTGATATAAGTACTTGCTGGACATGGCCAAGCAAATGTTTCACCATTATATACTTCCTGATTATATACAAATGTTGTATGTGATGAACTTTCAATCTGTCGGATCTTAGAATTCTGGTTAAGTTCCAGCTGTCCTAAAGATTCCAGCTTACTTTTTCCCTGATCAATGGCCGCCTGATAATTCGCAATCTGCTGATCCTTTGCATCAGAAAGTTCAAGTAAAATCTCTTCTTCATCACTTAATGCCTGCTCAAGAAGACCTGAATCATCAGCAATTGCTTCAAGCAGCACCTTCTTATTTGCAATATTTCTTCTTTTCTCTATAAATTCATTCAGAATCTTCTCATCGTATTCATTTACAGCCTGGATATATTCTGCATTATTAAGAACGTCTCCAAAATCTGTAGCATTAAGAAGGGCATCAAGATATGTAAAATTCTGATTTTCATAAGAATTCTGAATATGAGCTTTCAACATCTCATATTGAGCATCCTCTTCTTCCTTTGCTTGTTCTAATTCCGCCGTTATAACAACAACTGTCTCTTCAGCTCTTTTTTTCTTATCCTGAAGTTCTTTCTTCTTATCTTCATATTCCATTATCTTTTCATCCATTTTCTGAAGAACAGTAATGAAATCATTCTGCTGAGACATAAGCTCCTTTAATTCTTTAGAAATCTTTTCTTTCTCAGCTTTTGTATTGGAATACTCTTTTCTCAACTGCTGAATATCTACATCACTATATGAGTAAGATGGAGAAGTAACTATTTGCTGTTTACTTCCTTCTGTTGTCTTCTCAGTATTTTTTTCCGTAGTATTATCTGTCACATTTGAAGTAGTTGTTTCCTGGGTCGGTTTCTCCGTAGAAGGACTTTCTGTTGTTTTTTCTGTATTCTCTGTAGTTACTACAGCATCCGAACCTGAAGCAAGATATACTATATCCTTTCCATCAACAAACATAAGGGTTGTTTCCGGATATACATCATATTTAGTTTTTTTGTTATTCCCCCCGCTGGTCTGACCAGTACTTGCAAAAACATTAGTCCCTGCCAGCATTGCTGCAAGCAGGGATACTAATATCACTCTGATTTTATTCTTCAAAAGATCTTCTCCTGATTAATTAAACTTTGAGATGTTTTTTAGTTGTAAGCCAGCTTCCGAAGAAACCAATTCCAAGACCTATAAGAATTGATACTGGTGCAAGTGTCTTGAAAAGTGTTCCTGCTGGTACAAACGCAAAAAGAGTCTTTAATATTGAGAATCTTCCTGCAACGTAATTAATTACCATATCATATAAATAATAAAGTAAAATTACAGGAATTATCGAACCAACAAGTCCGATAACAACTCCTTCTACGATGAATGGTGCACGAACGAAAGCATTTGTTGCACCAATGAGTTTCATGATCTTAATCTCTTCCTTACGTACAGAAATACCGATTGTAATTGTATTGCTGATAAGGAATATAGATACCAGGAACAGAATACCGATGATAGCCATAGAAGCATATCCAACAAATGCATTGATGGCCGCCACACTATCCGCTGTATATTCTGAACTTTTTACCTTACGTACTCCGTCGATACTCTGAAGGAACTGAACAAAGTCAGCCTGTTTTGAAACATCTTTAAGAGTAATCTTAAATGATTCACAGTTAGCAAGTGGGTTATCTGTTCCGAATGTCTCACGTGCTGCTTCTGGATCATCATAGTTCTTATCCGTGAAAGTCTTCCAGGCTTCCTCGGCTGAAATGAAATCAATAGTATCAACTTCACTTCTTGTTCTTACTTGTTCTTTGATATTGTCTATCTGCTGATCAGTTACTCCTTCATTGAAGAATACTGAGATTGAAATATTTCCTTCAACATTTTTAATAGCAGATTTAAAGTTTACTATTACTGCATAAAATAATCCAAAAATGAAGAGGCAGGCAATGATAGTACCGATTGAAGCTAAAGAGAATAAGAAATTTCTTCTTATATTCTTAAGTCCCTGGCGAATACTATACCATAATGAACTAATCCTCATCGATGTAGCCTCCCTTCTCGACGTCACTAACGATAACGCCATGTTTTAAGGTTACTACTCTCTTCTTCATAACATCAACTATTTCCTTGTTATGAGTAACAACTACAACTGTTGTACCCTTTGCATTGATGTCTTCAAGAAGATTCATGATTTCCCATGAATTCTTAGGATCCAGGTTACCTGTAGGCTCATCCGCAAGGATAATATCAGGTTTGTTAACAAGAGCTCTTGCGATAGCAACTCTCTGCTGCTCACCACCTGAAAGCTCTCTTGGATATGACTTATATTTATCTGCAAGACCAACTAATGTAAGCATTGCCGGAACCTGACGTCTGATATAACGTGAAGGTGTTTCAATAACACGCTGAGCAAATGCTACATTTTCATATACTGTACGATCCTTAAGAAGCTTGAAATTCTGGAATACTACACCAATCTTTCTTCTTACCTTAGGAATCTGTCTTTTCTTGATCTTGTTATAATCATAACCTGCGATAGTAATTCTACCCTTGGTAGGAGCCATCTCTCTTAAGAGGAGCTCAATCATTGTTGTCTTTCCCGAACCAGAACTACCAACGATGAATACGAATTCTCCGTCTTCAATCTTTAAGTTAATGTCTTTTAAAGCAACTGTTCCGGTAGGGTACTTCATAGTTACATTTTCTAAACTGATCATGTTAAAAAGTATGTCCTTCCTTTATTTATGAAACATCTGGCCCTGCAGTCTTAGAAATCAAGTGTCTCCATATATTTCATATATTTAACGACCATAAGAGCAATCTTAAATGTAATTGCATCTTCAAAAACTCTTAAGTCAAGGCCTGTAGCCTTCTCAATCTTGTCAAGACGGTATACAAGTGTATTTCTGTGTATGTAAAGCTGTCTTGATGTTTCAGAAACATTAAGATTATTCTCAAAAAATTTATTGATTGTTGTGAGTGTTTCATCATCAAATTCATCAGGAGATTTTCCATCGAAGATTTCCTTAATGAACATTCTGCAAAGAGGAATTGGGAGCTGATAGATAAGTCTACCAATACCAAGATTATTATAAGCGATGATATTTCTGTCGCTGTAGAAGATCTTTCCTACATCCAGAGCCATTTTAGCTTCCTTATAAGATCTTGATACTTCCTTGATCTCATTTACGATTGTACCAAATGCTACATGAACTGAGATCATTGCTTCTGTATTAAGCATATCAACAATAACCTTAGCCACCTTCGCAAGATCTTCATATGTTTCAGTAGGCTTAACTTCCTTAACAAGAATGATATCCTTCTCGTCTACTGCTGTAATGAAATCTTTAGTCTTGCTGGCGAAAAGATTTCTAACTGTCTCAAGAGCATTATTATCTTTCTCAGTCTTTGTCTCAATTATAAATACAACTCGCTTAACATCTGTATCGATGTGAAGTTTCTTAGCTCTGTTATAAATATCAACAAGCAAAAGATTATCCAGGAGAAGATTCTTGATAAAGTTATCTTTATCAAATCTCTCTTTATAGGCAACAAGAAGACTCTGCACCTGGAATGCCGCCATCTTTCCTACCATATATGTGCTATCATTATCGCCCTTTGCCATGATGACATATTCAAGCTGCTTATCATCATTCACCTTAAAAAAATGATATCCAAGAAGAGACTGACTTTCAGCTGGAGATTCTGCAAATGCAGCAACAGCATCTTCATAACCTTCGAAGTTGCCATCTACAGTCTTTGCCAGCGCACGTCCTTCAATATCCATGATTACAAGGTCAACTTTTGTAATCGTCTTAATTCCTTCGATCGTATCCTGTAAGATCTGATTTGAAATCATTATCTTTCACTCCTTCTTTTATTTTTTTTCTCTGCAAAAGAGTGTTTATGCTCCCCATACATTCTGACTGTTTCATCAGGGCATAGTACTGCCTAAAAGAAACACTCCATTTGATTTTAACAGAAAACTCTCATAAAAAAAAGAGGAAATACGGTAATTTACCATATTCCCTCTTAGAAAAGTCATATTTTATATTAGTTAGCGATGATCTGCTCTGTTTCCTTATCGAAGATATGGATCTTTGAAAGATCAAATGCGAACTGTACTGTATCGCCAGGTCTAGCTGTTGTACGAGCATTAACTCTAGCTGTGATATCGAACTGATCGATTGAGAAGTAAAGGTATACTTCAGCACCGAGCATTTCGTAAATGTTGATTCTAGCATCAATAACTGATTCAGGTGATGACTCAATGAAGAGCTGCTCATCATGGATATCTTCTGGACGGATACCAAGAACAACATCCTTATCAATGTATCCACCAGCGATAAGCTTGTTAGCCTTAGCTTCTGGAACCTTGATTGAATGTGAACCGAACATAAGGAGCACATCTGCACCTGACTTAACAACCTTACAATCGATTAAGTTCATTGGAGGCATTCCCATGAAACCTGCAACGAAGAGGTTCTGTGGATGATCATAAAGGTTCTGAGGTGTATCAACCTGCTGGATAACACCATCCTTCATAACTACGATACGTGTACCAAGTGTCATAGCTTCTGTCTGGTCATGTGTAACGTAGATGATTGTTGTCTGAAGTCTCTGATGAAGTTTTGAGATCTCAACACGCATCTGTACACGAAGCTTAGCATCAAGGTTTGAAAGAGGCTCGTCCATGAGGAATACCTTTGGCTCACGAACGATAGCACGTCCCATAGCTACACGCTGTCTCTGACCACCTGATAAAGCCTTTGGCTTACGATCAAGAAGGTGCTCGATTTCAAGAATCTTAGCAGCTTCATGAACCTGCTTATCAATCTTATCCTTTGCAACCTTTCTTAACTTAAGACCGAATGCCATATTGTCATATACTGACATATGTGGATAAAGAGCGTAGTTCTGGAATACCATGGCGATATCTCTGTCCTTTGGCTCTACATCGTTAACGAGCTTGTCACCGATCCATAACTCACCTGAGCTGATATCTTCGAGACCTGCGATCATACGAAGTGTTGTTGATTTTCCGCATCCAGATGGTCCTACGAAGATGATGAATTCCTTATCCTGGATATCAAGACAGAAATCCTTAACTGCGTTAAAACCGTTTGGATAAATTTTGTAAATGTTCTTAAGTGATAAACTAGACATTACTTATCTCCTCCTACTAATAAACGCCGTAATACGGCTAATGTGCTTTTATTAACTATTGGTATCTTACTCCAATAAGAATTAACTCTCCATACCTTTATTGCATAAATACTTCTGACAACTTTTGTTAATAATTACCACTAACCCCAGTATTCTAGGAGATTTCAACAAAAAAACGGGCTACATAGCCCGTCTTCATTGAGATTCATTGTGAAACATTAACCAAATTTACATAATCTTGCTATTTTTCATAAAAATAGCCCTGTCAATTTGTTAATTTTTGACTTGATACATACAATTCCAGTGTCCAGTTAATTCGAAAGCACATCATCTGATTTACTGATAACCACTACAATCTGTCCATCACTAAGAGGCATATCAGTTTCCACCTGGTCAATCATTCCTGTAACTGATTCAGCATCTTTAAAGAGTTCTGTTAAAGCTGCCCCTGAACCATCTGAAGAATAAACCTTTGTTCCGGTAGTCTCACTGAAGTAATTACCTGGCTGGACATTAGTAAATCCGGCATCTTTAAGTCGGTTTACCCACTCACCTGCAAGGCCTGGAGTCTGTGTACCGTTAAGAACAACAACTGGAGCATTATAATTAATGTTTCCTGTTATAGTCTTTTTATCATCATCCTTCTTTTTTTCGTCGTCTTTTTTTTCATCAGCATCAGCCTGCTGTTTTTTTTGTTCTGCTGTAAGAAGTTCGTCTCTCTGGCCATCAGCATAATTTGAAGTACTGCTTCCTGACGAAGGCTTCTTTCCACCATCAGAAATAACCTGTTTTACTATGATAACCCCCAGGGCGATTATCACAAATGCACCTATAACTACAAATGCCCTAAGTAAACTTCCAAAGAAGATTCCTGCTACATTTTTCTTTTTTTTCATCCAACTATCCCTCCGACTTCCTGGATCTTTTAGATCCATGCTCCGTCAAATTTAAGTACTTCCCCAGTAAAATAATCCGGCATTTCATACATCTTATAAATTGCCTCTGCCGCCTCTTCAGGTGTTGCCATCGCTCCATAAGGAACTTCATCGATCACCATAGCCTTATCTTCATCGGTAAGATGACCATTCATATCTGTATCTACAATTCCAAAAGCAATAGCATTTACTGATATATGACTTGGCCCTAACTCTTTTGCAAGAGCCTTTGTAAATGAATTTATAGCTCCTTTTGACGCAGAATAAGCTACTTCAAATGAAGCTCCGCAAAGTCCCCAGACTGAGGATACATTTATTATCTTTCCGCTTAATACCCTGACCATATGCGGAACTGTCGCCCGGCATGTATTAAATACCGAATTTACATTTGATGACATTGTCTCATCCCAGTCATCCTTTGTCATGTCTATCAATAATCCAACATATGATATTGCCGCTGAATTTACCAAAAGATCAATTCTTTTAGTCTTATGGATTATCTTCTCAACTGTTTCAGAAACAAATGCATAATCTCCCACATCGCCATTAAAAGTAAGGACATTTTTGTTGGGATCTATATTCTTTATTTCTTCTACAAGTGAAGAAAGATCTGTATATCTTCCTATTACACAGATATTATCAAAATCTTTATTCTTTGCACATAAAACAGCAAAAGCTCTCCCTATTCCACGGGATGCTCCTGTAATAAGAACAGTTTTATTATCCATTCAATATACCTGCCTGTATTAGATAAAACCTTTTATTTTGAAGCAAGTTCAAGCATCTTGATAAGTGGTGCATTTGCCTTAAGTGAAAGTTCTTCTGGAAGGATCACTTCCGGCTCTAATTTCTCGAGTTTATTAATAAGCTTATCAATTGTTACTTTCTTCATATTAGGGCAGAACTGTCTATGTCCTACAGAATAGAACTTCTTTTCAGGATTCTTCTGTCCTAATTCATAGAATACACCCATCTCAGTGCAAACAAGGAATTCCTTCTTATCACTGGCTGTTGCATAATCTATTATCTCTGATGTACTTCCTATAAAATCAGATATTTCAAGTACATCCTGTGTACACTCCGGATGTGTAAGTACCTCTGCCTCAGGGAATTTCTCCTTTGCAGCCAGTACCTCTTCTTTATTAATGGATTTATGCACATGGCAGAAACCATCATTAAATATAAAATGCTTCTCAGGAATCTGACCTGATATATAGTGAGCAAGATTATAATCAGGTATAAAGAAGATATTCTTGTTAGGAAGGTTCTTTACAACCTTAAGTGCATTTGATGATGTAACACAGACATCTGAATATGACTTTATCTCTGCTGTTGAATTAACATAGCAGACTACGGCTACATCGTCATACTCTTCTCTTACTCTCTTAATGTCTTCAATCTTAACCATATGAGCCATTGGACAATCTGCAAACTCATCTACCATGACTACTTTCTTCTCAGGATTCAGGATCTTGGCACTTTCTCCCATGAAAGATACACCTGCGAATACTATTGTCTTGGCCTTGATCTTAGTTGCAGCCTTTGCAAGAAAGAAGGAATCTCCAACATAATCTGCCACAGCCTGTACATCGCCATCAACATAATAATGTGCAAGTATCACAGCATCATGCTTTTCTTTTAATTCTTTAATTCTAGCAAGCTCATTATCACTAATCATTTTTTTCTCCCGTAATTATAATTCATTGCATATACTTTTTATGTATCCAAATTTACGTCATTATCTTGCATTATAAAAAAAGTAGCCGGTTAATGCAATCTTTTTTATACTTTGATATACTTAACATAGAGGTTACTTATTTGAAGGAGGCATATTATGGGTGGTTGTTTTGTAGAATTTTTTTCCGAAGAAGCGCTTGAAAATATTACAGTTTTGCTTAAATATAAACCGGACAGATTGATCTTTCTCGGTCATAAACACAACATGCTGACAAAAAAAATGAAAAGTCTTCAAAAATTTGCTGAGATGACAAGTCCTTCAACGGCTATAGAATTTATTGAAGTTCCAAGAGATGATTTTGAGTTATGCGTAAAGACAATTAATGACATCATATCCGAGCATCCTGATGCCCGTTTTGAGCTCACAGGAGGCGGAGAAATGCTTCTTATCGCATTTGGTTATGTATCTTCCAAAAATAATATAAAAACCCTTAGAATCGACCCATACACAGGCACAGAGGTAGATTTTAGCAAGGATGAGGTTTCTAAAGTTGACGGTCAGGTTCATATGACTGTAATGCAGGATATAATCCTTCACGGTGGAACTCTCACCAGATCCTCCGGCAGTTTTGCCACCTGGGAATTCACTGAAGACTTCAGAAATGACATTCAAAAAATCTGGTCCCTTTCAAAAGCTTTAAATCATAAATGGAACAAATACTGTTCCATAATCGAGGATGTTATTAAGAAATATCCTGCGGACGAAAATGATTTTTACACTCTTCCAAAGAGTGAACTAGACGATGCCATAAATCTCTTCTACAGACTCCGCGACTTAGATGTTCTTCGCGGATTTGTAACCGAAAAAAGAGAGATCATCTTTCAGTTTAAGAATAAGATGATCAAAAACATCGTAACCAAAACCGGAAATATTCTTGAACTCCACGTATATGAAGTGGCTTCAAGACGAATGGATATATTTAATGATTTTGTCATCAGTGCAGTAATCGACTGGGACGGAGAGATAAAAGAGCCACGTCCTACAACCCCTGAAAATACTGAGGCTATGTACAGGGATCCTGAAACAATAAACGAGATTGATGTTATCCTTATGCATAATGTTGTTCCAACCTTTATCTCATGTAAGAGCGGCAGAGTCGACAGCAAAGCTCTTCACGAACTCCAGACAGTTACCAGCCGCTTCGGCGGAAAATACGCAAAGAAGGCTATAGTAATGGCAACTCCTTGCGACGAAAAGACCAGCGGAACAAATTTCTTTAAACAAAGAGCTAAGGATATGCATATCTGGGTCATTGATAATGTCTATGAAATGAGCGACGAACAGCTCCTAAAGAAACTTATCAGAATTCAGGGACAGTAATCCCCCCCAGGCAGTAGGATTCCATGACCACATAAAAAGGTAATGCAATCCATAACCTATAAAAAAATAGGAGTCTCTTTTGAGATTCCTATTTTTTTATTTATTATCTTACTAAATTTGCAAACTTTGTATACTGACCTAACCACGCCAGATCTACTGGTCCAGTAGAACCACTTCTTTGCTTAGCCACTATTATTTCAGCTATACCAGGACGTTCTGTTTCCGGATTATAATATTCATCTCTATAGATAAACATTACAACGTCAGAGTCCTGCTCGATAGCTCCTGATTCACGGAGATCCGCAAGAACAGGTCTATGATCTGGACGGGAGTCAACCGCACGGTTAAGCTGTGAAAGAGCGATAACCGGAACCTTAAGTTCACGGGCGATACCCTTCATGGCACGAGATACTTCAGAGATGAACTGCTGACGAGATTCAACATTTCCCTGAGAACTCATAAGCTGCAGGTAGTCAATAACTATAAGACCTATATTCTTGGTCTGTTTTAACTTACGGCACTTCGATCTCATTTTTGAAATCGTAAGATCTGAATCATCATCTATAAAGATTGGTGCTGCCGCAATACTATCAGAACTTTCAATGATCTTATCCCAATCATCGTCTGAAAGTTCACCGGTTCTTATATTCTGAGAATCAACCATAGCATCGATAGCAAGAAGACGCTGTGTAAGTGATTCTTTACTCATTTCCAAAGAAAATACAGCTACTGGCACATTCTCTTTAACTGCAACATGATGAACTATACTAAGCTCAAAAGCAGTTTTACCCATGGCAGGACGGGCGGCAATAAGGATAAGTTCTCCACCGTGAAGTCCCGCAAGTTTAAGATCCAAATCAATAAATCCTGTAGGAATACCGGTAACTCTTCCCTTATTCTTTGCTGCGTCCTCAATCTCATTAATGACATTTACCACAACTTCATTCATTGGAGTAAATTCTCTTGAGCCATTTCTGTCCTGAACCAGCTTGAATATAGAATCTTCTGCATCTCCCAGGATATTTTCTGTGGTATCCTTACCTTCGTAGCAGTTCATGGCAATATTATCAGATGCCTTGATCATCTTACGAAGAGTAGCCTTGTCCCGGACAATTCCAGCATAATTCATAACGAATGCAGATGTCTGCTGACCAGCTAAGATATCACTTAAATATTCTAATTTATAAATTTCTTCCGGAGCCCCCATCTGACGCAGCTTTTCAGATAAGGTGATCTGATCCACCTGCTTACCTTCATTGAAAATGCTACACATGGCATCAAACAAAAGTCCGTACTGAATGTTATAAAAATCTTCTTTTACGAGGAAACCACTGACATCTGAAATAGCATCCGGATCCATCATCATAGATCCGATTATTCCACGTTCTGCATCATTATCGTGGGGCAATATTCTTTTTATACTGCTTTCGTTATCTGCCATACTATGCCTCAGTTACATGAACCCTTAATTCTGCTGTTACTTCTGGATGAAGCTTGATACCAACTATTGTTGTACCAATGCTTCTGATAGGATCCTTTATTAAAATCTTCTTTTTATCTACTTCTAAGTTAAGCTGAGACTTGCAAAGCTCAGCAATTTCTTTAGATGAAACAGAGCCAAATACCTTTCCACCTTCGCCGACCTTCATACTAGTCTTAACTTCTTTATCCTTAAGAGATTCTGCAAGTTTCTGTGCAGCTGCAAGATTCTCTGCAGCAACCTTCTTATCATTTGCATTCTTAAGCTTAAGATCATTTAAATTCTTACCAGTAGCCTCAACTCCAAGTCCCTTTGGGAGTACGAAATTTCTGGCATAACCTGTGTTAACTTCAACAATCTGTCCCTTCTTTCCCAGGGATTTAACATCTTCAAGTAATATAACCTTCATCAGATTTCTCCTTCCGAATACATTGACGCAAGTATTTCTTTTAATTTAGCGAAGAACTCTTCCTTAGTGGTATCTTTAAGCTGAACACCTGCCACAGTGGCATGTCCGCCTCCGCCAAACTTCTCCATGATGACCTGAACATTCATATCACCAATGGATCTGGCAGATACATAAAGAGTTCCATTTTCAGCTTCAGTAACAACAAATGAAGCCTTTATATTTTCAACATTAAGCAATTCATTCGCAGCTTTTGCCACCGGCACTGTAGGTGCATCACCGGAATTAGGATCCGGCACTACATATGAAAGAGCAAAACTATTCATGTAGATCTCAGCATTACTGATACCCTGAGCTCTTTCCTTCATTTCCATGAGATTAGTTCTGAACATCTTACGCACACGGGTTACGTCAGAGCCACATTTTCTAAGATATGAGGCTGCATCAAATGTTCTTACACCAGTCTTAGTCATGAAATTATCTGTATCTATAAGAATTCCGGCATACATGGCATCTGCCTCCACCGGTCTTATCTTTGGTTTGATGGAGATGTACTGGAACATCTCTGTTATCATTTCGCAGGCAGAAGATGCAAATGGCTCTATATAAGATAATGTAGCATTTGCAATGGCTTCGCTTGTCTGTCTGTGATGATCAAATACAACTATACTTGAAACCATAGAAAGCAGTTCTTCGCATTCTGTCATGCTTGGACGGTTAACATCACAAACGACAACCATGGTTCCAGGGCCTACCATATCAATAGCCTGTTCGCTGTTGATGATCATATCCCCATAGATATTGCTTCCCTTGAAACTGCCTATTATTGGTCTTATAGCATCTGTTACCTCATTTATTACAATATGAGCCTTATGATTAAGGGTTGTAACAAGTCTATAGATACCTACGGCTGAGCCAAATGCATCTGCATCCGGTCTCTTATGAGCCATGATGATAACCTTGTCACGGCTTTCAAGTAACTCTTCAAAAGCCTGAGCTTTTACTCTGGCCTTAACTCTTGTCGTCTTTTCAACTCCGGCACTCTTTCCACCGAAATATGAAACCTGATCCCCATATTTAACTGCCGCCTGATCGCCACCACGTCCTAATGCAAGTCCAATGGCAACACGGGCATATTCATATGCTTCAACAAAGCTGTCGCTTCCTGCACCAATACCGATTGAAAGAGTCATAGGAATATCATTTCCTACGTTGATACTCTTAATATCATCTACTAATGAGAACTTATCATCTTTTAAGGTCTGCAGATATTTCTGCGGGAAGATAAAGAGATATTTATCATTCTCTAAATGTTTTACTATGGCATCTACATTTCCTAAATACATGTTGATCTTACGGTCAACAAGGGCTGTGATTATAGAATGCTTTATCTCATCAAGAGAATCCATAGTCTCATCGTAATTATCGATATAAGCAAGACCTGCTATAAGTTTCTGATCCTGATTTTCTTTCTGGAGAGCTTTAAGCTCTGTAATATCAAAAAGATACATAACATTTACGATGTCATCATCTTTTGACTCTTCTCTGTCAGCATCAAAAACATTTGAAAGGTCAACTCTCTTTATAAGAGCGTTGAATTTTCTGTCTCCAAATTCCACATCCATGTTAAGTTTACCTTCAAGAGATGAGAAGATATTTGGAGCCAGCTCAGGGAAATATGAGTCCACCCCTTTATTTATATGCTTCTTTGGGCTTACTCCAACAGTTTTGTGAAATTCGTTATTGGCCCACATAATATGCCCGTCTGTATCCAGAATGGCATAAGGTACCGCCAGTTTACGCAGTAATTCCTTCTGAATCTTTCCCTGTTCTAAAGAATAATCCACCAGCGTCGCATTTATCATAGGGCGAAGTCGGATATACGCAATAGTAACAAGGACTACATAAACCGCCAGCAGAAGTGTCATAAAGAAAGTCTGCTTTGAGTCAATGCCAAATGTACCTATGCATATGGCCATAAGGGCCAATGCCAGTACAATTGGTACAATGATCACATATATAATTTTTCTCCTGAGTTTGAATCCATTATTCATAATTATTTAGAAAGCTGTGCTATACGTTCCTTTACTGATTCGTATGTTTCTTCGTATTTCTTTAACTTTTCTCTTTCTGCTTCTACCTTTTCCTTAGGTGCCTTATCTGTAAAGTTCTTGTTAGAAAGCATTCCTGTACCACGCTTGATCTCTGCTTCGAGACGAGTCTTCTCTTTGTTAAGTCTTTCAAGTTCCTTCTCTACATCAACAAGATCTGCAAATGGCATATAAATTACTGCATTATGGATAACCGCTGATACTGCATCTTCAGCAACACCAGTCTTATCTTCCTTAACTTCTACTTCATTTGAATATGCAAGGGCTCCGAAGAACGCCTTTGAATCTTCAAACACTCGTCTTACATCACTATTTTCAGATACGATTATTGTCTTTGCCTTACGTGAAGGTGCAACATTCATCTCTGTTCTGATATTTCTGATAGAACGAACTGCCTCTTTAATGATATCAACATTTGCTTCTTCAGTAGCAAAGCTGTACTCTTCATTAAATACAGGCCACTCTGAAGTCATAATTGTTTCATCACCGGTTAAGTTGCAGTAGATTTCTTCTGTAACGAATGGCATATATGGATGAAGTAATTTAAGAGCAGTTGTAAGAACTGTCTTTAAAGTATAAATAGCAGCCGGCTTTGATGAATCATTGTCATCCCAAAGACGAGGCTTAACCATTTCGATATACCAGTCGCAGAACTCTTCCCAGATAAATGAATAAATCTTATCTGCAGCAATTCCTAACTCGTACTTCTCCATATTTTCAGTTACATCCTTAGCAAGAGTATTAACCTTGCTTAAGATCCATTTATCACTAAGATTAAGATCTTCAAGTTTAACAGCCTTTAATTCATCTTCTGAAACCTTATCGATATTCATCATGATGAAACGTGAAGCATTCCAGATCTTATTAGCGAAATTACGGTTTGCTTCAACTCTTTCCCAGTAGAAACGCATATCATTACCAGGCGCATTTCCTGTGATAAGAGTGAAACGAAGTGCATCAGCACCATATTTATCAATTACTTCCAGTGGGTCGATACCATTTCCAAGTGATTTACTCATCTTTCTACCCTGGTCATCTCTTACGAGGCCGTGGAAAAGAACTGTGTGGAATGGTAACTCTTTTGTCTGCTCTAGTGATGAGAAGACCATTCTGATAACCCAGAAGAAGATAATGTCATATCCTGTTACAAGTACATCCGTTGGGAAGAAATACTTATAATCTTCTGAATCAGTGTCAGGCCAGCCAAGGGTTGAGAATGGCCAGAGAGCTGATGAGAACCATGTATCAAGTGTATCCTCATCCTGCTTAAAATGATTCTTTCCACACTTAGGACATACTGTTGGCTCACTATCTGCAACGACTATCTCTCCGCAATCCTGGCAGTAATATGCAGGGATTCTGTGTCCCCACCATAACTGACGTGAGATACACCAGTCACGGATATTATCAAGCCAGTTGAAATATACCTTATTCATTCTTTCAGGAACAAGTTTAAGCTGTCCATCTTCAACAACTTTCTTTGCTTCCTTAGCCATTTCATCCATCTTAACGAACCACTGTGGCTTTATAAGAGGTTCAACAGTTGTTTTACATCTGTCATGTGTTCCAACCATATGAGAATGAGGAACGATCTTAACAAGAAGCCCAAGATCCTCTAAATCCTTAACCATAGCCTTACGTGCTTCATATCTATCCATTCCGTCGTACTTAGAACCTGGACAATTGATTGTCGCATCATCATTCATTATGTTGATTTCTTCTAAGTTATGGCGTTTTCCTACTTCGAAATCGTTAGGATCATGAGCCGGAGTGATCTTAACGCAACCTGTTCCAAATTCCTTATCAACATAAGAATCTGCGATAACAGGAATCTCTCTTCCAACTAAAGGAAGGATCAGCATCTTTCCGATGATATCCTGATATCTTTCATCATCAGGATTTACAGCAACAGCTGTATCACCAAGAAGAGTCTCTGGACGAGTTGTAGCAATCTCTACAAATCTTCCTTCTTCACCCTTTACAGGATAATTGATATGCCAAAAGAACCCAGCCTGCTCTGTATGCTCAACCTCTGCATCAGAAATTGTTGTCTGACATACAGGACACCAGTTAACAAGTCTTGAACCCTTATAGATCCAGCCCTTATCATAGAGCTTCTTAAATACTGTATTAACGGCCTTATTGTTTCCCTCATCCATTGTGAATCTTTCACGCTGCCAGTCAGCAGATGAACCCATACGCTTTAACTGGTTGATGATACGTCCGCCGTATTCTTTTCTCCAGTCCCAAACCTTTTCAAGGAAAGCTTCACGGCCGATCTCATGCTTATCGATACCCTGTTCCTTTAAAGCATTTGTAACCTTAACTTCTGTAGCAATAGCTGCATGGTCTGTACCCGGCTGCCAAAGAGCATTATATCCCTGCATTCTCTTCATACGAATGAGGATATCTTGCATTGTATTATCAAGGGCATGTCCCATGTGGAGCTGTCCTGTAATATTTGGAGGTGGCATTACGATAGTAAATGGTTTCTTACTTCTGTCTGGATCCACGTGGAAATAGCCATTGTTTTCCCACTTACTATAAAGTCTTTTCTCAATCTCTTCAGGATTGTAAGTCTTGTCTAATTCTTTCATGTCTTTATCCTCTCAAAAAATATAAATCAAATTAACTAAATGGCCTGGTCTCTGAACTCATCTTTAATTTCTGCCAGAATGATATCCATTCTCTTATCATAGTCTGTCATATCTTTATTCATCTTGTTATAGACAGCACGCTGCAACATAGCAAAGATGGTCATCTCACGGACATCGTCCTTGGAATCACCGATCTCACCCATTACATTTTCAAAATATTCATCATCAAGTCCCATCTTATGGACTTCATTACGAAGTGTTGTGATATCTTCTTCTGCTGAGACCACAAAGAAATAACTCTTCAAGGATTCCGGATTTCCATTAAGCTCATAGGCTCTAAGGAAGAACTTTCTGGCATCATCCGTATCCATATTATTTGCAGCCGCAACACCTCTGTTGTGATATACATTTGCAAGGAAAACCTTATCTTGTATTTCCTTCTCATTATCAATGATATCATCATAGATTGTTGCCGCACGTATAAACCTTCTTGCGAGCATATACGCATCAGCCTTTAATTTATAACGTTTCAGGCGTGGAAGTTTCTTATATTTCTGCCACGCTTCCACATATTCCTTTATTTCTTCCGGCGTATAATAATCTCCCGCATTAAGGATCTCCACCAGCATATCCTGCGCAAATGACACTTTATTAGAAAGTGCAAAGAGTCTTTCTGCCAACTGTGTCATGCCCAGTTCATCCCTTATCCAGGAAAAAAGCTTCTCAGATAGTGTTGATTTACTGATCAGCACAGTGTTGTTATAGATATAAAAGCAAAGTTCCTCATAGGTATAGATTTCAACCTTGGTATTAAGGAACACAAAAGGAGTTTCTGCAGTCTTTTCTCTGCAAATGATTATCTTTGACATCAGATATTAAACTCCTTTCTATATACTTTATTGGTTGTTGGAAATAACTTTCCAAAACCAAGGTCTTTTATTATTACAGCGCCTTCATGCGGACTTTCAAATTCCACTTCAATAGAAAGCTTTGTAGTCTTATTAGGCCTCTTAGGTATACCGTGGATCTTCACCACTTCGCGTTTTTCGTCAAGATTATGTCTGTTACGATATCTTATAGTGATCTTATCTGTATCATCCAGGACGACTTCCACGCTGCCGTGTGTGTTGTACCACTGTTTACCACCCTTTGCAATAGGAAGGAAGGTGTCTTTCTCATCTCCAAGAGAAATTCCCACATCAAAAAGGACATTCTCTTTAGTCTCAATAAAGAATCTTTCATAGAATTCCTTATATTCACCACCCACCGCTCTATAGCATGCGCCTTTGGTATATATGTTCTGTCCCACAAAGACTCGTCTTCCCTGACAAAGTACATTTGTAGACTTCTTCATCCATTTATTAGAAAAGCCGACACCAGTTAAAAAGACTGATGAAATATAAGCCTTCTTAACTTCATAATCAGCAATCTTCGCAAAATCTGCATCCATCTGATAAATGTCATTTCCATATTTAGAAAGCGACATCTGAGATGAATAATCCTCATGAGTCATAATGACCCGCTCAGGATTCTTGTTTCTTGCTATGTCTATTCTGTAATAGTTAAGACCATCTGCATTGTAGTCATATAAAGCCACTGAATTGATCCACAATTCCTGTTCCTGATTGAAGATATAATAAAGTCCGCTATCCAAGTGGCTTGTCACTTCAATAGTGTCTTTAGCCACTCCCATGACCTTATACAGCCCCGAAAGAAGCTTGTATATTCTTGGATTATATTCAGGAATGGAAATGACCAGCTTCATTATCTTTGCATCCTCATATCTATAAAGAAATGAGTCAATGTGAAGCTTTACCATCATGATAAATAATTCCTGATAGCCATATTCCTTATCAGCCACCACAACCTTGTTCTGGCTGAAAAGATTTTCAAAGATACCATCTACCACGACACCTTCTTCATTAAATCTCGCTTCAGATGCCTCACCCCCTACATACCAGTGGTCTGTGTCTGTGCTATAAAATAAAATGTTAGGCATAAGGTATGTGTCTTTGTTATTAAGCTGGCTGACCGATTCAGGTTCACGCTTTATGTCATTATAATAAGACAGCTGAGTGAAATCCGAGCACAGATCCATACCTATATAAAAATTGTCTGCCATCACATACCTCCATTAGTTACAGTAAAGTTAAGTTCTCCTCGAAAAGGTGAACCGTATTAATATATACATCAAGATTCTGAAGCAGTTCAGTGTCGTCTCTCATTTCCTGCTTCACAAGCATTGAATTGATAAATTCAAATCTATTAAGATCAGCCTTGTTGTAAGATTTCTTCTTAAGGACTTCACTTTCAATGATCTGAGCATTTCCATTAGGATCGTCAACGATAGAATAAACAAGTCTCTCTCCGTGGAATACAACGAATTCCATGATATAGAAGCCTCTTACTATCTCTTCCATACGTGCTGTACGGGACTTAACCTTAGATCTTGTTCCTGTATCAAAGCTGTAATCTACAAATACCTGTCTTACATTATCTGTTCTGTAGATAAGATAAGTCTTAAGGAATATATCCTGAGGAAGTCTGATAAACTGAACGTACTTCTTGAAGAATGGCATCACTTTACCCGCATCTACAAATCGCTCAACCGTATCAACTATCCATTTTTTCTGATCATCTGTAAATCTTCCAAGTCTGCTGAAATAAAGCAGCAGAGCCATCTCAGATACTTCATCATCAATGTTTCCTTTAAGGATTTCCTGATAAAGTGATTCAAAGATATAATTTGGCACCTGCAGATCATGTATCAGATAATTATTTGCTGATATTCTAAGGAATGCCTTAACCACAAGTCCTCTGCTTCTTCCTGAGTAATAAGTAGCAAATATATCATAGATATACTCAAGTTCAGCATTTGCAAACATTGACTGAGCCAAAGTATTCTCTGCAAGAACTCCAATATCTGCAGCCTTACCCTTCGCTAATTTAAAGAGTGATGAAAGTTCATCCACACTACCATTAAAATTAGAGATCATGTAAGAAAGGATGTTGGCATTAACAGTTCCTGTCTTATAAAGATTGAGGCAAAGGCTCATAAGATCTTCCTTAAGGAATCCATCAGAATCTCTTACACCATAGTCCGCAAGACGATATAACTCATTTACATCCAGCTCGTTAAAACCGTAAAGTTTAACTGCTGAGAAAGCCTTATCAAACATGTTCATATCGATAAGATAAGTGATTATCGTACGGGCATTGGCATGAGTAAGATATTCAATATCAAGTCTTCTTAAATATTTAACGAGAACATCTGTATCCAGGTTCTCATGATAGTATTCGATTATATTAAGGCAGGCTCTCTGCTTAAAGTCATAAGAGATCTCATCACAGTTTATGATCTCTCTGGCAGCATTTACTTCCTTAGCATTCTTATATGTAAACTCGCTGATACTCTCATAATTATACAGAAGAATTCTGTAATCACGAGGGCTGTATTCGCGGCAGATCGGGATATAAGCCTTCTCATCTACGATACGCTCGAAATGATAAGGAATAGATCCTGCATATCTGTTACCGTGCTTATCCTCAAATATTACTGATGCATTATCAGATAATATCTCTACATAAGCCTCACCATTCTTAAGAGGCACTCTCTGAACTTTCTGAAGTTCTTCATGAGTAACGATAACCGCGCTTACGTTTGGGTTGAAACATACAATCTTTCTTCTAAAGATGATATTTATGAGTTTTCCTGCAAACATTGAGCTGACTGACTCAGGATCAAGGAATTCATCATAAAGAACTGTAAGATCATCATTTACCTTACCTTCTATTATCATCTTCTCCATGAAATCCTCCATAGTAGGAGCATATTCATGATAGATCTTCATATGTTCAGCCTTATTATAAATAACATTAGCATAAAGATATGCCAGTTCGTCCTGTGTAAGTGTATTCTTATAATTTAAATACATAAGAACAGAAGCAGGTATCAGATCATACTTTGACTGATCCATACTTCTTATATAGCACTCATTAAGGCCGATAAATTTAAGCGAATTCTGCACCGCATCTCTATAGAAGCGGTGATACTTTCTATCTAATTTTGAAGCAGATATAAGCATTGAGCAAAGAGAAGAAAGAACACTGACATTTTCATTTTCCTTCTTGATTATCTTCTCTGCAGCCTCAGCTCTTAAAGTCTCTGAGAATCTGTCATTACTTGCTTCTTCAAATGACTTCTCAACTTCCTCTTCTAAAGCCTCAGCTTCTCTATCATAATTAAAATCCTCACTCTTAAGTCTGAGAGGATCACCCTGTGGATTGATCTCAAGCTTTCCAGAGTCCGCACCAACCTTAGTGCTTATCTTTTCTGCATCATATTTATCTGCAGCATAAGAAGAATCATCATCTTCTTTATAAACCTTATCTGTATCATTTTCCTCTTCGTCAGTGCCTTCCCACTCGAAGAAGTCCTCTTCATCCTCTTCATCCACGGATTCAGTAGCATTTTCTACGATATCACTGAAGCTTTCTACAGAAACTTCTTTTGCACCACCGAAGGCATCCTTATATTCATCAACCTTACTTGAAAGATTCTGAATATCTTCTTCATCATTCATTCTTACAGAATGGCCAAATTTAAGAGTTCCGTCTTTCTTAAGCTTGATAGAGTTCTCCATATCATACTTAAGAGTTTCTTTCTTAGGCGTATTACCCTGATCCTGGTTCTGCTTTACTCTCTTTAATTCTTCAGCATTCTTGTCATAGATATGACGAAGTACATCAAATAACTGCTTATTAAATTCTTTATTCTTTCCTGCCAGCTTTACAAACTCATTTAATACATCATCTGAGATATACTTATTACGCATACCCCACTTGATACCTGTAATGACAAAAGGTGTAAGTTCCTTAAGCATCATAGGATTCTGATTTAAAATGTCACAAAGCTCGAAATAGATGATAGGGCTGTTTTCCCCTTCATCATATAAAGACTCTAATTCATGATAAAGAACATTCTTATCCTCATTATAAACAGGGTCAACAAACAGCAGCAGCCAGAAGAAGAACATCTTTGGCTCCTGTGTTCTGAAATTTCTTCTAAGGAGATTAGCTGTTTTTTCAACAGTTTCTTTATCTCTCGCCATCATAGCCTTAAGGTAGCTATAATAACATTTCTCCTGAGCAGTCATCTGATTTCTATCAATATCAGCTTCAATACGAAGGAATTCCTGTTCAACCTTTGCAGTTTCATCTGCAAGGATATTCATATGGATTATACCTAATCTGTATAAATCCTCCTCCGGCTCAAATTCATTTAAAGTCTTAAAGCTGTTTATAGTATCCTCAACATATTTATTGAGGCTGATCTTATCCATTCTAAAATCAAGATATGCCTTAGTGATGGCAATCTTGCACTGCTTATATTCTCTTTCTTTAGCTCTCTGTTCTGAGTCAGCCTTTGGACGTTCAGGTTTTGTAAGATGGATCTCCACCTCGATCTTCTGATAGATATTCTCTATTATGATCTTACCTGTATTTTCTCCTTCTGGTACGTGTTCAGGAGAAATAAGCACCTTAAGGGCGCACTCATTTGCAACGAAATCATCTGACGTTATGAACTTCTTTGATGGGATTATAAATTCTGCATCTGTTCTAATGTCAGAATAGGTATATCCCCAGGTATTCTTAGAAAGCTCAATCTCTATTGTTTCAGTATCTTCCGGCATCGTAAGTTCAATCTTGGCCTTTGACGCAGAAAGAGTAACTGTACGTTTCTTATGAACAAGCACAAGAAATTCTTCTAAGGCCTGATCAACAGACTTAGAATCTAAAAGACTAAGATAAATCTGCTTAATAAGAGACTCTTTCTCTATAAATGTTCTCTTAAAATCGTCCTGCACAAAAAGGCGGGCAGCTTCTCCCCATCTCTTCTCTGCTAATGCTGCAAATTTAAATAAGTCATCTATACGCTCGTCACCATATTTGACACATGGTGGAACAATATTTATATCATATGGAAGTTTAAATTCGCCGCCATCAGTAATGACATTGATATGTCCTTTATAATTCTGACCGGCTTCAAGACATGATGCATCAAAAGAGTATTTCACATCAAAACTTCTTGATACAAAGCTATGATCTTCAAAACGGAGAGTATATCTCGAGTCATAGACCATACCCTTGATAGGATATTTATTGGCGCTACTAACGGTAAAATGTCCATTGTAAACAGTACCCGCTTCAATATTCAGTTTAAAAAATGTTTCTGAAATTACAACCTCAGGTCTGTCTATTCTAAATTCGCCTTTGGCATACTGTTCAACTATAGCCTTCATTTCAATCTCCGTTTTACTAAAACATCTTGATAATAACTGTCTCCATGATGTAGAATAGAGACAGGTTTTTAAAAATACAAAAACTAAATCAACTTATTATATCAGACTTATTATTTATTTTAAAGACTAAAAATATTAGACACTATATACCTTGGGGGAGGTTTTGTATGAGTACAGGTCCACTCAGACTAGAACAATATGAAACAGTTCTATACAACTCAAATCTTAATCCACATGGAATACCAGAGTCCGTTAAGAAAGTCCTTCTTAACAGCATTGACTCTATAAATAAATATCCTGATGTTTATTATGGTACCTTAAAGAATGCCGTAGCAGATTACGTCCATTCACCGCTAGAGACCATAATCACCGGAAATGGCTCTTCAGATCTTTTAAGACTTTTTGCAGCCCTTATTTCACCAAAGAAATCCATGGTCCTTGTTCCTAGTTCTACAGAATACGAGAAGGTTCTCTCCGCCTATGGCAGCGAGATCCATTATTATAATCTTGATGAAGAAAAAGAATTCGAACTGGACCTTATAGATTTCCTGGCAAACTTAGACTCATCTCTGGATATGCTGGTAATAGGAAATCCTAACAACCCAACATCCAAGAAGATCAAGAGAGACGATATCGAAACCATTGCAGAAGTATGCGAAAGCCTTGGAATATTCCTTTTGATTGATGAGATGTATATCGAATTTATAGACAACTATCAGGAATTTACTGCAGTACCACTCGTCGGAAAATTCAGCAATATGGCTATCCTTAGATCCGTATCTAAGTTCTTTGCAGTTCCCGGCATCAGATTTGCTTATGGTGTAATGAATAACCCTGAGCTTATGTCTATAATCGATGCTACCACCACAAGAAATATCTCTGTTCTCTCAGCCATTGCTGCAATAGAGATGTTTAAAGATGAAAAATACATAGAAGAGTCCCGCTCCACAATCCATACTGAGCGTTCTCTTGTATATCTGGCAATGTCAACTTGCAAAACAATAAAACTCTATCAGCCAGCAGCAAATTTCATGTTATGCAAGCTTCTGAAAGAAGATCTTACAGCCAGTGCAGTAGCCGATTATTGCAACCTCCGGGGCATTGTAATACGTAAATGTGACAACATCCGCGGACTGGGAAATAAATACATAAGATTCTGCTTTATGAATCCAAAACAGAATGATCTGATGGTAAATACCATATTAGAAATTGTGTAAGAGGGAAAAAATAACCTCCGCAAAAGAAAAAAACAGCCCACAATAGTATTAAGATGCGAAAGAACCGCTCCAAAGGGCATTTTTAGCCCGCTGGAGCGATTACTTGAGCATCTATACTATTGTGGGCGTTCGTTTTTAATCCATCGTCATCATGGATTTCACCATTCCAAGATACCAATTTACTAACGGTTCACCGTAGATTACAGCAATAGCAAGTCCCATGCAAAGAGATGGGCCAAAAGGAATATGTTCTTTTCCTTTCTTTTTCTTTCTTGCCATGGCAACTATTCCTATAACAGCTCCTATTATGGCGCCAAAGAAGAATCCCATAAGAGTCATTCTCCATCCAAGAAGAAATCCCGCTGCAGCCATAAGCTTAATATCGCCGCCACCAAAGGCATTTGCTATTATAAGATCTATGATTATCATTGGCAGGGCTATGCATAAAGCTCCGATCACTCTATTAATTATTCCTGACCAGTCTCCATGAGATATGATACGGTTCAAATCTCCAAAAGCCCACACTGATATAAGTCCCAGCACAAATATTGCAACATTTAATTCCGGTGGAATTTCCATAGTATCAAAATCTATAAAGCTTTCCACGGTCATTATCATATAGAATAAAAATAATATTCCAATAACAAAATAGAATTTTATGTCATGAGCATGGAAATTATTGCAATAAAGCGTAAGAACAATGGCACTTACAAATCCCAGGATTGATAGGATCACTGTTCTTTTTTTCTTTTCTTTTGCAGCATCCACAAATGAAACTCGAAGAAATGCTTTTTCCTCTTCTTTAACTTTAAGGAAAGCTTCTTTCTCTTCCTTTGTCTGATTTGAATCTACATCTTCATCATAGTCTTCTCTTACTCTGATCCTGGCTACAAATCTCCTGATCACCATTACCATAAAAGCAAACAACCCTGCTCCAAATAAGGCAAAGAGTATAAGCAACACCGGATTCAACCCACTTAATTTAAACATATATTCCCTCTCAATCATTAAATTCAAATGCCAAGTTTCCTGGCACTCTTATAATTCAACTTACTAATCATCTTACTATCCCTTGATTAAAAAGGCAAACACGAAAAAACCGGATGGCTTATCCATCCGGCTTCTTCTATAGTTTTTTCTAACCCCTCATGTGAATATTCT
>JAFOIV010000098.1 GCA_017420535.1 Eubacterium sp. | reverse complement strand
TCAATGGTTCCAATGTAATTGCTGACAGCCATTTCATATAATGCATCTGTGTATTCCTGAAGAGTTTCAAAATCACTTTCATCCAGGGCTTCTCTCGCTGCTACAAGCTGTTCTTCAAATGCCGATCTGTCCCAAAAAGTATATAAGATTGGGGACAAAGTACTTGATGAAACAGAAGCGTGATAATCGTTATAGAATCTGTCACTTTCCTGATCCATCGCCTTGTTCAAAGCTTTGTATTCAGCAAGATTTGCCGAAACATAGTCTTCAGCATTTATTACCGGTATGGGAAGGTTTCCTATGTATACGGTCCCTGTCAGAAGTGCCAAAACTGCCCATCCCGCCGGATTGAACAGTAAAAACTTCACAGTTCTAGCTATCGCAGAAAGCAAATTGGCAAGACTCTTTTTAACCAGTTTTCTCCCTGTCCTTCCAGCCAGAAGTCTGAGATTATTCAATTTGTTGTTTCTTAGTTTTCTTCTGATGTTTCTTATCTTTTCTGACATGCTGCTCTCCCTTCCGGATTATAGATTTCCAGTCCCTTTCCTTCTTCGGGACTGGAAACAAAAGAATCTACCTGTAAAAGTAGAATCTTTTCTGCTTCCGCCTGTATCCTTTCATGCGTTTCAGTTTGATTCGGTTATTTTCACCGTATCGATCCTGAAATATGAAGAATATGTATGCAAATATCCCGCAGATCAGTAAAATGATCATTCCCAGCAGATTCTGAAGAATAAGCATGGCCAGAAATCCTGCAGCTGCCAGCGCAGCAGCCATTCCAATGTCATAGTTTGAAATGGTCCCGAAAAACCCGTTTTTCTTCACCAGTTTAGGTGGTATCTCATATGTATATTTCATATTATCTTCTGTCTCCTAAAAACAGATTTGATACTGTTCTTGCCATGGATCCGATGGTCTCCTGTGTTCCGGTACCAATGACCATCTCCTCAACTGCAGTCGGCGTAGATAACAGAACGAATACCCAGGCCCATAACAACCATACATTATATGGCGGATGAGACAGTACCATTTCCGTAAACAGCATTATTTCAAAACTGAAGATGAACTGCGACAGACATATGCCTGCCAGTTTCTTCAGTAGCTCCCCTATCGAATTCTGATTTGGCGCATCTGAAACACTTGCTCCTATGTACCACCAGCTCATGGCTATAAGTACGATAAGGTCTACGATTCTTCTTGCCAATGCCATGCTTCCAAAAGCATACAGTATCGCCATGGCAATAAACGCGATCAGTTCTTCAAGAACACTCCCTACTCCAAAGGTGAGGATGTCCCTCAGGTTTTCCGAACTGGCAAATGAATGCCATACATTCAGATACTTATAACCTAATCCATCCTTAAGATCGGATGACTCCCCTGCTGCATTGCACCAGAAGTTATAGATCGCCTTGCTGTCGGATGCACTGATACCGGTCCATTCAGGGGTACCAACATTTACAGCATTCCCTTCTGTTATGATCTCAAATCCGATATTCTCATCGAATTTGCTCATGTCTATTCCGTTAAGATCTGTCAGATTCTTTACTCCATAATGCTTCTGGGACACTTCGCAATAAGTGTTGAAACTGATCCCCTTCTCATCCATGTACTGATAGGTAGACAGTTTTGTAAGATTGCTTTGGGGATCAGATGCAAAATAGTTGCCCAATGCTACCCCGCCATAAACCGTTGCAGTAAAAGCCGTGATGCAGATATATGGTATAAGCAGAGTTATGACCATTGCCGATATGATCTTCTTTCCCAGTTCTATCGCACTTGGTGCATAATTTGTATCTGCCTGAGCAAAATAATTTTTATACAGACTTTTGGCAAACTGGATCACGATGGCAAGGATCGCCAGGATGCTGACTATATTTACCACCGAAGACATGTTGGTCAGCAGATTGATATACCCGGTACTGCCTCCCCCGCCAAACAGCTGTTCCATCGGCTGCCTTGTCGAGAACTCATGTATACCCGAGATCAGAAAGGCGTTTATTTTGTTTATAAAGAATTTGACCCCCAGAACAAATGAAGTGAATACTTCATCAAGCCATTTATCCATGGCAAAGATGTCAAATTTCTGATGAACATAGCTGGTTCCGCATCCTGTCAGCAAAAACAGTAACGGTGTCCCCAAAAGTACTTTTTTCTTTTTCATGTCACCACCGCCTAACAGTTGATATAGATCTCCGGTCTTAACGGATTAAAGATCGAAATGAGGATCTTTTCCATTTCTGCCTGGGAACATCGATGTGATTCGTCGCTCAATGTCTTTAAGGCCGATTCGATCCTGCGGGCAGCTTCCTGAACCGCTATCTCATTCCATCTGTCCTTGATTCCACAGACAACATAGCAGTGTTTGTTAGCGACTCGTCCGCTCTGTAATTTGGACGAAACGAAATATGACTGATTATCTATGTATCTCTGAAACAGAAGGGTCTGATCAAGTTCTTCTATCAGTTCATGTTTGATGTCCGAATCATTTTCCCGGGCAATATTTTCTCTTAACTCCCCTTCTCTTTTCCTTAATCTGTTGGATGCCATCAGCTGAGCATTACGGTATGGCTGCAGGTCGAAAGGAACCGGCAGCAGCATGAATTCCAGTATTTCTATGTCCAAAGTGGAAAAAGTTGTCTCCAGCTGATGAGCATAAACTGCCAGTTCATCTTCACTCATCAGATCGATGGCCTTCTGGCCAATGGAAAACACCGTCAGATATTCCCCTTTTCTGGTCAGGTAGCATCTGTTAACAATATCTTTTATCTGCAGTCTTTCCTGAAATGAAGCCTTTCTTCTGGCTATGGCTCTTTCTTCAGACTGTTTTTTCTTCTGCTCTTCTTTTTCTGCCTTATTCTTCTTTCCCATAACAAAACCATCCCTTTCCTGAGATGGCTTATTATAGAACCCTATGATCCCTATCTTAGATACTGCAGGCAGGTGAATTTTATACCGAAGAGCAATGTTGCAGTGAATTTGATTACTGTCAGTCCGACCGTAAAGAAGATGATCCCCTTTAACGGCTCAAAGATCTCCTGATATGCCTGATTCTGCTGAATCGGGTGAGATACTCTGGTGTGATAATTATACAGCGCACTTGCCAGTTTCAATCCCGAAAGAAAGATGCTCGCTATATAGATGCAGTTGTATATGAATACACCAAGAGCAATAAAGAAGGTACCATCTCCCCGCTGAGCCAGCTCAGCCAATCCAGATAAGTACCTTCCCAGAAGGTCATAATCACTCATGCTTACTTAACATTGAATACGGAAATACCGAAGATTCCCAGTATCAGGTTGATAAGCACACCCAATGAGATCGATACACCGGCAACGATCAGGCAGTTAATGGCTTCCTTCTTGGAGAACTCGGCCTGGTTGGGATTACTCTCACCTTTGTATTTGATAAATGCCATGACCGCTTTGATAACATAAGCTATTGTTAATCCGATGGCTGCGATATTGATCGCATATGAAAATACAACACCAAGGGTTCCCCCAAATAACTGTGTCAGAAACTCAGCTGCATCACTCATTGTTCCGGTCTTTGCCAAATAAAATAAACCGCTCATCTTTCCCTACCTCCTTAAGTTCAGAATTACGGTTTATTATAGTTTATATTCCGATGACTCTTTCAATCTCCGAATCCCTGATGCTCTCCCCTATCTGAAAACCTCTTATGTTAGCAGATAACTGTTCCAGTTTTTCTGCCTTTTCTTCCGGTTTCAGGATCCTTGGCATGGACAGAACCTTATCATAGGCCTTTTCAATAAGTTCCGGATTATAAGTCAGCTGTTCTACCAGCTTGTTCCACCCTTTCGATTTATGATCAGCATAAACAAGAACTTCAACGTTGTCCTTTGCCCTGCCCTTTCTTAACAGAGTAAGGCACCTTAATGCTTCATCCAGTCTGCCCTTCTCTTCATTATTATCAGAATAAGCCAGTTTATCTGCTTCTTTTCTGACATTTTCGATCATTTCATCAGTTTTCTTCTTAATGCTGTTGATCTCGGTTCGCAGTGATGAAGCATAATGTTCATTTTTGGCTTCGTCAGTAAGATTCTTCAGTTCCTGCTGATTCTTCAGCTTTTCAACGGGACCCTTTTCCCCAAGTATTTCCTTATGTGAAAATATAACTCCATTGATCTTGAATTCTCTGTCCATATCCTTTGCCAATCTTCCTTTTGAAACTTGATTGTACAGGTTGATCATCTGAGTTCCGGCATTCTTGAATTCCATTTTTGCCAGTTTATAAAGGACGACATAAGAAGCATC
>JAFOIV010000097.1 GCA_017420535.1 Eubacterium sp. | reverse complement strand
TGATAACAATTTGATAACATTAGCTGATACAGTCCATGCGATATGGACAGTTGAAACCAAATGGAATCAAATCGTAACAGAGAACCCTAACAAAAATGTTTAAGGTACAGGTTAAGTTAGGGAGATGGAGTAATGGATTATCACCGGAAACAGACATAAATACTGGATTTTTAAATTGTCTGGTTGCAAAATGGTTGCAATAATCAGCAGTTTAATAAAATATCCTGTTTTGTCTTGTTTTGACTCGTCTCGTCCGACATTGGACATATACACAGAAAAAGAGCAGTGATATTATTAGTATAGAAAAAGCAAAGGCATAAAAGATGCGTGAGAAGAATTGATTTTCTTCCCACGCATTTTTTATGCCTATTTTTATGCGCAGATTTAAGTAAACTAGAGGTGGTGGAATATATGAGCGTTCATGATTGTTATTTAGTAATGATAGCAATATTAATCGAACTGAAATTAGGAAAGGAGATTTTACTTATGGAAATCACAAAGACAAAACCAATGTGTGTAGGAGTTGATGAAGTGTGTGCTGACTGGGGAGTATCCAGAAGTAAAGGGTATGCCATTATTAAGCAACTTTCGGTTTTCTATGTGATGAGATGGAAGATTATTTCTCTACGCTTTACAGGTGGGATGATGATACCAGACTCTTTAACATTTCAAAATCCTACATTCATCAGGAGATGGATCGTGGTGTCAGGGAGACAGGCGTGAAGAGGATACGTATTCATGATTTGAGACATAGTTGCAAATGTCAAGAAAAAATGTAGGTTTTACGACATCTTTATTTTAGATGAAACCTACATTCTTATTATATATTTTGCATATTTATCACATCCTCAAGGATGGTGTAGCTTTCAAAGCTCTTGGAGCTGATTATTATAATCAGTTTAACAAAGAGCGCAAAATCAATGCGTATCTTAAAAAATTAAAAGCACTTGGCTGGGAAACTCCTGTAGTTGCCGCATAAGCTTCAGTCAAGTTCAAATGCAAGAAAAAATCTTAATGGGGGTAGTCTGCGCTTTTTGGCTATCCGGAAGGTTTGGTTTCACAGTAAATTTGACCGGTTGAGTTTATCGATATGGAAAATGCCCTTAGAGTTAATATGTACCGTACCTTTTCAAACGATGAAAAACAAACGATAAAAGCAAATGATAATGATAAACAAAAAAAGGCAAAAGAATATGCAATACTTGAATATTTAGGCAGGGTGGATAAGGCTAAAACGGTTGATATTGCTGCAGTTATTGGCCTTGGGCCTGATCGAACAAGGGTTATTCTTGCGTCTATGGCCAAACGTAATATTATAGTAGCAGAGGGTGCAAATAGAAATAGAATTTATCGTTTGCCACAAACGATAAATTGATATAATTCTTTTATTACAAACGATATTAATGATTACATTTTGGTTGCAAAAAGTCGTAAAAAGCAAAAGAATAGACGTAAAACTACAACAACATATAGCTACAAAAGAAAATCAATTTCGCAAGATATTGATGCCTTTCTAGATGGGGATTATTCGAGAACCTATGAGATAAGAATCGCGGCATGTGATATTGTCATATTCTTAGACTATGGGGAGGACGTATGCATGCGAGGAATCACTGAGCGAGTAGGAAAAGTTCGTTAAGATATGCCATGGACAGAAAATGAGTTGGATCCTAAATTAGTAGAAATGGTGCAACAGTACGAAACACAGAATAAACCCGTACTGCAAGATCTTTTCCGGAAGTATCCTGAAGAAAGAAGTAATAACCTTCTACAACCGTGATGAAGCAATGAAATGGCTGGCTAGTGAATATAACAAGCGCTAAAAAATGTAAATCTATCTTGAACTGTAACGTAAATCGCGTTACAATAAACAAAAAGGAGTTGATACGTATGGAGAAAACAGCAACACTCAATTTAAGAGTTAATCCTACAACGAAAAAATCAGCTGAGGATGTGCTTTCACGTCTTGGAATTCCTATGTCTACAGCTATTGATATGTATTTAAGACAGATTACGCTCACAGGTGGAATTCCTTTTAGAGTTTCATTGCCTCAGGCACCAGATGCTATTAATGCGGATCTAATGACGACTGCAGAGATTCATGCAAAATTACAGGAAGGCTTTGATGACATTGAAGCCGGACGTGTACAGGATGCAAAGGCAGCATTTGCAGCTTTTAGAGAGAGTCACAGATGAGAAAATATCCTGTAAAAATTACTGAAACAGCTTTGAATGATATGAATGGGATATATGAGTATATTGCAGTTAATTTGCAATCGCCGGAAAATGCTATGGGGCAATATAACAGAATAGCTGATCATGTACTTGAACTTGGCTTCTTCCCAGAGAAATTCAGACTGGTAGACTTTGAACCGGAACGCTCGCAAGGGCTTAGGCGAATGCTGGTAAATAATTACTCGGTATTTTATGTATTCAAGGACGAGACTGTCACGGTAACTAGAGTATTATACAGTGCCTCTGATATTGAAAAGAGACTGAAAGAAGATTATTAATTTCCGGTTGCACTTTGGTTGCAAAAAGTCGTAAAAAGCAAAAGAATCGATGGAATAAACGTAAAACCACAACAACATATAGCCAAAAAAGAAAATCAATCTTACTAGATGTTGATGCTTTTCTTGAGCTGGAATAGTATCAGGTGGATTGCGGATTAAAACTAAAAAGCAGTGATTATAGGCTTCTGATGGCGTAAACATGCGCTTTCAGAAGCTTTTTTGTTTACACGTGTGATAACATTTTGATAACAGGATATGATGTGACGGGTACTCGTGGGTACGGAAAGATTCGTTTCAAAGCGTAAAATAATGCGCAGTACTATAAAATTGAGCTTTATCGTATTTTGCATTTGAAATGCACAATTGCAGGATTTAGTTACAGGTCTCATTGAAACTGTAAATGACAGAAGCGATGATCAAGAAGAGGAATAAATAAACTAATAAGCGGCTATGTGGCACACGGGGGTGCTTTGATTATGAATCCTAGAGACAAAGAAGTTCTAAATATGCAATTTACTCTTATTCCGATTTGTGTCTTGAATCGTAAATAAACTGTTGACATGAGTAACTATAGGTGGTACATTAACTAAAAATTACAAGGAGAGCAGACAAATGAATCATAACTTACATTCAAGACGTTATATGTACATGTATTATAGACGTACTGCGTTATAAGCTTTGCAAGGTTAATGCATTGACTTATAGCCGGTAGGTCTATTAGTCTAGTGCATAAAACCAGAATGTAAGTGATGTGTTTAATATATATTGCATCTTAAATTGGAATTATCGCACTGGACAAGGAATGTTTGGTGCGATTTTTTGCGTGAAAGAGGTGCATGGAATGAATGATTTAATTGAATTGAAATTGGTAACAGAAGATGAAGCAGAGTGTCTGCACAGACTACAGGTAGAAGCGTTTATGCCATTATATGAAAAATATCAAGATGATGATACAAGTCCGGCAAAAGAAAGCCTGGAGAGAGTAACAGAAAAGATTATTGATACAAATTCAGATTACTACTTCGTTGTATTTCATGGAGAAAAAGTTGGAGGTGTGAGAGTCAGCAGGCATAAAGGTGAAAAGGTGTATAAAGACGTTAATTGGATATCTCCTATTTTTATAATTCCCGAATTTCAAAATAAAGGGATTGCGAGCACGGTGATAGAACAATTATTTGATATTTATCCAGATACAATAGAATGGCGTTTAGTTACGATTAAGCAGGAAACAGGCAATTGCCATTTATACGAGAAATGCGACTTTGTCAGGACTGGAGAGGAAATAGTTGTAAATAAAAAGATGACATTGGTTAAGTATGTAAAAAATTGTATTAGTGTACGAAGATTTACAGAAGAGGATGCAGATGAAGTTAGCAAGCTTATTGTCAAGAATTTCTTAGAGGTCAATAGCAAGGATTATGGAATTGCAGCTATGGAGAAACTTGCAAAGGTATATGATTCAGGGAAAGTTCTAAATATTGCCAACTATGCACATATGTATGTATTTGAATGGAATGGTAAGATAGTTGGCACGGGATCGATTTCCAGTTTTTGGGGAAGTGAGACAGAAAGCATTTTGCTGACTATTTTTGTTTTGCCGGAATTGCATGGGAAAGGTATTGGAAGAAAAATCATAAATACATTGGAACAGGATGAGTTTTATGTAAGAGCAACTCGTATTGAGATACCTGCATCTATTACAGCAACAGAATTTTACATGAAATTTGGATATGATTTTAAGAATGGTGTTAAGGAGTTGGATGAAGAACATCATTATAGATTGGAGAAATTTAAGGAGGCAGGACAATGAAACGGTACCTGAAATTGAAATCGGTATTCATCCGGGGAAAGTGGAGATATATAACCCCGGATCATTTCCGGATGATCTGACTCCATTGGATTTTATATCGAGGAATCTCCCGTCATATAAAAGAAATAGGCTTATTTTGGATGTCTTGTTCAGAAGTAAAGATGTAGAAAAATCAGGAACCGGATTCCAGCGTGTAAATGATTTTTGCAAACAACAAAATGTAACCTGGAATTTTAGGAAAGAGGCATATGGTTTCTTTTTCGAATTTATCAGGACAAATGTCCAGATAAATACTGAGCTTACAGAGGCGGAACAGGTCATTGAAAGAGAAGGATCTAATAAATCGGGCAGTTGGAAGATAAAGATATAGGAGACCGTGAATCTCAATTTTGATTTTGTAAAGCGCAAAATAGAGCGCAGATTACTGCTGAGGAATTAAAAATACCTATTCCGAAAAGTATAAAAAGAATATGGAGCGATGGTAAGAATGACGCATTATATGAATCTATGGGATGACTCTTTTCAAGCAATCAAAGAAGGCTGGAAAACAGTCGAAATGCGCTTAAATGATGAGAAAAAATCGATTATAAGTGCTAAATACGCCGATTTTACCGAACTATACAAGCATCACAACAAGGTATCAATTGGTTACAAAGAGGATGAAATAGCAAATCCGGATGATATGCTTTTGTACTATACCAGAGAAGACATAGAAAAGTATGGTGTGGTTGGGCTTGAATTAGCTAAAAATATTTGACAATGTTAGGAGAATTATAGAGATGGAAAAATGGGATGCCTATGATAGACATTTAAACAAAATAGATAATCTAACCTTGATTCGCGGAGATGTGATACCTGAAGGTGTTTTTCATTTGGTAAGTGAGATTATTGTAAAACATACTGACGGAACGTATCTGTTAATGCAGCGAGATCAAAGGAAGCATCTTGGTGGAATGTGGGAAGCAACTGCCGGAGGCTCTGCGTTACAGGGTGAAGATCCGCTGACCTGTGCTATAAGGGAATTGCAGGAAGAAACTGGTATCACCACTAATGAGCTTACAGAAATTGGTCGCGTTCTGCACTATGGTCACAAGACATATTATGTAGATTATTTATGTACTACGGACGTTGATAAAGATAGCATTATTCTTCAGGAAGGCGAGACATCCGCTTACAAATGGGTTACTTGCGATGAGCTTCGTAAATTGTCTCGTGATGAAATTGCGACTCAGAGAATACAGAATTTTATAGAGGAGCTTCGTTGATTATGTTTTATCATGCATCACAGATTAAGGATATAATAGAATTGGAGCCGAGGGTTTCAAATCATGGCATTCCGCTTATCTTTTTTTCGAGGAAAAGGGAGAATGTACTTGTTTATTTAAGCAATGCTGTTGAGAAATATTGTAAAGAAACTGATTTCGAATACAGCGGTACATGGAATAAATGGGGACCATATGGCTTCGAAAAGGATGGTAGGCAACGTTTAGAAGAATACTATCCGGATGCTTATGAGGCGATTCTGGAGGCTGAGAAAAAAGGTCTTATCACAATTCTCAGGTATAATGAAATGTCGGATAGGATGCGTGAATGGAATGTCAGAACAATCAAGGAAGAGTATGAAGCAGCGAAAGATCATCCGGAGTATAGGCATTTTCTGAAAGGGAATTTTCAAGGGATATTTCAGGATGGTAATTAAACCAGAATATGCCCAATATATGTAATGGCACTTTGATAACATTTCCGTGATAACACTTTGATAACATTAGCTGATACAGTCCGTGTGATATGGACAGCTGAAACCAAATGGAATCAAATCGTAGCAGAAAAAACCTAACAAAAATGTTTAAGACACAGGTTTAGTTAGGGAACTCAAATAACGGAGTAGTACATTTGAGGTATCTTATCCGTTTGGTAGAGATAATGTTAATAGACTGCAGGTAATCCATGTGATTGCCTGCAGTCTATTATTTAAAGACCAGTCTATTAGGACGGCGAGGTTTGAAAATATATGGGCATTATAATACAATATATCTATAAGGAGCAGAGATGATCTGCGAAAAATATATGAGTAGGAGGATACATTATGGGGAGAATTATTTCAAAAAGAGTAATGCCATTCATTTTAGCTTTAGCTATGGTATTTAGTTTTGCAATGGGACCGGTAAAAGAGGTAAGAGCTGATGATATTACAACAATTAAGGTAACTAAAACTATAAAAAGAAGAACTAAAGACGATATTCTTAAACGAATAAATGAGATAAGGTTGGAGTTTTATAACGAAAATAAGAAATATCATTACGTATCCGGTTATTCATATAAACCGATAAAGTGGTCATCTGATCTTGAAGAAATTGCTTATATCAGAGCTGTTGAGGCTTCTATTTATTTTTCTCACACAAGACCAAATGGAAATAATTGCTTTACGACTAAGTCTTCAAATGGACAAACCTCATTTGGGGAAATAATTGCAAGCTCACCGGATGCGGTGAATGCTATAAATCAGTGGTATGATGAAAAAACTGATTATATTGCTCAGTTAAGCGGTGATACATCCAATAAAAATGAGGTGGGACATTATACTTCCCTTTTATACTCAGATTATATAGGAATCGCATCTTTTGGTGTAACTGCAGGCGAAACAAGCTCAATTGCAGGAAAGAGTGAAGATCAGATCGCACCTACAGGTACAAAGACTGAATCAGTCAGCGTAAAGTCTGGGGGCATCAACTTAGTAGTTAGAAACGACGGCTATCAGGTTAGCAGCATTTCCATTGATCAGGGGAATACCACACAGCTTTCTGTTGGTGTTGCTAATTCATGGGGAGGCGTTACAGTTTCAGGAAGTTGGAGTTCAAGCAATACAAATGTTGCCAGGGTTGATTCAACTGGAATGGTTAAAGGTGTTGCTGGTGGAACAGCTAATATAACATTTAAGAGCGGATCTCTTTCTAAGGTAATAAGTGTTACTGTTAAAGGAAATTCAAGCGCATCCGTATCAAATTATAGCAATGAGTGGGTCAATGGCGTATGGTATAACAAAGATGGCTCACAGACATATACAGCAACCGGCAGCTGGAAGAAGAATAATAAAGGCTGGTGGTTTGAAGATACCAGTGGATGGTATCCACGTTCTCAGTGGCAGAAGATTAATGGAAAATGGTATTACTTTTTAGCCAATGGATATATGACCAGTGGTGAATACCGCAGCGGAAATTGGTTTAATTATGATGGAAGCTGGGATCCTAGATATTCACATGGTCACTGGTGCAAGAATAATAAAGGTTGGTGGTATGCAGACGGAAACTGGTACCCAAAGAATAGATCTGTAAAGATAGATGGTGTAATGTATCATTTTAATGCAGCAGGATACTGGGATTATTAAGGATGCCTGCTTTAAATGAAAAAAGTGGATGAGGAGTAAAATAATATGGTATTTGCGGGAAATACATTTTTTTTCGGATGGGAAGTAGCCCTACAGGAATGGCTTCAAGCCCTTATTAATTCTCCTGTTGGAATTGCAATCGTATCAGCTATGACCTATATGGGAGAAGAGCTGGTGCTTATTGCTGTGCTTGGAGTTCTTTATTGGTGGATCGATAAAGATTTTGGAAAATTTGTAGGAATGAATATTTTAGTTGGGCTTGTAGCAACTCCAATGCTAAAAAATATTTTTTTCCGTCGCAGACCATATTTTGACCATGAAAGCATAAGAATCTTAAAACCGGTTGATGCTTCTGCAGATATTTATGATATCAGCGCACAGGGATATTCATTCCCAAGTGGTCATTCAACGAATTCGGCAATACTTTATGGGGCATTACCTGTATATAAGAAACATAAGTTACTGGTTGCGCTTGGATTCATTGTTCCATTTTTGGTAGGAATTTCACGTGTGATGCTGGGAGCACATTATGTAACAGACGTTCTTGTAGGATGGACTTTGGGAGCGTGCCTTTTGTTTATTTCTTCCTATTTGCAGAAACATGTGAAAAATCAGAATATGATGCATTTTATTATGGCACTTTGTTTTATGCCGGGATTGTTTTATTGCAAGACAACGGATTATTTCGCATCTTATGGAATGATGGTGGGATATTTCCTTGCAGCTCCATTTGAAGAGAAATTTGTTAAGTTTAAAGGAACAAAAAATCCGATAAAAGGAATCCTTAGAGTTATAGGCGGCGCAGCAATATATTTCATATTGAACATAGCTTTAAAAATGCCATTTTCTTCAGAATTTTTATCAAGTGCAACAATGCCATCGTTTATCGTAAGAGCATTAAGATATGGGATTATAATTTTTGTGGTTATCGGTGTATATCCACTAGCATTTGATAGAATTGGAAAGAAAAATAGTGATGGAATTAAATAAGAAACTTATTAAGAGGTAAATATTAATGTCAATTTTCGATATTATGGGGCCGGTAATGGTTGGACCTAGCAGCTCACATACTGCAGGGGCTTGCAGACTGGGGCTTGTAGCTGGAAATCTCATGGGAGAGAAAATAGTAGCTGCAAAGATAAATCTGTTTGGATCATTTTTGCTTACAGGAAGAGGCCATGGAACAGATAAGGCTCTGGTGGCAGGGCTTTTAGGATTTAAAACAGATGATCTTAGAATTCCAGATAGCTTTAAATATGCTAAAGAAGAAGGGCTTACATTTGAATTTGGTGAAGCCAGATTAAAGGAAGCAAATCCTAATACGGTGGAATTCATCCTGACCGGAGAAAGCGGCAGAGTGCTGGAAGTTGTAGGATCCAGTATAGGAGGAGGCCGTATTAATATTGAAAAGATCGATGGTATAATAACAAATTTTTCAGGTGATTATCCAACACTTATCATTCGTATATTTGATCAGCCAGGGCATGTGGCAGAAGTTACAAGCATGCTGGCAAGTAAAGAGATCAACATTGCAAATATGCAGATGTATAGAAATATGCGAGGGGGAGAAGCGGTCATGGTGATAGAATGTGATCAGGAAGTCCCGGATGAGTGTATTACATGGCTTAAAAAAGTTGATGGTGTTAAGGACGCGGCATATCTTAGTCTGTCTTAGATTCGTATCAGATTAAAAGATATGAATTCTTGAGAAAACAATAAAATGACGGAGATTAGCAATGGAAAATTTGATATATCATTCAATTGCAGATATTTATAAAATAAGTGATAAAGATAAGTTATCTTTCTGGCAGGTGGTTCTTAAGAGAGAAGCCTATGAACAGGGTATTTCAGAAGAAGAAGTCTTCTCTAAAATGAGAAGGCTTTATCTTGTTATGAAAGAGGCAGATAAAAATTATGATGGAAAGCTTCGCTCGGAAAGTGGAATGAGTGGAGGAGATGGACTTAAATTTGAGCAGTATGATAATGCACGTTCACTATTTAGTCCATTTTCAAATAAGGTTTGTGAAAGAGCTCTTAAAATGGGAGAAAACAATGCCTGCATGAAGAGGATAGTTGCAGCCCCT
>JAFOIV010000096.1 GCA_017420535.1 Eubacterium sp. | reverse complement strand
TAGTTTCTCCTTTCGATTCCCCTACCCGTCCAGATAGCATTGTCCTGCTAAATCGTTTAAATATATCACAACATCTGTTATGCTGCAATACAAAATGTGAAATGAGTCCCACAAATTACAACATACTTATCTTTTCAAGCATAGAACTACAAAAATCCTGTACAACAACTACCGCCATCAGTATAGCCATGATACCTACAAAAATCAGTGAATAAAGGAACAGATCCCCCCACCTATGGATAACGATGCTATAGATAATAGCTGCCCCAACTATCAAGGTAAGCAGCCCCACTGCCCATTCTGTCAGCTTCACCGAAGCCTCCAAAGCCCATCTTATAAAAAACAGAACAAAAGCAACCGGTAACAGCAAAAGCTTCAGGAGTTTTCTTAAAACAAACATATTAACCAATCCTCCCTTCACGCAGCTCATTCACCACCTTATAAGCAATCAAGCGTAAAACATACTCCGGCATCGCTCTCCGACCAAGTTCCCACTCCTGCATGGTCCGATAAGGAACTCCCAGCCACACAGAAAAATCAGTCCTGCTCATACCAGACTTTTCCCTGATCATCCTGAAACAATAAGCTAGGCGACGACGCTCTGCATCCTTGTCACTCTTGTCATACTTTTCTACTTCAATCTCGATTCCTTCGAGGTTATATATTTCCTTCTTCATAGGCACCTCCTCTGTGTAGTCAATGCGTATGCTTCTGTATTTATTATATGTAGTCAATGACTACATGTCAAGGCAAAAAGAAGAGCAGCTATATGCAGTAGCTGCTCTCAGACTGTAGACAAAGTGGGAGTGGAACTTCGAGTTCTGCTCCCATTTTTCTGTATTGAATGATATTTTCATCAGACACCCTGCTATGGATCTGTCGCGGAGAGCCAAGATATTTAACCCCTTTGATGCTTTGAAGGGATTTAGTGACGAACTGTCTAAAGCTCAGGAAGAAGTAACGGATACCTTCTTAGATGAAACCGGTCCCATCGAAGAGACTCCATAGTAAAAAAGCTATGTGTATCAGATACACTCTTGAAAATGATCTATATGTTGTTATTATCTCAGATGTACTGGATACTCTCCGGCCTCTAACCGTTTTTCAAATTCATCCAGGGGAAGAGGCCAGTCATAATAATAACCTTGGGCATATTCACAGGAATTGTCACGTAGGATCTGAACCTGCTCTTCAGTCTCAACACCTTCTGTAAGACACTCAAGCCCCATGTCACAAGCCATTGCTGTTATATGCTTATACAGAATCGTAGAGAGATTCTTTTCATTCGTTGAAGACGTTGGAAGAAGGCTCCTGTCAATCTTCATTACATTCCAGGGTAACTCTCTTATAAGATTTAGTGATGAATAGCCTATGCCAAAATCATCAATGGACGTGTATATGCCAATCTTCTTCAGACCTTCGACCAACTTCTTTAGTTTATTATAATCGCCTTCTGTAGTCGTTTCAGTAAGCTCTATCTCTATGTATTCATATGGGATATCATATCGGTTTACTATATCTACTATATTATCGAGGAGCTTCGGATCGGTCAGGTGCTTGCGGGAAATGTTAATAGATATCCTGACCGCATTTCTCCCTTCGTCAAGCCATTTCCTAATGTTTTTGCATACAAGATCCAGCATATAAAAATCCAGACGGAAAATGTCCGTACTCCTCTCAAGTATAGGAATGAACTCCATAGGTGTAATCATCTTTCCATCTCTGATCCATCTGCAAAGAGCTTCCGCACCTGTGATCCTGCCTGTTTCAACATTTACCTTTGGTTGATAATATGCCTGAAATTCACTATTCTTAAGAGCTTTCTCAAAATCTCTGCGGACTCTCGCAGCATTCTCTTTATCCTCCAGATTCTTCATACTTGCATATACAAAGTCGGTTTCACCAGATACCTTGGCTGCCTGACAGGTAGGCATAATCATATCAACAATATCTCCCGGTCTTTCATATACAAAATCTTCCGGGATAACAAATATGCCGGCACATGCTGATACACTCACACTACCTTTAGTCTCCTGATCATATATGACCGGTGTTCCTTCAAGAAATGTGGTGATTTGCTCCAGTAATTCATTGGGAAATATAGCAGCAAAGTTATCTCCAACCACACGGCACACTGTACCTCTCTCTCCGATCATATCCCTTAAGGTTTCATAGTGGGCCTTCATAACTACATTACCACTCTCGAATCCTATATCCCGGTTTATGCCGGAAAAATTCTTAAGATTATACATAGCTGCAGTAAAACCTAAAAATCCGCCTGTTTTACTCATTTTCCCAAGATGTCTAAAGTAATAAGCAAAATTTGGATATCCATTGTTATCATGAAATGCAAGGATCTCAACCGCCGTCTGAAGCCGGTTTCGTCCGATATAACCCATCATGGCACGGATACAGATGTCAAGCCGCTGCTCTTCTTCCCTGCTTAAAGGTTCCGTACCCTCAGCAGCATACGCTATTACTCGAACTATGGCCCCTGTTTTTAAAATGAGTTCTTTTTTAAGCACAACAATATCGGCGGGACCCTCATCGAAATCGCAGAGGATCTCACCTTCTCCGTCCTTCTCAGCTATCATGCTCTTATAAAACTCAGTGACAACTTTTGTCAGACGGAAAGACCGGGCCAGTCTGTTAAGAGCATCTACCAATGCGTCTCTGGAAAAATGCTCATAATCAACCATGGCGTCGATAAACTTTACAAACAATTCTGAAAAACCATCTTTATAATTCAGTTTGTCATTATCTGTGCCTGTCATTTATTCTCGTATAATCCAATTATCCATTTAGGGTGATTGGATTTACTTTTCCTTTCCTAAATTTTCTTTATTTATATTTAGAGCTCATATCCTTCTATCATTAGCATAGTCCTCATAAATCTCTACAAAAACTCATGATATATTATATACCTCCGAGCGAACAATGTCAATATTTTGTTGTGCACTTCGTATATTTTTATGCGAATTGTCAGAATATGACTGTGCAGTTTTTTTAAAGAGCCCTAACATCTACATTATGTCAAGGCTTTTTACCTAGTCATCCCTCTACTTCCGAGTTCTTTTTCTTCCATTCTTCCAATAATGAGAACAGCACCTTCTCCATCTGAGACTTGGTATAGAACGGTGGAAAGTATTCCTGAAGTTTCTTTTTCGTGATCGTGAGCTGTTGAAATCTGTTGCTCTCATCCTTGGGAGCATTCTCATTCAGGATCCTCATGAGTTCCATCTTTGTGATGGTATCGTTTTCCTTCAGATAATCTCTCAATGCAAAGATCTGAAATGTCTTGCAAATTTCATTCTCACACATGTACTCGTAAAGCATCTGCTGAAATTCATGGTCCAAAAAAGAAACTTCCACTGCTGTAGCAAGTGCCAAGACTTTCTTATCAACCAATTCCAAAATCGGAGGAATCAAAGCGATTATGGACAAGCTCAATTCTCCTATCCTTACAATTCCGGGTATCAGCTACCGTATGG
>JAFOIV010000095.1 GCA_017420535.1 Eubacterium sp. | reverse complement strand
TCCACGTTAGTGTACTTGAGACTTCTGGAAAAACATTCTAACGCAAGCTCATACTCCTTCTGCCTACAATAATTCATTCCCTTTATATAGTCTCGATATTGTAACATTAACCTTGTGTTTAATGTATCACATTCCGGTTCTCTATCGGTAATAGAATCCAACTTACTATCATCTTCTAGAGACGCTGTAATCACAACATCTCTGCGCCACTTTAAGTATGAAATCTCATCCACAGACAAATATGCGCAGAATAGTCTCATCGAAAGCCCCAACCGATCCAAAATTGCATGTAACGTCAAGTAATCCGGAATTCTTTCCCCCTGCTCAATTCTGGTCGCTGTAGCAGGTGAACATAGACCTGTATATAATTGCCTTTTTGTTAGATTTTGTTCCTTTCGCTCATGTTTAATCAAATCAATCAATGTAATATTCACTGTTATGTTCTCCTATAATGTAAAAATCCAGGCTGTAACAAACAACAGCCTGGATTTCTTTAATTATTCCTATTTTTTTCCATCATATTCGCGAACTTTTTCAATATATTCGTCTCTGATCTTGCTCAGTTCCTCTGATGGAAGATTTTCGTAAACCACTTTATACATTTCTCTGAATTCTTCATTTGTAGGCATATATGCGCCACAATTTTTAAGCAGCTTATTTTCCTTATCATAAAGAGAAAGATATTCTGAATATCCATCACAAACATCTTTTTCCGACTCTATCTTTAAAGAATAAAGTCTTTCTCTGTCTACAGCTTTTACTATATTTTCATAGTTTTTATCATCCATCTTAATGCTGCTTATCTTTACGAGTTCTTCACTGCGTGAATCCTCTACCGGCGGCGCAAGCACTAATACAGTCTTGTCAGTACATATTATAACATACAAACTAATACAATCGTAATAATCTCCCCAGCTTGATCCACCGTAGTCAATTCCTAGATAATAATCATCAGAGAATATAGATGCATTAACATCGTCTTTTGGTTTACTTAATAATCCAGCAATTGAAGGCAGGCTCACTCCTTCATTCTCTGAACATCCTGTTAAAAGCAGTGCCATTATGATCACTGATATCAATAAACATCTTATGCTTTTCTTTTTTGTTAATCCCATAAATAAAACCCTTCCGCATTTTTCTCTCCAAAAAAAGATTTGTCTTTCACTCTTTACTCAGTCTTAGATGCTTTCTCTAATGCATCATCAATATGCTTACAGAAATTATCCTTTCCGATTTTTTCAACAAATCCTGCTTTTTCCATAGTTCTATATGGCTGCTCATTTACATGAGAGAGAAGCATCTTAACCCCATTCTTCTCACATTCATTATAAAGAGCTTCAAGAGCATGCATCGCTGTAGCATCAAGAGCAGGTACTGCTCTCATTCTGATGATAAGTACCTTTGTATAATCCTTAAGGCTTATCTCTGCTATTCTTTCAGCTGCCCCAAAGAACATAGGTCCATTTATCTCATATACTCTTACATGCTTTGGCACAACCTTTAAGTCAAGACTGTCAGGATCAGCCTTTGGATCGATATATTCCCATGATGAAACGTTTGTCTCATCAGCCATACGCTTCATAAGTAATACGCAGGCAAGTACCATACCTACACCGATAGCTACAACTAAGTCGAAACATACAGTAAGCACAAATGTTGTAACAAGTATTAAAATGTCACTCTTAGGCGCTGTCTTGCAAAGATGTACAAATGTCTTATATCCGCACATATTATAAGCTACTATAAAAAGAATTGCTGCAATAGCAGGCATTGGAATAAGCGCCGCATATGGCATAAGCATTACAAGAACTAATACAAGGATTATAGCATGGATCATTCCTGCAACCGGTGTACGTCCACCATTTTTAATATTGGCTGCAGTTCTTGCGATTGCTCCTGTGGCAGGAATACCGCCAAAAAGCGCTGAACCGATGTTACCTACACCCTGAGCTACAAGTTCCATATCTGAACGATGGTGATCATTGATCATACCATCTGCTACTACGCATGAAAGAAGAGATTCAATGGCAGCAAGGATTGCAATAGTAAATCCATTTGAAGCTGCTCCCTTTATTGCTCCCCAGCTAAAATCAGGCATTGTAAAATGTGGCAGAGCATTGCTTATAGTATAAAGGTCTCCGATTGTATTTACCTTCATTCCAAGACCTTTTACAAGTCCTATACCAACAAATACTGCAATAAGTGAACCAGGGATTATCTCCCCTACCTTTGGTACAAGTGGCCATATTATAAGAACCGCAAGACAAATAAGGCCAACTGCAAGAGCACTGACATTTATTGTTCCTATATTTTTTACTACTGCTAAAACTTTATCCGTTGTTTCTATAGTTGCAGTTCCCTTTGGATATGTTAATCCAAGGAAATCCTTTAACTGTCCGATAGCGATAGTTACTGCAATACCTGCTGTAAAACCAGTTGTGATAGTATATGGTATAAAGCGGATCAGACTTCCCATTCTAAACACACCCATAAGAATAAGCAGCACACCTGCAAATACTGTTGCAAGGGCCAAACCACCCATACCATTCTTTGCAACAATTCCTGCTACTATTGTAGCAAATGCCGCTGTTGGTCCAGCAATCTGAACTTTACTTCCGCCTAAAAAACTGATGATAAAACCAGCGATTATCGCTGTATAAAGTCCTTCTTCCGGTCCTACACCTGACGCAAGGGCAAGGGCGATTGAAAGTGGCAATGCAATTATGGCAACGATAATGCCAGATATTACATCTTTAATGAACTGCTCTCTTGAATAATCCTTCATTGTTGTAAAAAACATTGGGATCAGCTTACTTTTGTTCATAATCTCTCTCCTACTATTTTCTATTATGTTATTCCCTAACAAAATCAATAGATTATTACGTTTTTGCCATATAATCAAGCATTTTTTAAGCTCACGATAATATTATTTCAGCAATCATACTCTCCGTACTCACATCCCACGTGACTGGCTTCTATCTCATCTACTAAAACTTCTTTTCCAGCTTCCTTTTCATAAAGTCTGACTGTTCCCCAGCCATTTCCGCCATTCCACAACTTGTTATGTCTTTTACTGCCATCTGGTGCTTCATAATTGACCAGGATCATATCACTCTTCTTACAATAGATTTCCGTCTCCATTATGGCATGGATATTTTCCTGTCTTACATGCCAGATAACTATATCTTCTTTTTCTTCAAACTTAAAATCCGTCTTTACTTTAAGATGAAGCTTGGAGAAATTAAAATCATATTCCTTTCCTTCATAATAGAATACTCCCAGGAGTCTTCTATCCAAAGGTACGAAGTAGATCTTTGGTCTTCCCCCACCTATATCAAAAACACTATCTTTAAGCATATTTCCAGTCTTCTTACTAACAAGACAGTTTGAAGAAAGCCAGACCCAAGGACTTGTAAAATCTCTTCCCCAGTTTTTATCTGCATATCCATAGCTTTTCTCTGGAGTAACTATATATTTTCTGCCGTTACAGATGATCTCCCCCTCATATTGGCTCTTCATTCCCTCTGCATGCCAATACATGGCAAAGGCTTCAGCAACTCTAAAAGGGGTGCTGGCACCATAACCCACATTAAAAGCAATCTGTTTATCAATATGAAGATCCCAGGACATTTCCCCTGCATCTGACATCCACTCAGGATGAGCAGCTGCCTCTTCAGGCATCACTTTTACACTTCCCTTAAGACATTCATCAGATGCAAAACAATCAGCAGCTTTTAACTTAAAAGGAGCATCTCCATGAAGCTTTATATCTTTCCAGGCAAAAAACCTGTGAACCTGAAAGTGTTCCTCTCCCCAGGTTCCAGCCTTTACCATAAGATATGATGGATATTTTCCAGCCTTTCTATTTTCCGGAAGTTGTCCAAAGACCGGCTCATCTTCTGCTAAAGCCGGATTACAAAGAAAATATTCTATAAAAAATGCCTTATCTTCTCCTGTCTCTTTATCCTGCGCTGTAAATGAATGCCACCACCAGTCATATCCATGATGTGCCAAAGGGCCGCGTAGCATACAGGCATTTCTATCTTTATCATGTTTATTAAACATATACTCCCCCCTACTAATTATTCCAACAAAAATTGTAGATTTTATGCTTTTATGCATAAAATCTACATTTTGGTTAATCATTCTATATCCATCAGAAAATGAAACAATCTAATAAATCACCACTTCTTTTTTTAACATATTCTTACATTCATACATTTTCTTATCTGCCCGTTCAAATACTGTTGAAAAAGTTTCATCCTTATCAGGCTCAAAAATGCTAAGACCTGAAGCTACAACCACCTCTCCATTTCTTAAATTAAATTCCATCTCATCTTCAAAGGTAGTTAATAATTCTTCGCGTTTTTCAAAATCTGATCCCTGGAGTATGGCAACAAATTCATCGCCACCTATACGAAAAACCGGACTGTGGGCAAACTTTTTACATATTGCCATACAGCCATTCTTTATATATATATCCCCGGCTTCATGCCCCTGGGTATCATTTATCTTCTTTAATCCATTCAGATCGAATACTGCCACCGCCATTCCAGTGATCTTTTTATCCTTAATATCCTGGTCTATCTTTTCAACAACATCAATATATGCAGCCTTGCTCTTAACCCCTGTAAGAGGATCTTTATAAGCTGCCTGTTTCGCGGATCCAAGTTCTTCCTTTTGTTCCTTATTAATTTCTAATAATTTTTCAAGTTTATCCTGATATTCCATCTTTCTATCTTCAAAAACAAAAGTATGTAATATACAGGTTCCCAGTAAACATCCTATAGAATATACCGGAACTGCCCAATAATAGATCTGGATACCTATACAGATAAGCTGTTCAACTCCAAAGGATCCTACTGCAAGATATCTCCACCCATCTCTTCCTTTTTTACTCATTCCCTTTATCAATGTGTATACAGAGATTATTAAATAAATGAATATCTGGATTTCATAGGTTACAACTCTCGCCATACCTCCATAAAAATCATTATTCTTGTTATAACTGAAAAATACGGGCTTATAAAAATTGAAAATGAGAATACAAATAATATAAACAGCATAGAACTGACACATAAAATGTATCAAAATAGCAAACCAAGACTTATCCTCCAGGACTTTAATGACATAATGAGTCCACAGGATGACCGTTAATGCCATTGAGAGAAAATAAAGGACTGTATCTACATAAAGCCATAACATTATCTCATTGGCATCCAGAACGCCCCACAAAAAATCTATAACAACAAATAATAAAACCCCAAGTAAAAATCTTCTATATTCCTTGAAAGCCGGAATAAACCTATGATCTTCCTTAGGATTAAGTACTTCATAATTAATGATCACTATCACTAGAAATGCAACGATAGCAACACTTGCATATACCATAATTGCCCCCCCGGTAAACAAATACAAAATAAGCGTTTCCTAACCAGTATTATACACCTCTTTATTAACATATACAAAACAATGAACAAAAATACACAATAAAAATCCCCGGTGTTCTTATTCACCGGGGATAAATATCATACATATTTTATTACATTTTCTTTTTTCTTTAAGAATGCACCTTCAGTAAGTGAATAGCCCATAGCTATTGTTGACCATACTGTATGATTCTTTGGAACGCCAAATTCGGTTAAGATTTCACTGACTGGTGAAACATCTCTTAATGCCATAAGAGGATTTAACCAGACAGATCCAATACCAAAAGAATGAGCCGCAAGCATCATATTCTCAGATGCATTTGCAGCATCCTGACAACCTAATGGATTTCTATTATCATTTGATACTAAGATAAGAATCTTAGGATTCTCCCATCCATAGAAATTAACATCATTTTCTTTAGATGCTTTCTCAGCAGCTTCTTTTAATCTTGCTATATCTTCAGCCTTTTCTACAACAGTAAACTGCCAGGTCTGAAGATTATGTCCGCTTGGTGCATAATATCCGCACTTAAGTATCACATCCAGTATATCCTTTGGGATTTCCTGATCTGTAAATTTACGGACACTTCTTCTTGTAAGAAGATTCTCAACTATTGGATTCATAAGTGGCTTATCTTCATTTCCATTATAGATTGCAGCAAGTTTCTTTCTGTCCACCTTCTGCATTCTATTTCTTGGAAGTTCAAGAAGCTTGATATAAACCTTTGGCATTTTATAACGTTCCATATTAGCTGAAAGGAACTTTACAAAATCCTCTTCTACATATCCAGGCTTTGTCACAACAAAAAGTGCTGGTGCCTGTCCTGTGATATGATCTGGGTCTTCTACTCCCATGCAGGCGCATTCTTTGATAAATTCATACTGACCTGCTATATTTTCAACCTCGATAGGTGAAACTTTTTCGCCACCAACGTTGATGATATCATCAGCTCTGCCTAGCATATATACATTATTTTCTTCATCTGTATATGCTAAATCTCCTGTAAGAAGCCATCCATCAATAAGAGTCTGCTTAGTCTGGATTTCATTATTCCAGTAGCCTGTCATCTGCATGTCACCTTTTAATGTCATTCTTCCGGGGTTAGACTCATTTCCATCAATAAAGTATTCTTCAAGATGTCCATTTATCTTTTCTGGATCATCTATTGGCGCATCCTGAGCCAGGATCCTTACCTTAACTTTATCCTTAAGTGGTCTTCCCAATGATGAAACAACTTTTCCTCCCTTATTAACACAGGCTGTTACATCGCAGAAGATTGCTCCACCAGATTCTGAACTTCCCCACGTATTGTAAATATGTACATTTGGAAGTAATTTTGATATTTCAAGTCTCTGAGCTACTGATAAAGAACCAGCACCAAATTCAATATATTTTAACTTTGAAAGAACAAGGCTGAAGGCATCCTGCATCTGGGATTTCATTACTTCATATGACGCAGGCACACAGGCCATGGCTGTACAGTTAAACTTCTCGATATTATCCTCTACAGCTTTTGCAAAGGTAAATCCATTCTGAAGTATCACAGTTGCCCCCTGATAAAGTGTCGCTCTAAGCACTCTTAATGCAAATGAATGGTTAAGGGGCAAAGGAAGAAGCATTATCTCATCCTCTGAAATGCCTATTCCTTCAATTGTATTCATATAAATGTTATGAACTGATTTATATGATAACTTAACTCCCTTAGGAGTTCCTGTAGAACCTGTAGTAAAGAGGATCTCTGCCAATTCATCTTCTTCAGGAACAGCATATTCCTCTTTTATCTTACTTATCTTGTCTTTAGATGCCTCAGCGGAAGCTTCATAAAATTTCTTTAAAGACTTCACATTAAGACCTTTAGCTGCATCTTTTAAAGGCTTATCACAAAGTAAAAGAGATGCCTCGGAAGATCCATAAACTAAAGCAATATTTTCTGCAGTTGAATTCTTATCGAGAAAAACAGGAACTGCTCCTATCATCTGAATTCCTAAGTATGTCACCACCATCTCAGGTTTAGATAAAGCCATAAAACAGACTCTGTCTTTCTTCTCAACGCCATTTTCCTTAAGAAAAGCTGCCATTCCACAGATTCTTTCGCATAACTGCTTATAGGTTAAGGTTTCATTTTTAAATGCAACGGCAACTTTTTCAGGCTGTTTTTCTTCTAATTCAAAAAACTTCCTAATCAGTGTATCTATCATTTCTGAAGCCTTTCTACCATAGCAGCAAGTCCCTGAACAGAGTTAAAGTTCTCTTCTATTATTTCTTCATAAGGAATTGTAATTCCAAATTCCATTGTAAGTGTTGCTATAATTCCTGTAATTGTTAATGAATCTAAAATTCCATCATCAACTAAAGCATCTGATGATTCAAAATCGATTTCTGGATACTCCTCTGATAATAACTCTAAAATTCTTTCTTCCATAAAATAATCTCCCTTAAAAT